>CALKXT010000173.1 GCA_938003685.1 uncultured Sulfitobacter sp. | reverse complement strand
ATTGCGCGTGATCTGGCGGCACGTGGATTGGGCACGTTGAAGGCGCGTAATGTGGATGCGGTTGAGGGGCTGTTCCCTTGCCCCATTTCCGTGAGCATTGACGAAGATACCCTAGATCAATGCCCTGTGTTCTTTGGCCGTGTCATTCGCGGTGTCAAAAACGGGCCAAGCCCCGTTTGGTTGCAGGACAAGCTGCGGGCGATTGGATTGCGGCCCATTTCATTCCTCGTCGATGTGACGAATTTCTTTACCTATGATCGCAACCGTCCTTTGCACGTGTTTGATGCCGATAAGGTCGCGGGTAACGCCCTGCGTGTTCATCGTGCCAAAGGTGGCGAGACGATGATGGCACTGGATGACAAGGAATATACATTTGTCGAAGGCATGACGCTGATCTCAGATGCGGAAGGTGTTGAGAGCATTGGTGGCGTGATGGGTGGGCTTGCGTCCGGCTGTACCGCTGAGACTACAAATGTCTTTATCGAAGCCGCTTATTTTGACAAAATTCGTACAGCGTACACCGGCCGCGCGTTGAAAATTAATTCGGATGCGCGGTATCGCTTTGAACGCGGGATTGACCCCGAATGGACGCCATACGGGATTGAACATGCCACGCAGATGATCCTTGATCATGCGGGTGGCGAAGCATCAGAAGTTGTTGTTGCAGGTAAAATTCCAGATACAAGTCGTGCCTATAAATTGGATGCGGCACGGGTCCAGTCACTGGTGGGTATGACAATTCCCGAGAGCGAACAGCGCCAGACGTTGACGGCACTTGGGTTCCGGTTGGAAGGCAATATGGCGCATGTGCCAAGCTGGCGCCCTGACGTGCAAGGCGAGGCTGATCTGGTCGAAGAAGTCGCGCGGATTGCGTCCCTGACCAAGCTTGAGGGGCGGCCCCTGCCACGGCTATCAGCAGGCGTGCCGCGTCCGATCCTGTCACCGATGCAGAAACGCGAAAGTGCCGCGCGCCGTGCCTGTGCTGCACTCGGATACAACGAATGTGTCAGTTACAGCTTTATTGATCAGGCGTCGGCCGCACTATTTGGTGGCGGCACAGATGAGACCAAGCTGGAAAACCCGATCAGCAATGACATGAGCCATATGCGCCCTGCGTTGTTGCCAGCCCTATTACAAGCAGCAGCGCGCAATCAGGCGCGTGGATTTGCAGATATGGCGTTGTTTGAAGTTGGTCCGGCCTTTCATGGCGGTGAGCCGGGCGAACAGCATATGTTGATCTCTGGCCTGTTGGTGGGCCGTACTGGTCCCAAGGATGTGCACGGCGCGTCGCGTGGTGTGGATATATATGATGTCAAAGCGGACGCAGAGGCCGTCTTGGCCGCAATGGGTGCGCCGACACGTGTGCAAATCTTGCGGGGTGCTGCGGAGTGGTGGCACCCGGGCCGTCACGGCATGATCTGCCTTGGGCCAAAAAAGGTGCTGGGTGTCTACGGTGAGGTGCATCCAAAGGTGCTGGCCGCGATGGACGTAAAAGGACCAGCGATGGCATTCACCCTTTGGCCCGCCGAAGTGCCATTGCCACGCAAACTAGGCGCAACACGCGCTGCATTGAAGGTCAGCGATCTGCAAGCAGTCGAGCGTGATTTTGCCTTTGTTGTGGATGCAGATGTCGAGGCGCTGACCTTGGTAAATGCAGCGTCGGGCGCTGACAAAACGCTGATTGAAGACGTGCGCGTGTTCGATGAATTCATCGGTGGTTCACTCGGTGAGGGTAAGAAATCACTCGCGATCACGGTGCGGATGCAGCCTGCTGAAAAGACGCTCAAAGACGCTGATATTGAAGCTGTTGCCGCCAAGGTAATTGAGAAGGTTGCCAAGGCAACAGGTGGTGTGTTGCGCGGCTAAAGAAGGTCGGAAGTCATCACCAAGAAGGAGAGAATGAAATGCTGAAAGTTTATTTGTCAGGCGAAATTCACACTGATTGGCGTGAGCAGATCACCCAAGGCGCTAAAGGGCTGGATGTCGCGTTTAACGGACCTGTGACCGATCACGCGGCCAGCGATGATTGTGGCGTTGCAATCCTTGGGGCTGAGGCTGACAAGTTTTGGCACGACCGAAAGGGCGCGCAGATGAATGCGATCCGCACCCGCAAGGGGATTGAGGATGCGGATGTGGTCGTCGTGCGTTTTGGTGACCAATACAAACAATGGAACGCGGCGTTTGATGCGGGATATGCTGCTGCACTGGGTAAATCGTTGATTATCTTGCACGGGCCGGATCATGCGCACCCGTTGAAAGAGGTCGATGCGGCAGCGTTGGCAGTGGCCGAGACACCGCAGCAGGTTGTGCAGATTTTGCAATATGTCCTCACCAGTGCTTTGCCGTCTTGATGTCTGTGACTTGATCTAAAATCGACCTGCAGCGCGTCGTAGATAGGCGCGCTGACCAGTTTGGCTGGCTATACCCAAAAAGAGGTACTCTTAGCGGGAAATGAGGCGATGTTAGTTTCTGATCCAAACCGTATTTTATGGGATGTTTTACTGCGTGAGGTGCGCATTGCCCATGAGGATCATCCTGAACTGAATGCCTTTTGTCCGTTTGCGGATGATCTTGGCGCGCAGAATGTACTACCCTTTCGTGGTCCTCCCGCTGATCTTTTTGCTGCGGAACAAGGGTTGTTTTCAGACATTTATCCGAAGGTCCGTGATGCATTTTTTGTGGCTGGGACGGTTGCGCAGTGGCGCGAGACCTACAAAGATACAGATATTGGGGCGGACTTTATGGACCGTTTCGGATGTTACTGTCTGATTGGCGAAGGTGGCGCATTTACCAGCGCAAAGATGGCGGCTTGGATCGTCTATATGCCAGCTGGATTGTATTATACGTGGCACCAACATCCCGCCGAAGAAATGTATCTCACTCTTGCAGGTGAAGCGACATTTATGCGTGATGGGTGTGAAAACAATGTTCTGCGGGCGGGTGGGACAAGCTTTCATGCGAGCAACCAACCCCATGCGATGCAGACTCATGACCATCCAGTGATGGCCTATGTTGTTTGGCGCAATGGATTTGATTCACCGCCCATATTGACAGGCGGTGAGGTGATTTAGATTTTTATCTAGTATGACGTCGGTCCGTACTATTCACGAGCAGGGGTGACGAGACCTTTTTGAACAGCGGGACGCGCTTCAAATCTGGCGACGTAATCGACTAGATTTGTATGGTCGTCCCACCCCAACACTTCTTTTGCGCCATAAAAGTCCAATGACCGCAGCCATGGGGCAATTGCGATGTCAGCGATGGAAAAATCCGATCCTGCAATCCAATCTTTACCAGCGAGTTCGAGGTCCAAGACGGCGAGCAAGCGTTTTGCTTCGTCTATGTAACGCTGTTGCGGACGTTTATCTTCCCAACTGGAGCCGGTGAATTTGTAAAAGAACCCGAGTTGCCCCAGCATTGGTCCAAGGCCGCCCATTTGAAACATGAGCCATTGAATGACATGTGCCCGTTCGGTGGCGTTGTTGCCGATAAGTTTGCCTGACTTGTCCGCAAGATAAATCAGGATTGCGCCACTTTCGAACAACCCAATTGGCGCGCCATCTGGCCCGTTTGGATCGATGATGGCAGGAATTTTATTGTTCGGATTCAAGGATAGGAACTCAGCGCTTTTGACATCGACATCCGACAGCGTCACCAAATGCGCCTCATAAGGGATACCCATTTCCTCAAGTGCGATAGAAGCTTTGACACCGTTTGGCGTGGGGAAGGAATACAGCTGCAAAATATCTTGATTTTGTGCTGGCCATTTCTGGGTGATGGGAAATGCGGATAGGTCGGCCATTTAAGTCTCCTCGTGTTGAACAGACAACAGATAGGCATTTTTCCCCATAAATACAGGCTGCCGGATGTGCGTAAATGTGTTAACGACTGTGCAGCGGTGAGCCAACTGGTGCGAACAGTCGCCGTATGAAACACGAGGGACAAAATATGCTTAACGAATTCAAAGACTTCATCGCCAAGGGTAATGTCATGGACATGGCTGTTGGTATCATCATTGGTGCCGCGTTTACGGCGATCGTTACGTCGTTGGTTGGCGATTTGATCAACCCAATTATCGGTTTGGCCATGGGTGGCACTGATTTCACAAACTTATACTTTGTGCTGTCAGGCGAAGTGCCTGCTGGCGCGTCGTTGGAAGCGGCCCGTGAGACCGGCGCTGCCGTATTTGCAATCGGCGCATTTATCATGGCTATCATTAACTTCTTGATCATTGCATTCGTGGTGTTCATGCTGGTTCGCTTTGTCAACAAAGCCAAAGAGGCCGCTGTGAAATCCGAAGAAGAAGCGGTTGCCGACGAACCAGCCGGTCCATCCGAACTGGACGTATTGTTGGAAATTCGGGACTCACTTGCCAAGGCTAAGTAATCGACCTGAATATTGACTTCCAAAGCCCGGTTATCTCAGGATGGCCGGGCTTTTTTACATCCAAATTTCATTGATTTAATGGGGTCATGGTGCTTTGATTGTCCCTGTATTGAAAGGTGAGGATATGTTGATGCGCTATTTGGTCTTGGTGATTTGTTTGTTGGCGGGATCCATTGGGTGGGCTGACACGCGGATCGTGAATTCACCTGGGGACGGATATTTGAATTTGCGAACAGGTCCCAGCACGGGCAACGCTATTATCCAAAAGATGTTTCACGGTACAAAAGCACAGGTTCTAGGGGCGTCTGGCAAATGGCTTAAGGTCCGCCACCAAAGTGGTGCGGTGGGGTGGAGCCATTCCAAATATTTATTGCGCCAAGGGTCAGGTGGTGGGCCTGTGAAATACGTCTATTCGCCCGGTGATGGATACCTGAATTTGCGCAGTGGTCCGGGGTCGAATTATGCGATCCGCCGACAGATGAACCATTTTACTCAGGTCACGGTTTTGCAACGACAAGGGAAATGGGTGAAAGTCCGACACGAAACAGGTGCCGTTGGTTGGGCCTTTGGTAAATACCTCGCCAACAGCCGTCCCGCATCCCGACAAACCACTACGCGTAAAAAGGCCAATTCGGGCGGATATGATTGTACAGGAGACATAATCTGCGCGATCAATAACACACCCGGTGGTGATGTCGCTGCGGGTGTTGCGCTGGGCGGTGCTGCGTTGCTGTTGAAAGGGCTGGCCAATTCATCAGGATCTGGTGGCAGCGCATCGTCCTCAAGTTCGGGCAGTTCGAAAGCTACGACGAATAGCGGATCAAGGAAGCAAGCAGCGGCTGCGTCCGGTGGTTCGATCAAAATAGAAAATTATGGAACCAGCCCGAATGGACTAAACCGCCAGTATCGGATCACTTGCCCGAATGGAACGAAACACCGTTATTGGCGTCAAGGCAATGAATGGGCAGGGCCTTTTGGAACTGCTGGATTGGGTAATAAGAACATTCAGCAATTGGCCGAGTATCGTTGTCGCTGACCTAAGTGATCGTATGAAAAAGGCCCGCCAAAGATGGTGGGCCTTTTGTTCGACTGCTTTATTTACTTAACCCGAAATTGCCTCGTCAGCCGAGATGAAGTCCATTTTCAACGCCTCGCCGACCGCGGCATAGGTCAGCTTGCCAGCGTGTACGTTCAACCCTGCTTTTAGGTGTTCGTCATCAGCGCAAGCTTTCTTCCAGCCTTTGTTTGCCAATGAGATCATGAATGGCATGGTCGCGTTGCCCAATGCGATTGTAGACGTGCGTGCGACTGCACCTGGCATGTTTGCCACGCAATAATGCATGATCCCATCGACCTCATACACCGGGTCTTGGTGTGTGGTCGCTTTGGAGGTTTCAAAACACCCACCTTGGTCGATGGCTACGTCGACAAGTACAGCACCCGGTTTCAACTCGCTCAGCTGCGCGCGGCTGATAAGCTTGGGGGCTGCGGCACCGGGGATTAGGACGGCACCAATGATCATGTCGGCCTCACGGGCCAGTTCGATGGTATTCTGCGCTGACGCATAAGATGTTTTAAACACACCGCCATAGATATCATCAAGATAGCGCATGCGCGGCAAGGAACGGTCCAACACGGTCACGTCTGCGCCCATACCTGCCGCGATACGTGCTGCATGTGTGCCAACGACGCCGCCCCCGATGACCATAACGCGCGCCGGACCCACACCCGGAACGCCGCCCATCAATACACCACGTCCGCCATTGGCTTTTTGCAACGTCCATGCGCCGACTTGAGGTGCTAACCGCCCGGCGACTTCTGACATAGGGGCCAACAATGGCAATCCGCCATTGCGGTCGGTGACGGTTTCATAGGCGATGCAGGTTGCACCAGATGCGATTAGGTCTTTGGTCTGTTCAGGGTCGGGGGCAAGGTGCAGGTAGGTAAACAACAACTGCCCTTCGCGTAGCATTTTACGCTCTCCGGTCTGTGGTTCTTTGACTTTTACGATCATGTCTGCGGCGTCAAAAATTTCTGCCGCTGTGGCGATGATCGTAGCGCCTGCTTCTTCATACGCGGCATCATCAAAGCCCGCGCCAATGCCCGCGCCAGATTGCACGATGACATCATGGCCATTCTTCACCGCTTCCAATGCGGCGCTGGGGGTAAGCCCGACGCGAAATTCTTGTGGTTTAATCTCTGTTGGACAGCCGATTTTCATTGACGTTTACTCCTTACGTACATTGCCTAAAGCCTAGGCAATGTGCTGTGCAATTAAGCGCGAATGAGGGTCGCCAAAGGTGGGTTTATTCGAATAGAATTGCGTCAAAGCGACACATGACGCGAAAGAAGTGCGAAAAATGAGCTTGGACGAGATTGATCGACGCATCCTAAGGGCGCTTCAACGTAATGGACGCATGTCCAATGGTGAGATGTCTGAAAGCGTAAATTTATCGCCTTCTGCCTGTCACCGACGCGTGCAGCGATTGGAGAAAGAGGGCTATATTCGCGACTATGTGGCATTGTTGGACGCGCGTAAACTCAAGGTGCCGACAACCGTGTTTGTTGAGATCACCTTGCAGGGCCAAGCTGACGAAGTGTTGGATGCGTTCGAGAAATCAGTTGCGCGGATTCCGGATGTTTTGGAATGTCATTTGATGGCGGGATCGGCGGACTATCTGCTAAAGGTCGTTGCAGAAGATACCGATGATTTCGCGCGTATTCATCGCCAGTACCTCGCACGGTTACCGGGGGTCAGGCAGATGCAGTCATCCTTCGCTCTTAGGACTGTGTGCAAGACGACGGCGCTGCCGGTCGGGTAAGTAAATTGAGAAACGAAAAAGGAAAATGATATGTCAAAGCATGGATACGAAGGCGGACGTCTAGACCTTCCATTTGTGGGAATTTGCACATTTGGCAAATACCCATATGTGCAAGATTGGGACGCGATAGATGCAGATGTTGCTGTCCTTGGGGCACCCTATGATTTTGGGTGTCAGTGGCGTTCAGGTGCCCGTATGGGGCCACGCGCGATACGTGAGGCGTCGACGTTGTTCTCCTTTGGTCATGCGGGCGCTTATGATCATGAAGATGACATCACCTATCTGGAACCCTCAAAGGTTAAGATTGTTGATATTGGGGATGCGGACATCATTCACACCGACACGATGAACAGTCATGCGAACATTGAATATGGCGTGCGCAAAATTTTGGCAGCGGGGGCTATTCCGGTTGTGATGGGGGGCGATCATTCGGTGAACATCCCCTGCATCAATGCCTTTGACGACCAAGATCCCATTCACGTGGTGCAGATCGACGCGCATCTAGACTTTGTCGATGAACGCCACGGCGTGCGGTACGGACACGGCAACCCAATGCGCCGCGCTGCTGAGAAAAATTATGTGACAGGGTTAAGCCAGATTGGTATTCGCAATGTGTCCTCCACCGCGCGCGATGGGTATGTAGATGCCCGCGAAATGGGGTCGGACATTCAATCTGTGCGCCAATTCCGCAAGTTAGGTGTTGAGGGCATGTTGGATCGTATCCCAGAAGGCGCACGATACTACCTTACCATCGACATTGATGCCTTTGACCCTTCAATTGCGCCCGGTACAGGCACGCCCAGCCATGGCGGATTTATCTATTATGAGGTGTTGGAGCTGATCGACGGACTGGCCAGACGTGGCAGTATCGTGGGTGTGGATTTGGTAGAAGTTGCCCCGGATTATGACCCAACGGGATGTACATCGACGCTTGCAGCGCAAGTGTTGATGAATACGATCGGGCGGATTTTGCATCATCGGTGATTTTTGTTCAAAATCTTGGATTGCCTGCTGACGTTATAGGCAGCGAAGGATCGGTTTGAGTCCATTTGGCTCTATGTTGCAATCTTCACGAATGGCCGCTTTGTTCTGAAATGCCTTATTCAAGGTCATTGACTACGGCCTACTGACCAACAAGATGAAAGGCAGTTTTCTGGGTGCAGAATGTCGCTTTTGGATAAGACGCACGGACAATCACCCAGGACAGTACTCACCATACCGACAAGGTGAAGTCTAGATGACGAAGAAAGCCGACACCGAACCAATGAGCCGTGAATGGCACTGGCATCCAGACTTGCCAGTCAAGCACGCACCCTATTGGCTGTGGCCGCCCAAACCTGCCGTTCTAGCACAATGGGTGTGGCAGAACTGGCTACAGTTCTCGGACCGCTCAATCTTTCTGGCGCTGGCGTTTCTGGTAGCCTTTTGGTTGCAACCTGTCGGGCCAGAGCAAGCCAGCCTCGGCTTTGGCTGGGTGGCATGGGTATTCTTACGTAACTGGATATTTCTGGGCATCGTTGCCGGAGGTCTACACCACTGGTTCTATGGGATTGACGGGCAGGGCAAATTGCTGAAATACGACCCGCGCCCGTATTTCAAACGCAAGAATGCCTTGTTCGCATTTGGCTATCAGACATGGGACAACATCTATTACTCAATGGCGTTTGGTGCCACCAGTCTTTCAGTTTTGGAGTGTTTCCTGCGCTGGTCCTACGCCAGCGGATTGATCAGCACATTGTCATTAAGCGCGCATCCCGTCTGGTTCATTCTGCTGTTTCCCTTGCTTGCGCTGTGGCAAAGCGTTCACTTTTATGGTGTGCACCTCATCCTGCATCAGCCCTCTATCTACAAATATGTGCATTCGGTGCATCATCGGAACGTCAACACCGGACCGTGGTCTGGCATGTCGATGCACCTCGTCGAAGCCTTGGTGTATCTTAGCGCAATCCTGATCGTTCTCGCCCTGCCAAGCCATCCGGTACATATGCTGTTTCTCGGCTATTGGTTGATGCTGGGTGCTGCCTCGTCCCATTCAGGATATGAGGCGATTTGGACGCAGGATCGTCAAGCCCTACTGCTTGGAGCGTTCTTTCATCAATTGCATCACCGATATTATGAATGCAACTACGGCAATGCCGAAATGCCTTGGGATAAGTGGTTCGGTACCTACCATGATGGTTCAGAAGAGGCGACGCAGCGCACCCGAAATCGCAAACGGCAAATGCATAGCTAGGGGTTCGCCTGCTTGGCTTCAAAAAAGTCTCTAGCAGACATTGGATATCTGTGGGTGAATGTCGGCTCAGTCCACTATGCCGCCGCCCAACCCGTAGCCCAAAAACAAAACCCCCGCCGCCAACAGGCCCCGGGGGTTTCGTATTTCATAAGATACAGCAGAACGATTTACATCATACCTTCGCGCTGTAGCTTTTTGCGTGCCAATTTACGGGCACGGCGGATCGCTTCGGCTTTCTCGCGTGCTTTTTTCTCGGAAGGTTTCTCGAAATGTTGCTTGAGCTTCATTTCACGAAACACACCTTCGCGCTGAAGTTTTTTCTTCAGGGCGCGCAGCGCTTGATCGACGTTGTTATCGCGAACACTAACCTGCATGTGGTTTTCACCACCTTTCTAGTCTAAAGTTGCAATGATTTGCAGGAACCCGGCATATAGCAAGGTGATATTGCTTTGTCGAGTCTGTGCATGCGCAGAAAAAGGAGCCCGCTATGACTGATCCCAAGGACAAACTGCTGGATGCCGCGTTGAACCATGTGCCATTTGATGGCTGGTCAGAGGCCACGTTCACGGCTGCTGTACGCGATAGTGAACTGGATGCAACTGTGGCGCGGGCGGTCTGTCCACGTGGGGCGGTTGATTTGGCTGTGGCCTATCACAATCGTGGAGACACGCAGATGTTGGAGCAGCTAAAAGCTACTGATCTATCTGCCATGCGGTTTCGCGACCGTATCGCAACAGCCGTGCGTCTGCGATTAGAAGTGGTAACCGATAAAGAAGTCGTGCGGCGTGGGACAACTTTGTTTGCCTTGCCGCAACATGCAGCGGACGGTGCCAAGCTGATGTGGGGAACATGTGATGCGATTTGGGATGCGCTGGGTGACACCTCGGATGACGTGAATTGGTACACAAAACGCGCCACGTTATCAGGGGTCTATTCGGCTACTGTGCTATATTGGCTGGGCGACACCAGCGAGGGCCACGCGGAAACGTGGGAGTTTCTGGATCGCCGTATCGACAACGTCATGCAGATCGAAAAGCTAAAGGCACAGGTGCGGGAAAGCCCAACATTGAGCAAATTGATGGCAGGACCAAATTGGGTGATGAGCCATATCAAGGCCCCTACGCGGTTCCCAAAGGGTGATCTGCCCGGATCATGGACATCACCGCGACAATAGATAAAGCGTAAAATGGTTTTCTGCGGTTCAGGTGGGTGATAGGGCAGGATATACCTTTACCCTAGCAAGGGCTGTCTGTCAGCATGGCACTCAACCAGACCTATCTGATATCGCTTGAGGCGGTACATTACGTGCCGGATGGCGTTGATGTTTTGACGGATATCACATTACGCGCGGATGAGCGGCGTATTGGGATTATTGGACGCAATGGATCGGGCAAAACCACGCTTGCCCGGATAATGGCGGGATTGATTGAAGCCACTGAGGGGCGCGCACGTATTGCTGGTGCTGACGTCGTAAATGACCGCAAAGCAGTGCTGCGTCACGTCGGAATTCTATTTCAAAACCCTGATCACCAAATCATTTTTCCGACGGTCGAGGAAGAGATTGCGTTTGGCCTGACGCAATTGGGCCTATCCAAAAAAGACGCGGCAAAAGGGGTCGCTGCGGTTTTGGCGCGCTTTGGCAAGGGGCATTGGTCAGATGCTGCCATTCACCAGCTTTCGCAAGGTCAACGACAATTGGTGTGCCTGATGTCGGTGCTTGCCATGCAGCCAAAGGTGATCATTCTGGATGAACCCTTTGCGGGCCTTGATATTCCCACAACCATGCACTTGCGCCGGGTATTGGATGGTTTGGATGTGACCTTGGTGCATATCACTCACGACCCCGAAATGGTGCGTGAATATGACCGGGTTGTGTGGTTAGAGCGGGGGCGCGTTGAAGATGATGGCCATCCCGCAGGCGTACTGACGCGTTTTGAGGCACGGATGAAACAGATTGGGGATGGTGATGATCTCTCTCACATCTCCGGTTGAGACACGCGCGCACGGATGGTCTGCGGGGCTAAAGCTGTTTTTGTTGTGCGCTGCAACGATGGTGCTGTTTTCTGTCGAAGCGCTACCGTGGCATCTGGGCTTTCTCGCGTGCTGTTTGACGCTATATTCCATGCCGGGCCGTCAGTTTTTGCTCACCGGGGTGCGCCGTTTGTGGGTCTTGTGGCCGTTTGTATTGCTCATTGTTCTTTGGCATTTTTTTACAGGCAATCTTGAGGGTGGTTTGGTGATCGTACTGCGGATGATCACCGCCGTAGGTCTTGCCAATCTGGTCACAATGACCACGCGCTTATCAGATATGATGTCCGTAGTGCGCTGGCTGACCAGGCCATTGCGTGCGCTGGGCGTCAAGACGCAGCGTATTGAAATCGCCATTGCCTTAGTGGTGCGTTTTACCCCTGTTCTCGCAGGCAAAGGGCAATTGTTGGCGATGGCATGGCGCGCACGCGCGGTGAAACGTGTGGGCTGGCGGATCATCACGCCATTCGCAGTATTAGCGATTGATGATGCTGAACATGTCGCAGAAGCGTTGCGCGCCCGAGGCGGCGTTTAAGTTATCGCGGTTGACCGCCGTCGAGTGGCAGCCTACCGATGCGCATCGACGCAATTTGCGCATGAACAGGATACATCATGGAACGCTCAATCACCCTTATCGCGCTGTTTGCAGCATTGATCGCGGCGCTGGGATTGATCCCAAAATTCACGTTGGCTTTTGGTGTTCCAATCACGGCTCAGACGCTTGGGGTGATGCTGTGTGGCACTGTCTTGGGTGCCCGTCGTGGGGGATTGGCGGTTCTGCTGTTTCTCGGTCTCGTCGCCTTAGGGTTGCCGCTACTGGCAGGCGGGCGTGGCGGGTTGGGTGTCTTTGCGTCACCTTCTGTTGGGTTCTTGATCGGATGGCCCCTTGCGGCATTTGTGGCGGGCTGGTTCATGGAGCAGATGCGCAATATGCCTGTTGGCCTTGCCGCCGGGGTGGCATCCGCCTTGGGGGGGATTGTCGTGATGTATATCTTTGGTATTGCAGGGTTAATGGTGATGCTAGACAAGTCCATGTTGCAATCTGCGGGATTGGTCAGCGCGTTTATTCCTGGTGACATCATCAAAGCTGTTTTGGCGGGTTTCATCACAGCAGGCTTGGCCAAAGCCCGCCCTGCAAGCCTATTGTCACGCACGTAGGACCAGCGCGGTTCCAATGCCGCCTGCGGCCGCGATGGCGGCCAGCCCCGTCCCACCTGTTTGACGCAATGTGTGAAACAGACGCACAGCGTTGATTGCACCGGACGCGCCGATGGGATGCCCACGTGCTAACGCACCACCGCTTTGGTTAACGATTGCAGGGTTAAGATTTGCGCCCTGCACGCAAGCGAGGGCTTGTACTGCATAGGCTTCCATTATTTCAGCTGCAGTTAGATTGGTGGGGGTAACTCCTGCTTTTTTCATTACTTTTTCAATAGCGGCAAGGGGGGCAAGACCCGGACAGTCAGGCGCACCGCCGATTGTTACGCCTGTGGTCACTTCGATTTTTGGAACATTTAGTTGTGATGCAATCCGTTCTGATACTACGATGCAAAAAGCCGCCGCATCTGCGGCGACGGCTGCATTCGCTGCTGTAATGTCACCAATTATGGTTGCTGACCGCTGACACAAAGCCGGGCCAAGCCGACGTGTAAACGGATCATGATTTAAACCGTTCACGCCTATTAATTCATCTTGTGCCGGGGAATATGCGAGGGCTTTTGCATGGCTTTCCATAGCCCATTTATCTTGCGCACTCCGCGATATGCCAAGTGATTTAGCGAGTGTGTCAGCGGCCACAGACATGTCTGGGTCACGATTTGCCCATGGGGTGAACGGGGCTTGATCATAGGCTTGCGGTGCGCTGCCATCGGAAAAGGTTTGCATCCGAATGGGACGGCGTGAATAGCTTTCTACACCTCCTGCCACAACAACATCTGCATCACCGCTGCGGATCATTTGACGGGCCAGCAATACAGCATCCATCCCACCCGCACATTGTCGATCAATACTAAGTCCGGCGATGCGTTCAGGTAATGCCGCGCCAAGGGCCACGATCCGCGCAGGATTACCGCCCGCGCCAAGGGCATTACTGACGATCACCTCATCCACCATTTCTGGTGCGATGCCTGCGTGTGATAATGCCGCTAGCAAAACTGGACGGGCAATTTCGTGTAGTGACAGCGCCGACAATGCCCCACCTCGTGGGGCAACCGGACTGCGACAAGCTGCAACGATATAGGCGTTCATTGGTTTGCCTCGACCCACGTGGAAAGGGTTTGTAGGTCAACCTTACCAGAGGAAAGCAGGGGTAAAGATGGATGGAACAGCACCTTTTTAGGGGTCATTAATGTGCCAAGTTCGGCCCGGCATAGGTCTTTGGCAGTTTGCATTAGCTTTATATCTTCTTGTCCCTCAAGTACGGCAATAAGCCGATGACCACGTGTCTGATCAGAGACAGGAATGACGGCACATGCGCGCCCTTCTAAATGTGCTGCGATAAAAGTTTCGACGGCCTCAGGAAATACGTTTTGATCGGCAATCGTCACCATCCTCGTCTTGCGCCCCTTGAGCCAAAGGTCGCCCGCCGAGTCCAGTTGTCCCATTTCACCCACGCTGACAAACCCGTCTTGTCGCTGAGTATCGGTGCCATAATCAGACAGGTATTTATCAAATAGATAAGGGCTTTTTATCCATACTTCCCCCATGGTGTTGGTTGGCATGTTTTTCGTGTCACGTATTTGCAATGTCACACCGGGATAGGCGCGCCCGACAGAACCGGGCGGTGTTTCGCTATTTGTCATGGTGATAAAGCTGGTCTCAGCGGCACCGTAAAAAACATGAATAGCAGCATTGGGACAAAGTGCCTGCGCGATTGTTCGTGTTTTTTGATCCAAAATGCCGCCGCCACATAAAATCAATCGGACGTCTGGCAATGTCAGTTGCGAGGATTGGCTCGACAGCATACGCAGTTGCGTTGGCGTTGCATACAAGACCGTAATGCTCTGCGCGCCTAATACCCGGAGTTGGGTTCGCGGAGGCATATCTGCCAAGGCATGCGCATTTAGACCAAGATGCAGGGCCTCAAGCAGCCCATACAGCGCGAGCGAATGGCTTAGGTTGCCAAAGACAGCGACGGAATCAGCATGGGTAAGTGAGAACTGATGTGCGTTGATCCTAAAGCTAGAAATCCACGAGTTTTGTGTGCGTTGAATGATCTTTGGGCGCCCAGATGATCCACCGGTTAGTGTCAAAAACTGCCCTGCGCCAACCTGCGTGTTATTCGGCAGAGGCATGTTTGAGGCACAGAAACTGCACCCGTTTATCACAGCGCGGCCGAGCGCTAAAAGTGCGTCAGAGGTAGTGTCCGTGCAGATGTATTCAAATTGATTGGTAATACCTTTTTCTGATCGCGCAATTTCGCCGGACCCGGCAAATAACCTTGCTTCTGGCTGCCAGCTGAATAGGGCCGTTTGGGTCATTCTGGGTCCCTTAATAGTTATCCCTGTGTCTGACTTATCAAATTGCATGGGCAATGGCCAAGTGTGCAAAATCGAGGTGCATGGTACGCCCTGTAAGGTTATGTTGGCCGATAACTAGGAATGGATAGGATAAAGCAATGACCGATACCATGCGCGCAGTTGAAATCACCAAACCGGGTGGACCAGAGGTTTTGCAGATCACGACACGGCCAATGCCGATGCCCGGTCATGGGCAGGTGGTGATCAAAGTCGCCTACGCGGGGGTGAACCGCCCAGATGCCTTGCAGCGCGCAGGCATGTATGCGCCACCACCCACAGCAAGTGACTTGCCAGGGTTGGAAGCCTCTGGTGAAGTGGTCAGTATTGGCGCTGGCGTCTCTGGCGTCACGGTTGGTGACCTTGTCTGTGCGCTGCTGCCCGGTGGAGGCTATGCTGAGTATGTGGCAACGCCTGCGTCGCATTGCTTGCCCATTCCAGACGGGATGGGTTTGAAAGAGGCGGCTTGTTTGCCTGAAACCTTTTTTACGGTGTGGTCTAACGTGTTTATGCGTGGTGGCCTCAAGGCAGGGGAACGGTTTTTGGTGCATGGAGGGTCTTCTGGTATCGGTACAACCGCAATTCAACTCGCCCATGCCTTTGGCGCAAGGGTGTTTGCGACGGCGGGTACAGATAGCAAATGCGATGCCTGCGTGAAATTAGGTGCTGAAGCGGCTATCAATTATCGTGATATGGATTTTGTGGATGTATTGCGGGCTGAGGGCGGCGCTGATCTGATCTTGGATATGGTTGGGGGAGATTACATCCCCCGTAACCTAAAGGCTTTGGCTGAGGACGGGCGCTTGGTTCAGATTGCATTTTTGCAAGGTCCAAAAGTGGAAGTGAATTTTGCAACGCTCATGATGCGGCGTTTAACGATGACGGGATCGACGTTGCGGCCGCAAAGTGATCTGGCAAAAGCGCGGATTGCTCAAGAATTGCTTGAGGCGGTTTGGCCGCTGTTGTCGTCTGGACGTGTGGCACCAGTGATGGATAATGAATATGATTTTGAAAAAGCCTCAGAGGCACATGCGCGGATGGAGACCAGCGGGCACATCGGCAAGATTGTTCTGAAAGTGGGTGCGTAAAGGACGCGGCTGCGCCGCGACGTGATTTTGTTGATTTGGCACTGCCAAATCGTTTTCCCCTTCCGGGGGAGGGATATTTAAAGCCAAAAAGAGTAACGGGTTCTTAACCAGACACATGTTCTCCTGTCGGTGCGGTACAGGCGGGGACGCCGATGACCGTGCCAGAAAGAGTGCTTGCATTCATTTAAGAAAGGGGGAGACAATATGCGTTTCCCCTTTCTTTTTGGCCTTAAATATCCAATCCTCTAGGGGGTCGTTTGCGGTACTTGTTGTTATGTTACCGTAGCGGATCAAACAACGCGTCTTTCATACGGCAGTCGCGCACGACGTCTTGTCCGCAGGGTACAGGCTTGAGGTCTATTGAAAGGCAAATCCGCGCTTCTTGGATGCGATTGTTGCGACAGGTAATGGTGATGCCGTCAGGTTCGAATGTCGGGTTGGCTTTTAGGAAGGCTTCCTCGACAACCGATGCTGGCAATTTGACGCTGCGGTCCAGTTTACGGAAAATAACTGGGCGGTCGACCATTGCATAGGCGCGCCGGGAAAGGGCGTAATAGTCAGACGCTGATAGCCCCGTGCATGTACCGTGTTTTTTCCATTGATGCCAGGCAAGCCCACCAGTTCCCATCACATCTGCCATTGCGTTTGTCATGCCCCGCGAGGGTGGCCGTTCGAGTGTGCGGCAATAAGAGGGGTATCCGCGGTGAAACTGTGGCCACAACCCATGCATGATCCAGCCGTGACCGGAATTGTCTGCGCATTGTGGAGATCGTTTGGCGTCGCCTTCAATGGCGCACCAATTGGGAGACCAGCTAAGGGACAGCACAAAATAATCGTATTCACCGGCCACTTCATTTTTGGAATTCGCGGGATTTGTTAGCCCAAAAAAGAGCGCCGAGACAGCGATGAGCAGGATGCGCATTGGGTCTTTCCTTATGTTTCACGGCTCACTATATAGGTTCAAAGTTCCCCGACAATGGAAACCGTTCTGCTCCGCAGGACAGCCTTTCAGGCGACGGGAAAGTTGCGTTTAAAGGAGAGACAAAATGGCAATTCCCATAATGGCCAAAGCCACCGCTGTTTGGTTGGTGGACAACACCACAATCAGCTTTAAGCAGATTGCCGATTTTGTCGGGATGCATGAGTTGGAAGTGCAGGGTATTGCGGATGGTGATGTGGCGCAGGGCGTTAAAGGGTTTGACCCAATCACTAACAACCAGCTGACTCAAGATGAGATTGACGCAGCCCAAGCTTCAACAAGCCACAAAATTCAGTTGAAGTTTAACGCGGCTGCGCAAGGCGAAGAAAAACGCCGTGGCCCGCGTTACACACCATTGTCTAAACGTCAGGACCGTCCGGCGTCGATCTATTGGTTGGTCAAGTTCCACCCAGAATTGAGCGATGGCCAGATCAGCAAATTGGTTGGCACCACGAAGCCGACGATCCAAGCCATTCGTGATCGTACACACTGGAACATTTCCAATATTCAGCCGATTGACCCAGTTGCTTTGGGCCTTTGTAAGCAATCCGAATTGGATGCGTCTGTTCAAAAAGCCGCCGCGAAAAAGCGCGCTGAGGGCGAAGTGATGAGCGATGATGAGCGTCGCAAGTTGGTCAGCACGGAACAGAGCCTTGGTATGGATGCAGAGCCTAAGATTCCAACGGCTATTGAAGGGCTTGAGACCTTTACGCTGTCTGGCAACCCCGCGGATGATGAAGACGAAGATAAAGGCGATTATTCTGATGCCGATAGCTTCTTTTCATTGCCAGAAGGTGGTGATGATGCCGAAGATGATGATAGCAAATCCTGATCATAGCGCGCTGCGTTGAAAGTTGGCGTAGCTTTGCTAAGTTGAGTGAGAAGGGTGCGGGATGTTTCCTGCACCCTTTTTAATGTGAGGCGATCGTTTCCAAGATGCAGAACCAGCAAAGATAATGATGGTGTTAATCATATTCGCGTGGGTGCTTTGCGTAATAGTGATCCTTGGGACGTTGCTACCTTTCAGCAAGGTTCCGCACGGCGCTGTGCGTGGTCTAGCTTTTTTGAGCGAACAGTTCTTTGGCGTCGCGATTATCTTAGCTGTTGTAATGCCGCTCTTACATCCGACCGCTATGGGGTGGATGACGTCGGTTACTTTAACCGTCTGTGCGATCATACATCTTATTTATATCGTTAAATTCACACCAGTTTGGACAAAGCAATCCGTTGATGCATCCACTGCGTTGCAGGGTGAAACGGACCGCCATGTCCGTGTTTTGGCGATAAACGTAAAGCAGTCTAATCGTGCCTATGACCGTCTGATTGCGCTTGCTCAAAGACGTGATGCCGACCTTATTCTGGCTGTTGAAGTGGATGAGGCGTGGATAGACGCGTTGAAAGAGGGGCTACGAGATACCTATCTACATTGGGTCGATGTACCAAAAGACAACAGTTACGGCATGTGCCTGATGTCGAAATTCAAGTTGTCTCAAACTGAGGTGCGTGAGTTGATCACCGAAGGTGTGCCATCGATCAGAACGGCTGTGACTTTGCGCAATGGTGATGATTTTCGTTTGTATGTGGTCCATCCAGAGCCACCTGTGATCAACCATGATACCATTGGACGGGATAGCGAAATTGCTATGATCGGGCTTGAGGCATCCCAAGACGATCTGCCTGCGATCGTTGCGGGTGATTTGAATGATGTGGCGTGGTCCACGACGACCCGGCGTTTCCAGCGATTGTCAGGGTTATTGGATCCACGTGTAGGGCGTGGGTTTTATAATACCTTCAGTGCAACGATGCCATGGATGCGCTGGCCGCTGGACCATCTCTTCCATGCGCCGCAATTTCGATTGCTTGAAATGGCACGCTTGGAAAAAGTTGGTTCAGATCACTTTCCGATGTGGTTTGTTCTGGCATTGGCACGCACGGAGGCTGCTGCATCTGACCCAGGCAGCGCAGGCCCAGACGAAAAGCATGAAGTTCGCCAGTTGGCGGTGAAAGAACGAGATCGCCCGCGTGAGGCAATCGGTACTGATTGGGAAAAAGATCCATAAGAAAAAGGAGTTGGGTGCAAGGCGTCTGTATCGCGCTTTATATTGTTGCCCCACATGTTGGCCGACTGCCCTTGTGTGTTGGCTGGGCCGTCATGCGATATCCGCTGATATTATGTATGAAAAGAACCCAATCGATCTGCCTTTGGCGTTACAATCTGGCGACGGGGTCATGATTAAGAGCTATGGTGCCTATACGAGCGCGTACAGTTCGGTTGGGTCCAATTGTTTTCCGCCGCTTGATGTTTTTGTTTCTAGAGCAACCCGCATCGCGTGGAAAAGGCCGCCTGCTTTGGGAGGAGCAGGCGGCCTATTTATTCAGCCTGTTTGAAAGAAAACGACTATAGCGCCTTACGGGCACGCATTGCAGCAGTGATAGTGCCATCATCAAGGTAATCAAGTTCACCGCCAATTGGTACGCCTTGAGCAAGGGAGGTGAGTTGAACCTGCCCTTCCAACTGATCTGCGATGTAGTGCGCAGTGGTTTGGCCGTCGATTGTGGCATTTAGCGCGAGGATAACCTCGGAAATACCTTCGGCCGCAACGCGGTCAATCAAGCGAGGGATACGCAGCTCTTGAGGGCCAATGGCGTCCAATGCTGACAGGGTGCCACCCAACACGTGATAGCGACCTTTGAACACGCCAGAGCGCTCCATCGCCCATAGGTCGGCCACATCTTCAACAACACATAACTCGCCATTGGCCCGTTTATTACTGTCGCAGATGTCACAGATATCCGCTGTGCCGACGTTCCCGCAGTTCAGACATTCACGCGCAGTTGCCGCAACGACCTGCATCATGTCGGCAAGCGGAGTTAGGAGGAGCGCGCGTTTCCGGATCAGGTGCAACACCGCACGCCGCGCCGAACGAGGCCCGAGGCCGGGGAGCTTGGCCATCAGTTCGATCAGGTTGTCTATGTCGCGGGTGCTGCTCACGAGAAAATAGTGCTCCAAAATGACCGTGTGGAAACGTGAGTTCTCAAGGGAACCCGCCGCCTCCCGCCGTTCACTGCTTTTCTGCGAAAAGTAGTGACTAGAAAGGTAACTTCATATCTGCGGGCAGGCCCATGCCTTCGGTAAGTTTGGCCATCTCGGACTGCGCGCGATCTGATGCTTTGCCTTGTGCGTCTTTGATGGCGGCAAGGATCAGGTCTTCTACGACCTCTTTGTCGTCGCCGTTAAAGATCGACGGGTCGATATCCAGCGCCTTCAACTCACCCTTAGCGGTTGCGGTGGCTTTGACCAGACCGGCACCAGATTCACCTGTCACCATGATATTGGCCATATCATCTTGCAATTGGGCCATCTTGCCCTGCATTTCCTGTGCTTTCTTCATCATCCCGGCCATATCGCCAAGCGCACCTAGTCCTTTGAGCATTGTTGTCTCCTATATATTCGATTTCGTTTTATATGAGGTGGTATTGATCATTGATCAACCGTCCTCAAAGGGATCCCATTCATCTTCGACCTCTGGCAAGGCTTCACTAACTGCGTCAGCCGCGATTTGTTCTGGGGTGCGGATCGCCGTGATTTTTGCTTTTGGGAACTGTGCCAATACAGCCAACATCAATGGGTGGCTTTCGGCGGCTGACCTCAAGGTCAGATCTTTGGCATCGCGTATTTCCGCAATTGTTTCTGTCTCAGCGCCGTTAACGATACTTACCGCCCAGCGGTTTCCGGTCCAGCGTTGCAGGCACGCGCCAAGGCGCTGGGCCAGATCGCGTGGCGCGCTGTCTGTCGGGGTGAATTCGATACGTCCGGGTTGGTAGGCGGCAAGGCGTAGAGAGGTTT
This sequence comes from uncultured Sulfitobacter sp., assembly GCA_938003685.1. Classification (GTDB taxonomy): domain Bacteria; phylum Pseudomonadota; class Alphaproteobacteria; order Rhodobacterales; family Rhodobacteraceae; genus Sulfitobacter. The sequence goes on along the minus strand of CALKXT010000173.1, from coordinate 6,795 downwards.
CAACCTCGACCAACATTTTCACATCTCGGTTGGCACGGATCAATTCAACGACGTGATCAAAGGTTGGAAACCGGGCGAGGGCCGCGTCAATGTCTTGGGCTAGCGCAGTGGTTTGACCTGCTGGTGTCGGGTTGCTGGCCATTCGGGTTTGGGCCTGCTGAACGGCTTGAACCCCGCTGGAAGGTGCGGATGAACCTCCAGAAGGGGCTACGGGTGCAGGCGGTGGTGTCGTGTTTTGCAGTTTGCGCACCAGTTCTTCGGGGCTGGGCAGGTCGGCTACATGGGTCAGGCGGATGATCGCCATCTCTGCGGCCATCATTGCATTTGGCGCGGCGGCGACTTCGTCCAGTGCCTTGAGTAACATTTGCCAGAGGCGCGTTAGGACACGCATGGGCAAGGTTTCTGCCATGGTGATCCCACGGCTGCGTTCATCAGGCGAAATGGTTGGGTCTTCGGCGGCCTCGGGGGTGATTTTGACCACTGAAACCCAGTGGGTGATTTCAGCCAGATCGCGCAGCACAGCCATCGGGTCAGCGCCGTCTGCGTATTGGCCGCTTAGTTCAGTCAACGCGCCCGCTGCATCGCCGCGCAGGATCATGTCAAACAGATCAAGCACCCGACCACGATCCGCGAGTCCCAGCATCGCGCGCACTTGAACAGCGGTGGTTTCACCAGCGCCGTGGCTGATGGCCTGATCCAGCAAGGACGTTGCATCGCGCACCGACCCTTCGGCGGCGCGTGTGATCAATGCCAGCGCATCATCGGCAATTTCTGCGCCCTCTGCTGTCGCGATTTTGCGCATCAGGGCAATCATCACTTCTGGTTCGATGCGGCGCAGGTCAAAGCGCTGGCAACGCGACAGGACCGTTACGGGAACCTTACGAATTTCAGTGGTGGCAAAGATGAATTTGACATGTTCGGGTGGTTCTTCGAGCGTTTTCAACAGGGCGTTAAACGCCCCTGTGGACAGCATGTGAACTTCATCGATGATATAGACTTTGTAGCGGGCAGATGCGGCGCGGTAGTGTACTGAATCGATAATCTCGCGGATATTGGCAACGCCCGTATTAGATGCGGCGTCCATTTCCATCACATCGACGTGGCGGCCTTCCATGATCGCCGTGCAATGTTCGCACTGCCCACACGGTTCGGTTGTTGGTTTGCCTGTGCCATCAGGGCCAATACAGTTCATGCCCTTGGCGATGATCCGTGCGGTCGTGGTTTTGCCTGTGCCACGAATACCCGTCATGATAAACGCCTGCGCGATGCGGTCTGCCTCGAACGCATTTTTTAACGTACGCACCATTGGATCTTGGCCCACAAGATCCACAAAGGTCTCGGGGCGGTATTTTCGGGCCAGAACGCGATAAGCAGTTTGTTCAGTCATGGAATTTCCGTTGCGGATTCGCTCAAGGCCCAACGCTAAAGCATCCAGAGGATGCCGCCAACCGCAATGGACCCGCAAGCAAAGATCAGTGCCAATGTTTTCATCCTGCGTGCTGGTTGGGCGTGGGCTTGATTGTCATCAAGGCGGGAAAGGGTTGCGCAGGCTGAACTTTGTGCGGCCCAGAAAATATAGACGGCAGTGATCACGAATATTGTTGCAACAGCCTTGGCTGCCCACGTCGGTTCAAAGTCACCGAATACTGCCTTGAGGCCAACTGCCACGGCCAATGACGCCATGCCGGTGCGCATCCACCCTGCAAAGGTCCGTTCATTTGCCAGAATGGTACGGTCTTCAGCCCAATCTGTGCGGTCTTTGGCCAGTTTATTGCTGTTGCTCATTGCTCTATTGTGCGTGGCGTGCGTTCGGCTGACAATAGCTAGTGATACACTAAGGGGAAAGATGATGCGGTTACGAGGAATTCGGCAGAGCAAGAATGTCGAGGTGCGCGGTGGTGGCGGTGGTCGAGGTCGTGCAGGCAAAGCTGGCGGTGTCGGCATCGTTGGAGTGCTGGCGGTCTTGGCGATCAGTTATTTCACCGGGATCGATGTGAGCCCGCTGTTGAACGGTGGATCGACACAAACTCAACAAAGCGCGCCCGCATCGCAAACAGATGATCGCGCCACCCAGTTCAGTGCGCAGGTTCTGGCCACGACCGAAGACGTTTGGGGTAAGGTATTCCGCGAACAGTTGGACCGCACCTATCAGCCGCCCAAGTTGGTGGTTTTCTCCAATGTCACGCAAAGTCCTTGTGGCGGGGCATCTGGCGCGACGGGGCCGTTCTATTGCCCTGCGGATCAAAAGGCGTACCTCGATACCAGCTTCTTTGACATGTTGAGCCAACGTATGGGCGCGGGTGGCGATTTTGCTGCGGCCTATGTGATTGCTCATGAGGTCGCGCATCATGTGCAAAATCAGCTTGGTATTTTGCCTAAGGTGAACGCAGCGCGGCAGCAGGCTTCAAAGGCCGAAGCAAATGTGTTGACGGTTCGCCTAGAGTTGATGGCGGATTGTTTGTCAGGCATCTGGGCGACAAATGTGCAGGGCTTGATGGAAAAAGGCGATCTTGAGGAAGCGTTGAACGCTGCGCGCAAGATTGGTGATGATCATTTGCAGCGTCAGGCAGGGCAGGTGCCGCAGCCGCATACATTTACCCATGGGACCTCAGAGCAGCGCGCGCGTTGGTTCGCGCGCGGGTATGAAAGTGGCAATGTCGGGCAGTGTGACACCTTTGCGGCGGATCGGTTGTGAGCGCGTATGAGCGAAAATATGCGGCGGCGATGGACGAATTGGCGACAACTGACATGTGGCCGAGCAGTTACGCCCCGCCACTTCACAAGCTCTACCGTAGAATCGGATTGGAAGTACGCCCACCACATTATGCTAATTTTAAGGTTGCGGCTTTGGATCAAGGCACCTTTTTCACAGTGGTGTGGGGTGTGTTGATGTGGCTAACGCAGTGGCACCATGTTGATGGTATGCCGATCAAAGATATGATGTTTTCCGCTTTGGTTGCAGGCACATTGTTTGGATTGGCAATGGCGTTTGGGTATTGGTATTCACGGCGTAAATGGAAGCTAACAGCTTGGCATGCATTGTAAGAGGGTTTTTTTACTTTCCCTCTTATCGTTCTCAATGGAGCGACTGCAAGGCTCGCACATTCGCTGCGCAAATGTGCTTAGGTGAGAGATTGATAACGACCCAAGCGGGACCCGTTGTGGCTGCTGCCTTCCGGCTCTGACCAGGTTGGCGAGGTGCCTGCCCGCACCAACCTCTCAACGCTCATATAAGACGGGTAAAGCCCGAGCGCAAGCATCAGAGCGTGAGGCGTAGTTTGGCAAAGCCATCTGGCGTTGTGCCGCAATGTTGCGGCGATAGATGCGCTAATTCTACCAGATGGTCGAGCGCGTTTGGAGATGTGTGTAACATTGCACTGGTCGTATGCTGGCAGTCAAAGGACCATGGCATCTGCGAGTGCCAGATCGCGTCATCCGTATTTGCCAGCGTCTCAATCAAAGCGGCTTCAGGCGTAACATCACTGCGGTGAGCTAAACTATCGCTGGGCAATGGTGCATAGCCGCCGCCACCTGCCGCACGAAACTGATTTGTTGCCAGTAAGAAACGATCATCAGGTTCGATGGGCCGATGGTCGTACTGTAGCCATTTGATACGGGCACCAACGGGCAATGTTGGATCAATCCAATAGGTGACGCCATATACAGTATCGAAGTTAAAAGCCGGTACATGGCTGTCGATCAATAACTGATCAGGATCGTTCATATCTAATTTTTGAAAAATTGAGGCTGATTGTTCAAGCATTGCAAGCAGATCAGCACCTGTGATCCGCAAGGCCCAAATTTGGTTTGCATAGGGGCTTAATCCGGCAATATGGCGGCGCAAAACCGGGCCCTTAGGGATAGACAGATAATGATCGGGGCCACCTCGCCCGCCAGCGGTATGGGCGGAAACGGATGCGATAAGCGGCAGCTTTGCATCGTCCGTGCCTGACACAGCAGCGCGCACAACCCGCGCTTTTGCGCGTGCGTTTAATGCCCCGATTGGAGTGGGCATCGCGAGTGAAAAGTAATTATGCATTGACTGATCTGATTGCCCGATCACAGCAGCCAAATGTTTGCGTGTCATTTGGTGGGCGGGCGCACAGATTTCTGTGATCACTGGGTCAGCATGCGTTTCGGGTGTATTGCTGCGCAGCTTGCTGACATGGCCAATTACCCGCCACCCACCAACATTGGATTTCTTTAGGGTCAGATCAAGCACCGCCAAATCAGACCCCGCGTGGCCAGGCATAATGGCTGGTCGATGCGCAAGGGTGCCGGTATCGGCGTCGACACCTATCCGGTTTGCATGATCCATACCGGGAAAGCGTTGGTGTGTGTGGCCTGTTATGATCGCGTCGATGCCGGGAATATGGGCGAGCGACAGTGCGCTGTCTTCTTCGTCCGGTGGCCCGTTGCCAATGCCCATATGGGCAAGAACGACGATTAAATCAGCGCCCTGATTGCGCAGTTCAAGGGCTGTGCGTTTTAAGGTTTCAGGTGCATCGGTGACGCTCGCTTGCCCCTCCAGAAGATGACGATTCCAAATCGCTGTTTTGGCCGGTAGCGCAGACAGGATTCCAATGCGAAGGGGTTCATTTTCTTCATGCGCAATGGAGGGTAAGGCACAATCGATCAATGCTGTGTTGTGCAAGGCCGATGGCCCATCGGTGATGAGGTTTGTACTGATCACCGGCATGCTTAACTTTGCAGCAATGTGATCAAGGTAAGGTAACCCATAATCAAGGTCGTGATTGCCGACACCTATCGCATCATAGCGCAGTGCATTGATGCTCGCGACCACAGGATGGGCGTTATCAACGGGCTTCGTCGCGAGAATATCACCCATGACGCTACCCTGAAGCATGTCACCGTTATCAAGTAAAATGCAGCCACGATTTTGATGTTGGGCTTCAGTGCGGGCTTGTTCAATCAGGGTCGCAATGCTGGCAAGACCTTTGTGGGCAGTTGACTTGTCAGAGATATAGTCATGACCAACCAACTGCATGTGGATGTCGGTTGTGGCCAAAATCCTCAATTGCGCAGTCTTTTCTATTGCGTTCCCACCTTGGGGTTCGTTTTTTTTCGCCGCTGATCTCGAAGGGATCACCGTAGTTCCTCGCATTGTTTTGCTGCTCTACCTTTGATTGATCTCATTCGAACAGATTGCACCATAAGGTGCAATAGGGCGCGGGAATGTCCTCGCGGCAAGTCTCGTCTCCGTTGCGCAAGCATGATAGCGACCGCTAGAAAGACGGTAGGAGAGATACGTATGAAGCATGCAGAACGGGTGACATTTGGTGGGTCTGCATTGGACCGTGCTGGAGAAATACGTGGCGATACGGTTGCGATAGAGGCTGCGCTTTCTAACGATACGTCACGTGCTGTCTTGTTTTGGCGTGGCAAACCGCTGATCACACCTGAACGGCCAGCAAGGTTGGTGCGTCTGCCGATGGATCATCCTGTATTAGAGGCTGCCACTGCTGATCCAATTCTGTTGGGGCGAGAAGACGGTGCTGCACGCTTTGCTTTTGATATTTCTGCTTGGGTGCCTGACGGTTTAGATGAAACGGCGCTTGGTGGTTTTTTGGATGCCAGTGAGCAACGCCATCCATTGCTATCCGACGCTATGGCCTTTGTTGAATTACGCAGGGTTATGACGTGGCTTGATGCCAGAGATGCTGAATTGGCGGCAACGGGTAAGGCGATCCTTGGCTGGCATGAAACGCATCAGTTCTGCGCGTGCTGTGGTCAGGAAACACACATTACCCAAGCTGGGTGGCAACGCACGTGTGCTGCGTGTGGGGGCGGGCATTTTCCGCGAACTGACCCCGTTGTGATCATGCTGATCACCTATGGAAACTCGGTTCTGATGGGGCGCTCACCCGGCTGGCCCGAAGGTATGTATTCTCTTTTGGCGGGTTTCGTTGAGCCGGGCGAGACCTTGGAGGCCGCTGTGCGTCGCGAAGTTTTTGAAGAGGCGGGTGTGCATGTGGGTGCCGTTAACTATCTTGCAAGCCAACCTTGGCCGTTCCCTGCATCGTTAATGTTTGGATGCGAAGGTGTTGCAACCAGCCAGGAAATTACGGTGGACCCTGTTGAGATTGAAGATGCGCTTTGGGTCAACAGAGAAGAAATGATGGAGATATTTGCTGGCAATCACGAAAAGATATTGCCAGCACGCGAAGGGGCAATTGCACACTTTCTACTAGAAAACTGGCTTGCAGATACGCTCGAATGACGCCACAAATGGTTAATAAAGTGTTAACGTGCAGATTAACCAGTAAATGGACACGCTGAGTAAACAGCGACGAAGAAGGCAGTGACATGAAATTTTCGACCAAAGAAGACATCGAAGCGCCGATTGAGGCTGTGTTTGAGATGCTGTGTGATTTTGAGGGCTTTGAGCGCTCCGCGATGCGGCGCGGTGCCGAAGTGCAGCGTGTGGACAACCTGACCAAGCCGGGTGTGGGTATGACGTGGAACGCGGTTTTCGAAATGCGCGGCAAACGTCGTGAGCTACAGATCGAGATGGTAACTTTTGACAAACCCAATGACATTATTTTGGAAAGCACATCACCGGGATTGTTAGGGAAAATGAGCTTTGAGCTGATGCCGCTTTCCCGCAATCGCACGCGGATCATTGTTGAATTGGAAGTGAAGCCGTTGACGCTTTCCTCGCGGTTGTTGGTGCAGTCGATGAAGCTGGCCAAGGCGTCCTTGACGCGGAAGTATAAATTGCGGGTCGGGGAGTACGCTAAGGGGATGGAAGAGCGATATTCGAAGATGGTTTGA
>CALKXT010000172.1 GCA_938003685.1 uncultured Sulfitobacter sp. | reverse complement strand
AGTGGCCGAGTTTAAAGTTGTAGAGATGGCACAGGGGCAAAAAACAAGTCGTTTTATTGCTTGGACGTTCGTCAAGAAAAACCAGCGTTCTTTGTCTGTGAATTCAGATCGTCAATAGAGCGGATGTGGTTGTTCCAAAGTCGATGCAGTGGGGCTTCAAGGTCTGGCATGTAACCCGGGTGTTATTATCGCCTGCAAATTTTGATTTATCCGTCTCGTCCGGGTTCGTCAGGGTTACTGGAGAATAATGCGATCTTGTTGCCTTGAGGGTCGCGAAGGTAGCCAACATAAAAATCAGCTCCATACGACACGCGAAAGCCCGGCTGGCCCTCGTCTAAACCGCCAGCGGCAAGGCCTGCGGCGTGAAGGTCACGAACCTGCATTTGACTGCGCGCCTCGAATGCAATCATCGTACCGTTCCCAGCCGATGCAAGAAGGCCATCGAAGGTAGGTTTGACGTAAAAATCAGGCATAAGTAGAGATTGTCCCGGCTGTGCGGGCAGCGCGTAACTCAGGCCCTCAGGTCCTTCTTTCAGTTCATAATCAAGGGCTGGCAGGAACGCAGAGTAAAACCGCTTTGCACGAGCGATGTCGTCAGCACCAACTGTGACGTAGGCAATCATTCTGCGAGTTCCTTTTGGGTGGTTTTGGTATTGGGTTGGGTTTTCTTTTACATGGTAGAGCAACACATATTGTGCCTCAAGCGCAGCACAACGAAAGAGGTCCGAGCGTTGCAAGCGATGAAGTCCTCATCGCTGCATCCGCCCGAATTTTGTATCATTCGGCCAAGATCATTCTTGTATCTGCAACATAATCTTGGCTGTTGTGTTGGCGATATCTAGAGTCCTCCTGAGAAGGAAGTCGCGAGGGCTTGGTTTTCTGCTGCAACTCTTTGCTGAACAGCAGCGCAAGCTTGCAGGTTGCCGGCCATACAGGCAGCATCAAGTTGCTCGCGTGCAGAAATTTCAGCAGGTGTTTCGCAAGCACTTAGGCCGAGAACTGCCAGAATTAGAAGTCGTTTCATTGAAGTTTCTTTCTTATTGTATTCATAGCCCGCCGTTGCAGAGATCGATGCAGCACATCGAATTTACGCTCTGCAGGGTGCGGGCGTTATCCTGGTTATTGTTGTTTGATGGTGGGTGGGCGAGGTCGTCTGGTATGTCTCCTGATCAAGAATTGTAGGATCAGGTATCGCGCGATCACTCTTGAATGTCGTCCATCCCAACAGGATGAGACATTGTTTTTCGATAACCTGTGGGGGTTTGTCCGGTGACGCGTTTGAAGGCGTTGTAAAAGGACGATCGCGCGTTAAAGCCTACATCGTAGGTAATCGCTAAAACTGTTTCGTCGGTTGTGCTGAGAAGTGTCTTTGCTTCGGTGATGCGATACCCGTTGACGAAATCAAAGAAACTTTCGCCAATCACCTCATTCAAGGTTTGCGAAATATAATTTGGCGAAGCACCAATGTGACGGGCCAAAGCCCACAACGATAGATTAGGGTCACGGTGTAAATGGTCCGTTTCCATTGCGGCACGTAGTTTTCTGGTAATACGGGATGCCGCATCCGCACTCAGTGCAGATTTTTCATATTTCTCCCCCAGTTGTTTTGACGGCAGCTTTTCCAAGACATGAGTTGGTTGTTCGTGTTCAATATGGGGCACCAATGGCGGGCGTTGCCGCAAGCCCCAAAGTGTTGTTGTCGCCACCAGGGCGAGACCTGCTAAGCCAGCGAGGTTAATAAAAACTGGCGACGCATCTGTTTGTGCCGTGTTGAAGGCAAGGATCAGAATAAGCGTTTGGGCCAACCAGAAAAAAACACCAAAGCCGGCAATCATATAAACCCAACGCAGTTCGTGATCTTCGGTACTGGCATAGACATCGCGCAGCAACAGGCGGTAGCGCATGAGGCGGCGCACAATCAAGAACAGGTAGACGGCCATTTGTGGATAAACTGCGATCTGCAACAAGACGATAAAAATGAGAAGTGCAAGTGACCAGCCAGAAGGCGGCATAACTTCATTTTCTAAAAGCAACGCTCGTATTTCTTGAGGCGAAATGAGAACGATCAGCCCGACCAGCACCGCAAGGGCGGGCAACAAAAGGTGTCGGTACACTTTTTTGGGCTGTCGCTGCGTTCTTGAGGTCAAGGTAAAGACATAAATCCAAAACAGCGGTGCCATGCATAAAGAGCTGGGAGACCAAAGGATCAGTTCAGCGGCCTGAAGGTAGTCTACGTTTATCATCGCCACAAAACGGTGGAATGCGTCGGGAAGATTGTTCACTACAACTGCTGCAAGAAAGGCTGCAAAACTGCGACTCACGCGAGAATACTCTGTTTGCATCAGACAAAAGACGATACCGAACAGCGCAATTGCGATGGTGGCCGTGCTGGTTGATTCAACGATGATATTGTCCATGTCCTAAACTGTATCAAACCCAGCAGAGAGACCAGATCGCAAAGACATCGTGTGTGCTAAAATCTGACCTTCCCTGTTGAGATGGACAGCATATGATCCCGTTTTGCGACTACTGACGGTATATCAGCACACATAAAGCAGCTAAATCAATCCGGCACCACCTTTCGCGCGTAACTTTCGATCGCGCCGTTTCGATTGGTAACAGCAACGCGGATTCTGCCTGTATCAAGTTCAGCGGCCATGACGGAATCAAATCCATAGTTTCGCCCTTCGTGCGAAATGGTTCTTTCTGGAGTCACAAAAATCCCCAAACCTGATCCCAAACTTACCGGGGTCACCATGCGCTGTGCCAATTCAACGGGAAGAATAGCATTTGGTGTACCACGCACCGCATACAAGACAGCCTGTAGGACACGTGCAAGATCCGCTGCGGTTGCCCAAAGTCCAGCCGCAGCACTTTCTGGATGCCTTCTGAAACCGCCTAGCAACGGTTGGCCGTCTTCATACGATCCATGGGCGAATGGTGCCGTCGGTTTGATCATGAAAGTCGCATGAGGGGCACCGATTGGGTTCAGAACCTGTGCCTCAGTGTAACCCGCAAAGCTTGTCCCGGTGACGTCTTCAATCAGAGCTTGGAGGACCATCGTACCACCGCCGCTGTATCTGAATTTACGAAACAATCGACGATGTGTTTGCACCGCACCAGAATTGGCTGGGTGGCGACCCGCTAGAATATCCAGCACACTAGGGAGGTTTTCATCAGGCCCATACCCACTGAATCCATGAACCGTTGTGCCTGCGGTATGTGAAAGCAAATCAGCGATGGTTGCTGTGGTGCCTCTGGGGCCAGACAACTTCCAGCGCTTAAGATACCGGTTTGCCGGTTGGTCAAGATCGACATGGCCATCACGAACCAGCGTCAGAATTGCCAGCGCGTTCACTGTTTTGGAACACGAGGCCACTTGAAATAACGTGCCATCATCAACCGCTACTTGCTCGGTTGCCATTCCCCCATGTTGCGTCGTTAAGCGCCCATTGCTGATTTCAGCAATTTGATAGCCAGTCATGTTTTGTGTGCTTTGTTGGCCAAAGGAAAAACCCGGCAGCGGGGTTAAAATTGCGGCCAAGCTTGTGGCATTGAAAGTGCGTCGGTTCATTGTGTCGATTTTCCTGAAGGGCCAAAGTAACACCCATTCTGTGACATGGGTGCGGCCCTTGTGTTCTGAAGATTTCTGAATGTCGCCCGGTCCTGTAGGGGTGGACAGGACCACAGGATCAAATCGCGCGCCCGGGTTGTAAGACGCATCTTATCGATCGCTCGTGGTGGTTTTGATCAATCACAAGGCGGCAATACGCCAGACGGGGCACGCTTAACCTATCTGATGTGACGCGATGGGTGAGGGCATCTTTATTCTAAAGTGAGGCCTTCAAAGTTTTGGGAAACTACGGCTCTGATAAATGTGCCAATTTGTGTGTAGGCGGATGCACGCCCAGCACCTTTGCGCCAAACCAATCCAATTGAACGAGATATGGGGCGGTTTTGAATTGATCGCGTGACGACGTCACCCAAAGCCGAAATTTCAGATTGTACGTAAAGTGCAGGTAGGAATGTGGTGCCCATATTCATTGAGACCATTTGACGTAAGGCGTCCAAACTGGTGCCCTCATAGTCCCGTACAACATCTGCCCCAAATTCCTTACAAAGCCCATGGACCTGATCGTGCAAGTGATAATCAGGTGCCAGCGACAGAACCGGTAACCCCTTTAGGTCAAAGGCAGAAAGGTCTTGTTTTTGCGCAAGCGGGTGATCTGCAGACATTGCAAAAACGATGGGTTCTCGAAACAACCGTTGCGTGACCAGTTCCGTACTTTTTACAGGCAATTGTGCGAGGATAACGTCATGGCGTCCGGCAATGAGTTCATCCTCTAACTTTGTTGGGACACCTTCGCGAATGTAAAGTTTGGTGTCAGGATATTCCCGGTGAAGTGCCGACACGATGCGCGGCAACAAATAGGGGCCAAGAGTGGCCTTCACGCCAAGCTGAATCGTGCTGGCCAAGCCATGTTCTGCAGTGGTCACATAATCGGCAATGGCTTGCGTATCCAGCAGGACACGCCGCGCTCGTGCGAGCACCTCGCGGCCAATTGGGGTGAATATCGCGCCGCCACGCGCCCGTTCGACAAGGCGTGTGCCAAGCACGTCTTCCAAGTTTTGAATTTGAACACTGAGTGATGGCTGACTGACGTTGCAAAATTCAGCCGCGCGGCGAAAGTGGCCGTGGTCTGCGACTGCCACCAGATATCGTAACTGTTTTAATGTGAGGTCGCTGTACATCATACTATGTCCGTTGGATGTGAGGATAATATTGATAGGATTTTTCTATCATAAAATCTTATTTTTGCATATTTTTTATTATAAAAGCATCCCCATCTATCATTCATGCTGACGATATCAGCGCTACGCCAACAGACTAATGTAAGGAGTAAATTGAATGACTAAGGCACTTCGCATTCCCTTCGCTGCTCGCCATGAAGCGCTAAAGCGCAAGATCGCCTCTCTCAACGCGCAGGTTGGAGACGAAATGAAACGTCCTTTGCCAGATTGGCTTAGGGTGCGGGCCCTCAAAGCGACCCGATTGAAAGCGAAAGATCGGATCACAGCGTTGCTGAGTAATCTTAGGCTGAAAACAGGCAAATCTCACATGAGCAGTTTGCAATCGTGACGCAGATTGCGGCGGCAATCCTCACTTAACCAATTCATCCCTATCAGATGCTGCTGTGCCTTTTGGGCTGGCGGCAGAAAGGAACCAACAAAAATGCGAACCCAAGAAACTGTCGCGGGCATGTTGTGCCCGGTTTGCCATACAGGTTTGTCAATGTCAGATCGCAGCGGGGTTGAAATCGATTTCTGCCCGTCCTGCCGGGGTGTCTGGCTTGACCGTGGTGAATTGGACAAGATCATCGACCGATCCACGGCATCTGTTGCACCTGAGGTGCAGGCCCGAAGTAACCCCGATCAGAACAGGGAGGCAGGTGGGTTGATGGGGGTGGCATCGGCCCTGCTGAAAGGTGACGATGATCGCTATGATGATCGACATCGAGGCGACAGATATCATGATGATCGTTATGAAAAGCGCAGGAGGAGGAGGAAGTCGATCTTTTCAGAGTTTTTCGATTAAGGCTATTGATTGTCGGATGCGAGGTGAGGCGGCAAAATATGGTTTTCTTTGTGCCAGATATGTCGGGTTGATTTCCAATTGTGGGAGTTCGTCAAAGACGATCCATTTGTGAAATTGACTTGATTACATCCAGCATAGATGAAGTATCGACGGGGTTAGAAAGGCCTTAAATTTCCGACTTTAATTACCATACTTACGCCACCTGTGCGATTAACGGCCAGAGCCCGATGCCATCAAGACGTGATGCTAATGAGGACATCGGGACTTGACCAACGTACGTCGCTGACTAACCCTTCAAGATCCCTAAAAAAAATGTAGAAATCTTGACTTAATTTCTTACTTACTCTTGTTCTTTAGCCGAAATCCGCACAGTTTGCTCTCATCAAACTACCATTACCTTAGGAGTGTGCGTGTCCCTCTTTATTATCGTGGCTCTGCCTTTCCTTGGTGCCTTGCTGCCGGGCTTGATGAATTCTGCTGGCCGGGCGTCAACGGCTGGTGTGACGTTTACCGTTTCGTTGGCCGCATTCATTGGCCTGCTGACCAACCTGCCAACGGTCTTGGCAGGAGAGGTGGTGATGGCGCGGGTCGACTGGATGCCGCTGCTTGGGCTTAACTTCTCATTGATGCTGGATGGTTTGGGCTTTTTCTTTGCGCTGCTGATCCTTGGCATTGGTTTGTTGATCATCGCCTATGCGCGCCATTACCTAAGCCGCGATGATAACATGGGGCAGTTTTTCACGTATTTGCTGCTGTTCCAAGGTGCGATGGTGGGTATCGTGCTAAGCGATAACATCCTACTTTTACTGGTTTTTTGGGAACTCACGTCGCTATCGTCGTTCTTGTTGATCGGATATTGGAAACATCTTCCCGAAGGCCGGCAGGGCGCGCGTATGGCGCTGACTGTGACGGGTATGGGTGGCCTTGCGATGATCGGTGGTATGCTGATCCTTGGTCAGATTGTCGGCAGTTATGACCTGAGTGTGATCTTGCAGAACCGCGAAATGATTCAAGCGGACCCGCTGTATGTTCCGGCGCTAATCTTGATCTTGTTGGGCTGTTTCACCAAATCTGCGCAGTTCCCGTTTCATTTCTGGCTGCCACATGCGATGGCTGCCCCGACGCCTGTATCAGCCTATTTGCATTCTGCTACGATGGTGAAGGCGGGTATTTTCTTGATGGCACGCATGTGGCCCGTGCTGTCTGGCACGCCAGAGTGGTTTATGATTGTGACGACCGCGGGCCTGATCACCATGGTGCTGGGCGCTGTGATCGCGTTGTTTAAACATGACCTCAAGGCATTGTTGGCGTTTTCGACAGTCAGCCATTTGGGGCTGATCACCATGTTGCTGGGCACTGGCACCGCGTTTGGTGCGATGGCAGCAATGTTCCACATTCTGAATCACGCGACATTCAAAGCGGCGCTGTTCATGTCCGCTGGGATCATCGATCACGAGGCGCATACGCGTGACATTCGACGCTTGGGGGGCTTGCGAAAACTGATGCCCGTGACCTTTGTTATTGCCACCCTTGCTGCCCTTTCTATGGCAGGAATTCCGCTGCTTAACGGGTTCCTATCCAAAGAGATGATGCTGGAAGAGACCACTCATACGGTGTTGTTCAACACGCCGTGGTTGGTGCCTGTTATGGCGACTGTCGGTTCATTGTTTTCAGCTGCATATTGTTTCCGCCTGATTGGGCATGTGTTCTTTGGCCCTGTGCGCGATGATTATCCGGCAAACCCGCATGATCCGGGTGCGGGACTGTGGGTGCCTCCGGCAATCTTGGTGGTTTTGGTTGTTGTCATTGGCGTTGCGCCATTCTTGGCAGAGCCGTTTGTTAAGCTGGTCACAGCCTCCGTGCTGGGTGAGACCGCAGAGGTGCCAAAGGCGTATTTTAAAATTTGGCATGGGCTGGTTCCTGCACTTTATATGTCGATTGTTGCGGTTGTTGGTGGTCTGCTAATGCTAATGATATTCACACCGTCCCTGCGCCTGTGGGATCGGGCACCGCGCCCCGAAGCAAAGGTGATTTTTGAGGCCATCATTGGGGCCGCAGTTCGGCTTGCCCGCGCTGTTATCTTGCCGCTGCACAACGGTGCATTCTCTCGCTATGCAGCCATCGCTTCTGTGGCGATTGTTGCGGTTGGATACCACGCATGGACTACGGGAACGGTTGGCCCCACGACGCGCTCTGTCCAAGCGATTGATCCTGTGTCCGTTGCCGGATGGTCGATGTTGGTCGCGGCGACTGCGGGCCTTGTTCTGATGCATCGCAACCGTTTGTTGTCTTTGATTTTGATCGGCATTGTTGGTTTGATGGTTTCCATCGGGTTCGTTTTCTTTAGCGCACCTGATTTGGCGATGACGCAGTTCACCGTCGAAGTTGTCACGATCATTTTGCTGTTGCTTGCATTGAACTTCTTGCCCAATACGACGCCCATCGAAAGCACGGTCCTGCGCCGTGTTCGCGATGCGGGTGTTGCTGTGGTTGGGGGGGTGGCGACTTTTGGGCTGGCTTATCACTATATGTTGCGCGACGCGGTCAGCACACCGATATCAGAGTTTCACCTCGCTAATTCCTACAAAGGTGGCGGTGGGACCAATGTTGTAAACGTGATCCTCGTTGATTTCCGTGGTTTTGATACTTACGGCGAAATCATCGTCTTGGGCATCGCGGCCTTATTGATCTATGCGCTAACTGAAACGCTATTGGATGGGCCAGTACGTGCAAGATTGCTGAACCGAAAACCCGATCAGGCGCGGGCAGGGGACAAGCATCCGATGATGATGGTGGTGATGACCCGCGTGATCATGCCAGTTGTTTTAATGGTGGGTTTCTACATCTTCCTGCGCGGTCATAATGAGCCGGGTGGTGGATTTATTGCCGGGCTTATCGTTTCGATTGGTGTTGTTATGCAGTACATGGCCAGCGGATTTGGCTGGGCTTCTGCAAGGTTGAAATACCCCTATCATGGGGTGATCGGTGCAGGCGTTTTGATTGCTGGGTTGACGGGTATCGGATCTTGGTTCGCAAGCAAGCCGTTCCTGACCTCGGATTTCACTTATGTGCGCATTCCGCCATTTGAAAAGTTCGAACTGGCCACAGCCGCATTGTTTGACCTTGGTGTCTTCCTTGCCGTGGTGGGTGCGGTGATGTTGTCGCTGGAAAGTTTCTCGCGGCTGGCACGACTTGCCTCAAAGCCCAGCGATGATGACGATCAACCGATGGACATAGACCCCTCACAAGATGATGTGCCACCCGCGTTCGTGACACCAGCAAAGGAGGGCGTGTAACATGGAAATGCTTGTCGCGTCCGCCATTGGTATTCTGACGGCCGGGGGTATCTACCTTTTGCTGCGCTTGCGCACCTTTCCGGTGATCATGGGGATTTCATTGCTGACCTATGCGGTGAACGTCTTTTTGTTCGCCTCGGGCCGTTTGACCATCGGTGCCTCACCCATCTTGCAAGACGGTATTGAGGCATACGCCGATCCGCTGCCGCAAGCCTTGGTGCTGACAGCGATCGTAATCTCATTTGGGATGACGGCAGTTGTGGTGATGATCAGCCTTGGGGCTTTCCTTGGTTCTGATGATGACCATGTGGATGACCAATCCCAGAACCATGACGATCGGTCGGAGGGCACGCTATGACCCATTGGATCGTATTGCCCATTATCTTACCGGCGTTGGTTGCCCCCTTTATTGTTCTCGCCGCGCGTTATCATATCGGTATTCAGCGCGCTTTGTCTGTTGCGGGTGTTTTGGCTTTGATCGCGGTTGCGTGCGGGTTGGCTTTGGAGTCAGCCGACGGCACTGTCACGCTGTATCAAATGGGGGATTGGGCCGCACCGTTTGGCATCGTGTTGGTTGGTGATCGCCTATCGACCATGATGGTGCTGTTGACCGCAGTATTGGCTCTGTTTGTGGTTCTTTATGCGGTTGGTTCCGGTTGGGATAACCGGGGTCGGCATTTTCATGCGCTGTTCCAGTTCCAGCTTATGGGGATCATGGGTGCGTTTCTTACGGGTGACCTTTTCAACCTGTTTGTGTTCTTTGAGGTTTTGCTGATCGCGTCTTATGGGCTGATGATCCACGCGGGTGGCAACGCACGGCTGCGTGCGGGTGTGCAATATGTGCTGTTTAACCTCGTGGGATCGACCCTTTTCCTATTCGCACTGGGGTCGATTTATGCCGAAACAGGCACGCTTAATATGGCTGATCTGGCAAACCGCGTCGCCCTTATTGGGCCAGAAGCCACTGTTGGCATCCGTGTGGCGGCGGTCCTGCTGTTGTTGGTCTTTGCGATCAAAGCTGCAGTAGTGCCACTTCATTTCTGGCTACCTTCCAGCTATGCCGAAGCCCCGGCACCGGTTGCAGCCTTGTTTGCGATCATGACCAAAGTTGGGGCCTATGCGATCATTCGCGTCTACACGATGATCTTTCCGCCTGATCTGGCGGTCACGTCAGGCTTGCATGATATATGGCTATTGCCTGCGGCTTTGGTGTCCTTGGCAATTGGCATGGTCGGTGTACTGGCGGCCAAAAAGCTGGACAGGCTTGTTGCGTTTTCTGTCATTGGTTCAATGGGTATGGTGATGGTGTCAATCTCACTGTTCACCCCTGAGAGCATCGCGGCGGCGCTGTATTATATCGTGCATTCGACATTGGCGGGCGCTGCGTTGTTCTTAATTTCTGATTTGGTGCGTACTGGACGGGGCAATCTGGACCTCACAAACCAGCCGATTGTCTCTGGCAACTCACTGACTGCGGCACTGTTTTTTGTGGGTGCCATCGCCATGGCCGGGTTGCCACCGCTGTCTGGCTTCCTTGGTAAACTGCTGGTGCTGGACGCCGCGTTTGACAGCGACCTTGCTGTATGGATCTGGGTTATTGTTTTGCTGTCGAGCTTGATCAGCATTGTCGGTTTCGCGCGCGCTGGTAGCATTCTGTTCTGGAAAGCCCACAGCGTTGCACCACAAGAGGGGATTGAGGTTCTGCCACGTCCTGCCGCATTGTCCTATGTGGCTGTGGGTGGATTGGTATCGCTTTTGGTGGGGCATACTGTTTTTGCAGGGCACGTCCACAGTTACACCACAACCATGTCCGCCCAATTGTTCGCGCCAGAACCGTACATCACAAAGGTGGTGGATACGCCGGGCAAATTAAGCAAACCAAAAGGGGATTACTGAAATGGCACGCGCATATCAGTGGCTATTGCCGCACCCCTTTTTGACGCTCTTGCTGGCTGTCGTGTGGACGTTGCTGCAAAATAACATCTCTTTTGGCATGGTTGTCTTTGGTATTATCCTTGGCATCATCATCCCCAGAATGACGGCGATCTGGTGGCCCGATACGCCCACAGGTATTCGCTTTGGTAAATTGGGTTCTTACAGCCTGATTGTGATGTGGGATATTGTGGTTGCGAACATCCAAGTCGCTTGGATCGTTTTGACCGTCCCAAACGCAAAGCTGAAACCAGCATGGATTGTTGTGCCGCTTGAGTTGCGCCAACCTGAGGCGATTACCATGCTAGCCGGGACCATTACATTGACACCGGGCACGGTATCAGCGGACCTGTCTAGCGAGGGTCATAGCTTGCTTGTTCACGTTCTGCATACTGATGATCCAGATGCGGTATTGGACGACATCAAAACGCGTTATGAGCGACGCCTCAAGGAGATTTTCCAATGACCGCCGCAACGGATTTGATGAATTTTGCGATGCTCATCACATTTGTGACGCTCGCGCTGGGGCAGATGCTGTCGATGGTTCGATTGTTGATTGGACCGACCTCTGGTGACCGTATTCTCGCGCTTGATACTATGGTGATCAACGCGCTAGGGCTGGTTGTTCTTTTGGGCATTTATCAAGGCGTGCAAATATACTTTGAAGTGTCGCTGTTGATTGCGATGTTGGGTTTCGTGTCCACAGTTGCTTTGGCGCGGTTCATCTTGCGGGGGGACATCATCGAATGAGTATCGAAGTTATTGGCACCGTTGCTATCGCGTTGTGTTTATTGATTGGCTCAGGTTTTGTTGCCGTGGGGGTGCTTGGCCTTCTCAAGTTCAACGACCCTATGACGCGACTTCATGCGCCAACAAAGGTTGGAACCGTTGGGATTGGTGCGCTTTTGTTGGCCTCTATGGGCCATTCTTTTCTTATTGGTGAATCTTCAATGCATGAGTTGCTCATCATGGCATTTCTATTCGTGACGGCCCCGATTTCGGCGCATTTCATCGCGAAAGTGAACATTCATTCCCGATCCTGCGAAACGCCACCCGCGCCACCGGAAGACGCGACATGGTCTACACTCAATGTAGATGAAGAGTTTGAAGCTGAGGTATTGGATCAACGCTAGATGTCGCGCAGGGAATGTGAGATTTTTAGAAATGTCGGCCAGTATCATCAATGATGAACTGCTACAGAAAATAGGCTCGTTTCAACAGGTGTTTTCCAAATTTTAGCTTGCGCACCCGCAGGGCCTTCCAGATCGCCCTAAAGGTATGGCGGCGTGCAGCCAGACACAATTGTTGCAGGCTCACTGCTGATATTGCGGAACCTATGTGGTTCGCGCGAGTTGAACAGAAATGCGTCGCCGGTTTTAAGAACCGAAACGGTATCACCGACGGTCACTTCAATTTCACCAGATACAACAATCCCACCTTCGTTGGCGTGGTGTTCCAGCATTTCTGCGCCTGTGTCTGCGCCGGGTTCGTAGGTTTCATGCAATATTTGCAAGTTATGAAGCTTGGCGTCACCCACTTGCTTAAGGGTTATTTTACATTCGGTGCCAGAGCGTTGCGAATAAAGGTGTGACGTCAAATCGCGCAGTTCTGTCAGCTTGAAAAAAGGTTTATCTTCCTGTTGATTTTCAGGTTCGAAAAATTCGGCCATTCCAATGCCCAGACCCCCAAGAATTTTGCGCAATGACGATACCGATGGGCTGCTTTTGTTGGTTTCGATCATTGATACTTGCCCATTGGGCACACCTGCAGCCTCAGCAAGCTGCCGTTGAGACATCTTGTTTTGTTTCCTCAACTCAATGAGGCGCGCGCCAACGTCGAATTCTTGCATTGTTTTCTCCTTAAGGTAACTTAGCCCGCTGGGCGGTCTACCCTCAAGGCCAATGAAATACGTTGCTCAAAATATTGAGCGAGAGTATTGGTGATTCCAAAGATAGGGAGACAAAACATGTCACATGCAGTTGAATTAAAGACGCGACGCGAAAAAGCTGTTGCGAAAGGTGTTTCTACCCGTGGGATTTATACAGAGCGCGCTCAAAATGCTGAACTGTGGGACACAGATGGCAAACGCTATATCGACTTTGCGGCAGGCATTGCTGTCAATAACGCGGGCCACCGCCATCCCAAGTTGATGGCGGCCGTTGCCAAGCAGATGGAGGCATTTACCCACACCTGCTTTCATGTGGCACCTTATGAAAGCTATATCCGCTTGGCGGAACGCTTGAACGCGGCAACGCCCGGTGACTTTGACAAGAAGACAATGTTGGTGACGACTGGGGCCGAGGCCGTTGAGAACGCGATTAAGATGGCACGGGCGTTTACCGGTCGGTCGGGGATTATTGCGTTTTCTGGCGCGTTTCACGGGCGAACATTGATGGGGATGGCCCTTAGCGGCAAGGTCGCGCCCTACAAAAAGGCTTTTGGCGCGATGCCGCCTGAAATCTATCACGCTGCTTTCCCAAACGCATACCACGGCGTGACCCCTGAGATGAGCCTTGCGCAGCTTGATATGTTGTTTAAG
>CALKXT010000171.1 GCA_938003685.1 uncultured Sulfitobacter sp. | reverse complement strand
TGACGCCGCCAGATGGCCCGCCCGGATTGGTCATTGTGAACCCGCCTTATGGGGGGCGGATTGGCAATAAAAAGCTGCTCTACCCGCTCTATGGCACTTTGGGTCAGACCTTGCTGGAGCGATTTAAAGGCTGGCGCGTCGGGTTGGTCACGTCAGAGCCACCGCTGGCAAAGGCGACTGGGTTGCCGTGGAAACCACTTGGGCCGCCAGTTGCGCATGGTGGAATGAAGATTTGGTTGTGGCAGACGGGGCGATTGCGGTGAGAGATACTTTGCTAGGAGAAAATGACGCGGGCCAAGACTTTTATCCAAACTATAGTTGCAGCAAAAGCCAACAAAACGATCGCCCATTCGAACCTAGCTGACAGCGCGCGGTTGTAATTGAAGAAATGCAATCCGGTGAACTGCTCGCCCACAGTATGCGGCTTTGTTTTTTGCCATTCCCAAATTTGCAGTAAAAACTTGATGCAATAGGCGGCTATCAATATCAAAAAGAGAACCGGTGTCAGCAAAAATAATAGCGCAATTGTGAAACCGCCCAGCACCAAAGCAAAGACGCTGAGCGCAGTGTTAAGTGCGTTTTGCCATCCGTCATCTTGTCGCTTTGGATGATGGGTCAAAACTGCTTTACCAACCGATGCGCCTTCTGGGGACGCCCTTGAACCATACTCTCACCGCTCAATCCGGTGTCTTCAAACCCTTCACGAGTCAAAAAAGCCCATCCGCGAGGATTGTCGGCCAGCACAGCCAGATAGAGGCTCGTCGCGTCCGACTGCCGCGCCAGACCTTCCAGATGTGCCAGAAACGCCTTGCCGTGACCCGCACCTTGCGCCCAGGTGCCAAGCATCAGCAGACCCAGATAAGGATCGTCAGGTTTAGGGAACCCAAACGACAACTCTGCGACGCCGGACAAGCGCCCATCCAGAAACATCCCCAACCGATGTGATCGAGCAGGATCACAATTTGGCGGGCCATCGGTAAAGAATTCGGCGGCTTTGTTTGGCCCCGGTGGCGCACGATCTGCCAGTACCCAGTATTCCGGCGCATCGCGGTAAAAGCGCGCGACTTTGTCCAGATCATCGGTGGGATCAAGCGGGCGTATTATCATGGCATCGCTGGTTGTTAGAGGAATTCCTGCTGCGGCATCCCCAGCACATGGAAGCCACCATCAACGCGAATGATCTCGCCTGTGGTGCAGGCCCCTGCATCAGAGGCGAGGTAAACAGCTGTGCCGCCCACTGCCTCAAGTGTCGCGTTTGACCGCAAGGGGGCATTGAGGTCGGCATGCTTATAGGTCTTGCGCGCACCACCAATTGCTGCCCCCGCCAGTGTCTTCATCGGGCCGGGGCTGATTGCATTGACGCGGATGCCTTCGGGGCCAAGGTCATTGGCGAGATAACGTGTGGCGGATTCAAGCGCGGCCTTAGCCACACCCATGACGTTATAATTTGGCACAACGCGGTTTGATCCCTGATAGGTCAGCGTCATTAGGGTGCCGCCATTTTCAACCATTAAAGGATGCGAGCGGCGGGCCACTTCGATAAAGCTATAGGCGGAAATATCCATCGAGTGTTTGAAGTTGGCGCGGGAGGTGTTCAAAAATCGCCCGGTCAATTCGGATTTATCGGAAAACGCAATGGCATGGACCACGAAATCAATTGTTGGCCAACGCGCGCCCAATTGCTCAAACGCGGTATCGAGTGACGCATCATCGGTCACATCGACATCGACCATAAAATCAGACCCAACAGAGGCCGCCAAAGGGGCCAAACGTGATCCGAACGCTTCACCTTGATAGGTAAACGCCAGTTCCGCGCCCGCGCCTGCCATTGCCTTGGCAATGCCCCAGGCAATCGAACGTTCGTTCGCAACACCCATGATGAGGCCGCGCTTACCTTTTAGTAGATCAGACATGTGCAGCCCCTTAGCCCAGATATTTCGACAGGATCATCGACCCGTTGGTGCCGCCAAAACCAAACGAATTGGTCATGACGCTATCAAGGCCCGCGTTGTCGACGCGTTCCAATGCAATCTCGGACGCATCAAGGGCGGGATCGAGGTTTTGCACGTTGATGGATTTGGTGATGAAATCATTATCCAACATCAGTAGGCTAAAGATCGCCTCAAGCGCGCCAGCGGCCCCTTGGGCGTGGCCCGTCATCGACTTAGTTGAGCTGACGGGCGGTGTGCTGCCCTGACCAAAGACCCGGCGGACCGCCTCAATCTCACCAATATCCCCCACAGGTGTCGAAGTGCCGTGCGCGTTGATGTAACCAACTTTGCGGCCCTCTGGCAGGGTTTGCAGCGCCAAACGCATTGCGCGTTCGCCGCCTTCGCCGCTAGGGGCAACCATATCGTGACCATCTGAAGTCGCAGCATAGCCGGTGACTTCGGCGTAAATCTTGGCACCACGCGCCAAGGCATGTTCAAGGTCCTCAAGCACAACAATACCGCCGCCACCTGAAATCACAAATCCATCCCGGTCCGCATCAAAGGCACGGCTCGCTGTCTCTGGCGCGTCGTTATATTTGCTGCTCATCGCGCCCATGGCGTCGAACAGGCAGGACAATGTCCAATCGAGTTCTTCGCCACCGCCCGCAAACATCACGTCTTGCTTGCCCATCATGATCTGCTCTGCCGCGTTGCCGATGCAATGCAGGGATGTCGAACAGGCCGAGGTGATGGAATAGTTGATACCCTTGATTTTATAGGCCGTGCTTAGGTTCGCGGACACGGTTGAGGACATACATTTTGGCACAGCAAACGGCCCAATGCGTTTGGTGGCCCCGGTATCCTTAACCACGTTGTGGGCTGCAAACATTGCCGATGTAGATGGCCCGCCGGACCCCGCAACCAATCCGGTGCGTGGATTGCTGACTGCTGCCTCATCCAGACCCGCATCCGCAATCGCCTGACCCATCGCGATATAGGCATAGGCCGCACCCGGCCCCATGAACCGCAAGGCACGTTTGTCGATGTGATCTGCGACGTTGATTTTCAACGTGCCAGCCACACGACTGCGAAACCCGTGTTCGGCCATTTCTTCGCTGGCCACAATCCCGCTGGTGCCCGCCTTTAGAGAGGCCAGAACCTCGTCTGCGTTGTTTCCGATGGATGAGACAATCCCCAACCCTGTGACGACGACGCGGCGCATATGCGGCACTCCTTTGATATTGCTTGGGTTACTTTAGGACAGGTGGCAAGGGACGCGCAACCGCGTTCGCAAGCATGGGTGGAACATGCCAACACCTTAAAGTGCATAAATTGACGCGCATCGCGCCGTTCCTATTTATCTACCCAACTCTAGCAGGGGTGGCAAAGTTGAGGCACCGGGCAACAGCCTTTCATCCAGCTTCTTTAGCACTGAAATTGCAGCAGGTGACGTTAGGGCGATATCATGATTACGACCTCGCCCGCCCAAATCTGTTGCATCAATGATTGTAATTGGCAAATCGCGGACCGCAGAGCGGTCCGTTTGTGAGCCCAAACGATTGCTGCGACCTGTCAAAAGAGCGGACAGTCGCAGCGCCTTGTCCTGTCGCGCGGCAATGATGATTGCGGGTTGGGGCATCTGCTTTAAACGTGACGCCTGCGTGTAAAACAATTCGCCATCAATATCCGGCGATACCATGATCAACGCTCCAATTTTGTCGCGCCCATCAAAATTCCCAGAAATTTCTATTTGCCTTAAGGTTTCCATAATCAACAGATTGCCCATGGAATGCCCCAATAGGATCACTTTACGCCCGTGTTTCTGGGTCAGCGCACGTATCACCGCTTCTAATTGATCACGGGCAATTAGAACACTGTCTCGGTCATAGAGGTATCCGGGTGGTATCCCTGCGGAAGGCCAAGAAAAGAGCATTGTTTGCGAAGGTATATCGAAATCATGACTGACCTGAGCAAGTTGATATACCGCTTCGCTGTGCCGCATGTTGTACCCATGGACAAACAACAAAATCTCATTGGTGTTGTTGTCTGCCTTTGAAATATGTGACGCAAAGCTGTTTATGGTTGGATAGGACTGCATTGCAAGCGTGACGAAATCGGTGCTTGCATCCGGTGTTCCCTTTGGCCATTCGATCTGACCGGGTTGATGGGAGTGCGGAATGGACACGGTTATTTTTTCAAACAACATTGCATCGGGTCTTGGTGGAGAGCGTTGTCCTTTACCCGGTGGTTCTGTCGGGCGAAAGTTGGCAACCCAGACATCCACTGGGTTGCCCGTTGGCACAGCCTTACCATATTCAATTTCGCCGCGAGGACTGCAAGCGTAGAGCGCAATGGTTAAGATGATGAGAAGGCCATGCTTGAGTAGGGCCATCGCCCTTAGCTTTCGCTCAACGCAACCTTCATGTCCTTGACCTCGTAGATCACCTCACCGTCTGCCTCGACGATGCCGTCCGCGACACCCATCGTCAGGCGACGTGTCTGGATCGCCTTGGTGAAATCAATCTTATAGGTCAGCAGCTTGCGGTCCGGGCGCACCATGCCTTTGAGTTTTACTTCGCCCACACCCAGCGCATAGCCACGACCCTGCCATCCGCGCCAGCCGAGGTTGAAGCCAGTGAGCTGCCACAACCCATCAAGGCCCAGACAGCCGGGCATGATTGGATTGCCGGGAAAGTGGCAGTCGAAAAACCACAGGTCAGGGGTGATGTCGAATTCAGCGGTGATATGACCCTTGCCATGGGCACCGCCGTCACCTGATACATCTGTAATGCGGTCCATCATCAACATCGGCGGGGCGGGCAGTTGTGCATTGCCCTCACCAAACAGCTCGCCGCGGGCGCATTTCAACAGACCTTCTTTGTCAAAACTTGTGGGGAAATCGGCCATTGTTCAGGTCTCCTGCTCGGGTATTTTATCTTTCACAATTATCTAACATCGGGTTCGCCCCTGCCGCAAGGGCAGCAGACGCTGTGATGTCGTTAACGGGTGTGCCAGCGACAGTTGATATAGGTTATTATTAGGCGTGTTTAAGAGGAGCCTGCATATGAAACAGACTGTTGACCTAAAACAATACCCGCTGGATCAGCCAGAATCCGATGCATACGTTGCGCTAGTGGATCAGGCGCGGGCAGATCTGGCCCGTGATGGTATGTTCAATTTACCGGGTTTTTTGACCGATCAGGCGCGATTGAATTGTGTGGAGCGTTTGCTGCCACGCTTTTCCAGCGATGCGTTTCGTCACGCCCGCAGCCACAATATTTACTTCCGTAAGGATGTTAAGGACTTGCCCCATGACCACCCCGCCTTGGTTGAGCGTGAGACGGTGAACAGCACTTTGTGTGCAGATCAACTTGAAGATACGGCACTGAACGATCTCTATACGTGGCCACCTTTTGCGGCGTTTCTGGCCGCGGTCATGGGCAAGCCGGCACTTTACCCAATGGCTGACCCTCTCGCCCGGCTTAATGCAATGGCCTATGGCGATGGTGAGGCGTTGAATTGGCATTTTGACAGAGCGGAATTTACCACAACGCTGTTGTTGCAATCCCCTGATGCAGGGGGTGAGTTTGAGTATGCACATGACCTGCGCAGCGACACGGACCCTAACTATCAAGGTGTCGCTGATCTGCTTGCGGACAAATTGCCGCGACAAATCGCGCATCTAACCGCCGGGACTTTGAACGTCTTTCGTGGCAAGAATACGGCCCACCGCGTAACGCCAAGTTTGGGGCATAACCCACGCATAATTGCGGTTTTCTCATATTTTGATGTGCCCGGCGTGGTATTCTCTGCCAAGGAACAGCTTGGGTTTTATGGCCGTACGGCCTAAAGTGGCACAAGTACACATGACCCAGGGTTGTGTTTTCCAATTGAAAACTGCGCCATTGCTCCGTTATATGGCGTAACGAAGGACGATGGAGTGGCCATGATTGAGATACATCAACAGACCGGAACGCGCTGGCTAGAGCAAGCGGGCCTGCGCCCGACGCGCCAACGGGTCACGCTTGCCAGCCTTTTGGTGGGCGATGGTCAGCATCGCCATGTCACCGCAGAAAGCCTGTTTGATGCGGCTAAAGGGCAGGGTGATGCCGTATCTTTGGCCACAGTTTACAACACCCTACGGGCCTTTTGTGAGGCGGGGTTGTTGCAAGAAGTTACGGTTGATGGTTCCAAAAGCTACTTTGATACGAACACCCATGATCACCCACATTTTTATTGGGAAGATGAGGGCAAGCTGACGGATGCACCGTCAGACCAACTGGTGATTTCACATTTACCAGAGGCACCTGAGGGAGCTGAAATCGCGTCTGTGGATGTGGTGATTAGGTTGCGGCGCAAGGGTTGAGGCTTGGGTGAGCCGTTAAAATTAGTGCGCGCTTTTTGTATCTAATAATTTGATCTTGAAGAATAAATAGTGCAACGGATTTTGTCTGCGGTGTTCGTTACTCTAACGAGCTATTAAGATAGCGCTTTAGTTCTGATCTAGGTTCATTTGAAAAATACGGATCAGATGGGTATTCAACTCTTGATATTATCCCTA
Organism: uncultured Sulfitobacter sp.; assembly: GCA_938003685.1. Lineage (GTDB taxonomy): Bacteria > Pseudomonadota > Alphaproteobacteria > Rhodobacterales > Rhodobacteraceae > Sulfitobacter. The sequence goes on along the minus strand of CALKXT010000171.1, from coordinate 2,450 downwards.
TATAGGGATAAATAACTGATATGAAACCACCGACGCAAAATAGAGCAAACCAAACCCTTGTGTTGGCCCTGCTACGCAGTCAGCAGCGATTCATGCGCGCGATGGGCCCGGCCTTCCGGTCCGCGAACCTAACTGCATCACAGTGGGACACCCTTGAAACCCTTAGCAACAAGGGGCCGCTGTCCGTCAACGATTTGATGCGGCTGACGCTTTCCTCATCAGGCAATCTGGATGTTGTGGTGAAAAACCTCGTGCAAGCTGGTTTCATTGAGAAAGCCGTGGATGAAAAGGACAGGCGTGTGCGTGTTCTATGTTTGACGTCCGAGGGGCACCAGAAAGTGGCCGATTTCATGCCAACACATAACCGTACATTGGACGAGATATTTAGCCACCTGAATGCGCAACAAAAACGCGAGACGATTACTATCCTCAATCGATTTCGCAAAGCACTCGATTAACCAAAGAAAGACTGATTATGACTAACAAAACCTTTCTAATGGCGCATGGCGTGATCTACATGTTCTTCGCGCTCGCCCTGTTCTTCATCCCCGGCATACTATGGCCGAACTATGGCTTGCAACTGAACGACCAATACGCGGTGTTCCTGTCGCAACATAACTCGATCTTTCTGGGCGGCATTGGCTTTATCAGCTTCCTGTTTCGTGAAGCCGAACTGGGCAGTGATACTGCACAGAAGATATTGAATGGTCTGTTTTGGACCAATGTTCTTGGGGTGATCGTTACGCTCTACGCCTGCTTTGTCGGCATCTTCACTGGCTTTGGCTGGTCTGATCCGGCCTTCTTTGCCTTACTTGCCGCTCTAAGTATTTTGCAACTCGGCAAGAACCGTTGAACACATACCAATCTGAGAGGACCACACCATGAGCACTTTGAAAATCTGGGACCTTCATATGACTTACGACGGCCCAATCACGGATGAATTTCTGGCTGGCACAAAGGAGCTTGCAGAGAGTATTGCCAAAGAACCCGGCATCATCTGGAAAATCTGGACCGCAGAAGAGGGGACGACCCATTACGGCTCTACCTATCTTTTTCGCAACCGAGACTATCTTGAAACCTACAAGTCCATGCATGTGAAGCGGCTTGAGGCCATAGGGATCACCGTGGTCGCCGACCACATCTTTGATATCATGGAAGATGTCAGCGCTATCAACAACGCGCCTTTGCAAGGGTAAGTCCGAGATGCAGCTGCTGTCAGCAACGCAAACATCAGAGCGTGGGCACCGCCAACTATTTCTAAAGCCTTTCTTTTAGGGTTTTAGAAAATGCTCTTGGGTCTTTCGCAAGTCATAATAAGTCCAAAACCCAGACTGGGGCAAACCAAATCGAATTCATTGAATGAGCTCAATACGGACATTGCGTACCTCAACAGTCCCTAAAACCATTGCCCCGGTTCCATCAGCCCTAAATCTAACAACTGTCGTGAGTGCCATTCAAACGGGGCCGAGTTGTGCCATTTGAAGGTTTCGATATCAAACGTGCTGCCCGGGTTACTTTTCAATGCTTTGGCTGTGCGGAATGAACAAATCGCAGCCGTTATGTTGTGGTGCCACGGGCAGGCAAAGGTGTTGTATTCTTCGTCGCTAAACGTGTGATCCCAGCGCAGACGCAGGCCTTTTTTCGCACGAAACAGGGCAATCCGGTCAATCTTGCGCCGGGTCGCGGGTACGTGTTCTTCATAGCGCCAGCGCAAACCGCCAAAGAAATCAAGCTGGCGTTCTTTGGGATGTGCATCCTCAGTGTCGTCTTTGCGGGCCAGCGCATAATAGCCAGAGCGGTCCAGATGGGCCTGATCCAGTGATACGGCGTCAGGATGTTGGTGCAAATCCTCGGCGTATAGATCAACAACATAGGCCAGCATCGCGTGGCGGCGTTCTTCGGTATGGAACGCCAGCATTTCAACAACGCTGCGGGTCTCGCAGAAGGGGTGGAACAGGTATTCTGCGTTAAAGCAGTAGTATAGCCATTGCCCCGCCGCCGCATCATTCACCGCATTTACAGCGGTTTCCATCGCGCCTTCGGCAGACATGTTGTAATCAACACGCACCACGCTTTCGCGCAGATCAGCGGGCAGATCAAAGACCTTTGGCATCAGGGCCAAGACCACCTCAAACCCGGCTTGCAAGTGGTGGCGCAGAGTTGTGTCGATCTCGACATCATCCTCAACCATAATCATCGCAATTGGACCTTTGGCCAGAACCACGGCGGCCTCTTTGATCAATGCGTCCAAACTGCTGTAGTGCATGTGCCCTCACTTGGTGGTGCTATGGCGTAGAATCGGTTAAATCGACGTGCATTGCAAGCCATGGCGCACACTGTTAGATGGCGAAATCTGCCTTATCTCAATCGGACACCCGTTATGACATCTCCTAAAAAGCTGTTTATCAAAACCTATGGCTGCCAGATGAACGTCTATGACAGCGAACGCA
>CALKXT010000170.1 GCA_938003685.1 uncultured Sulfitobacter sp. | reverse complement strand
GCCTATGCGCTGGATGGGTTCGCCTTTGCTGCTGAGGCTTTGGTGGGCCGTGCGCTGGGCGCAAAACAACGCGCTGTGCTGCGGCGTGGGGCGTTGCTGACCTCTGGATGGGGGCTGTTTATCTGTGTGTTAATGACTTTTGCTTTTGCCGCAGGCGGAGGAGCGATCATCGATCTTATGGCCAAAGCGGTAGACGTTCAGGTCGTCGCGCGCGAATACCTGCCGTATATGGTTGCCGCCCCCTTGGCGGGCTGGGCGGCGTGGATGTTGGATGGGATATTTATTGGGGCCACGCGGTCACGTGACATGCGCAACATGATGGCGATCTCGTTTGTGGTTTATGTTGTGGCGGCACTCTTGTTGGTGCCACCGCTCGGCAATCACGGATTATGGCTGTCGCTGCTTATTTCATTTGTGGTACGGGGCATCACGCTGGGTGTGCGGTATCCTGCATTGGAACGGGCGGCAGGCTAGCCAATTTTTGCCAAAAACCGGTCCGAAAATTTCGGAAATCCTGCTGGTGTTACGCTTTCGTGGCCCGCATAAGAAAGCTCATAGGAGTTTGCGCATATTGCCCCTCGTAGATGTCATAGTCTACCTCACGAATATTGTGCGGGAATTCTTGGAGCTGCGTCAGGGCCAATCTTGCATCCAATGCGCCCTGCACAATTGTGCCAAGGGTATGTATAAACCAATGGCTTTCTGGTGCGCTGCCTTGATCTGTCCCATCATAGGTGATCGCGACGTTTTCAACAAAGGCATCGGTGCGGAAGTAACTGTGTTCCGGGCGGTGCGGGTCACGTGCCGTTGGTTCGTACATTTCCAGAACCGGGTGGGTTTCGTAGATCACCAACTGCCCGCCGGGGCGCAATAGACCAGCAACAGCCGTAAAGAAATGTCGCAAATCTGGCATCCAATTCAGCACGCCGATGGTGATGAAGGCGACATCGAAATCGCGCGGACACTCATCAGGTAAATCATAAATGTCAGCTTCTAAGAAATGTGCGTTATGGTCTGACAGGTCACACAAAGTGGTGGCTTGGCTCAGAAAAGCGGCTGATTGATCAATGCCCCAAACTTCTGCCGCACCAAGAGCGCAGGCTGACAAAACCTCGCGTCCATTGTTGCAACCGATCTGAACAGCACGCGCGCCTTTGATGTCAGAAACCTGCAAGGCTGTTGTCATGGTCTGATCGAAACGGGAATACGTTGGGTCGGCAAATCCGGCTACCAGTTCGTCCCAATAGGCACCTTGCCCATGGTGTTGTGCAGATGCATCCCACGCTGCACGGTTTTTGGCCGTGATGTCGGTAATTGTCATAGCAGGTCTTTGACGGCCTCTGGCGGACGTCCGATAATAGCACGTGTGCCTTTGAAGGCGATGGGGCGTTCGATAAGGATCGGGTGGTCGGCCATTGCATTGATCAGGTCGGTGTCAGGGCTGTCTTTACTTAGGCCCAGTTCTTTGAATATGGCTTCGCCTTTGCGCATCATCTGCACCGTGGCTGGATTATCCAAAGCAGTTCGTGCGGCCTCAAGTTCCGCAACACTTGGTGCGTCTTCAAGATATCTACGAATGTTAACAGGCGCGCCAGCCTCTTCAATCAATGCCAGTGTTTGGCGCGATTTTGAACAACGTGGATTGTGCCAAAGCGTGATCATAGCCAGTCCTCGCGCTTACTGCCGACAGCGTCTGCCACACTCTCAAACCCGTTTTGGGCCAACAGCGTGTCCAGCCCATTGGCGATGTCCGACACCAAAGACATGCCGCCAAACACCAGCGCGGTATAAAGCTGAACGGCAGATGCGCCTGCACATATTTTGGCAAAGGCGTCCTCGGCTGATCCGATACCACCGACACCAATCAACGGGATATCCGTGAGTGTTGAAATCCGTGCCAAAACGCGGGTGGATTTAGCAAACAATGGGGCTCCCGACAGACCGCCTGCCTGATCGCGATGTGTACTTTGCAACCCAGTGCGGTCTAACGTGGTGTTGGTCGTTATGATCGCCGCAACCCCAGCATCCTGCGCAACGTCAGCGACATCGGCAATCTCGTCCTCGGATAAATCAGGTGCAATCTTAAGAAACACAGGCGTGGCGCCACGCACGTCCATGACCCCCTCAAGCAGCCCAGCGAGAGCAGCCTTGCCCTGCAAATCGCGCAATTTTTCAGTGTTTGGCGACGACACATTGACCGTGGCAAAATCAACGTGATCACGCGCGGTTTCCATCACGCGCGCAAAATCTGCCGCGCGGTCGGTGCTGGTTTTGTTTGCGCCAAGGTTAAGGCCGACAGGTATGCCCGTACCGCGTTGGGCGAGGCGGGCGACAATTGCGTCCATGCCTTCGTTGTTGAACCCAAAGCGGTTGATTGCAGCACGGTCCTCAGTCAGGCGAAATAGACGGGGTTTTGAGTTGCCGGGCTGGGGCAAGGGCGTTGCGGCGCCAACCTCAATAAACCCAAAGCCTGCACGTGAAAGCGGCGCAATCGCAGTCGCGTTTTTGTCAAATCCAGCGGCAAGGCCGACAGGGTTCGCCAACTGCAAACCCGCAACAGATGTTGCCAGACGCGGTGTTGTCACAGGGCCGGGCGCGGGGGCCAACCCCATGCGCAATGCGCGGATTGCCAAACCATGTGCAGCCTCTGGATCAAGGCGATGCAAGGCGGATAGGCCAAGCCGTTCGATCAGTGCTGTCACTTACTTGCCTCAGCCAAACCCGCTGGAAACTGGTGTACGCCGTTCTCGATGGGCAAGGGCTGTGCCCAAACCACATCATCCAGCTTCATCTTGCGATAAAGGTGCGGGAACAGCGCGTCACCGCGTGATTTTTCCCATTTCAGGGCATCACCTGCGGCATCTGTATCAACGGCGACCAAAAACAGCCCCTCAACATCTGCAAAATACTTGGCAGCGGTTTCAGCGGCTTGTTCAGCGGTTGAAAAATGCACATAGCCATCGGCCACATCAATCGGTGCGCCGACAGTTTCGCCATCTTTACGCAGGGTGGCCCATTCTTCGGACCGGAATATTTTGAATATCAACATGAGTGACGTGATGGACCGCGCCTCACGAAGCGTCAAGAGTGGTAGATACGAAATGCGCTTTGACTCATCGCACTGCAATCGCCACCATGCAGCCATCACATTCCAATGGGGGAAAACCGATGAAACGATTCCTGACCGCAACAGCTGCTCTTGCCCTGACGTCTGGTATGGCCGCTGCTGATTATAACCTGACCATTCTGCATACCAATGACTTTCATGCCCGCTTTGAGCCGATCAGCAAATATGACGGCCCATGTTCCTCAGAGGATAACGGCGAAGGCAAATGTTTTGGTGGTTCTGGCCGTTTGCAGACCGCGATTACTGACGCGCGCAGCCGTACCAACAATTCGATTCTTGTGGATGGCGGCGACCAGTTTCAGGGCACATTGTTCTACACCTATTACAAAGGTGCGCTGGCCGCTGAGATGATGAACCAGATGGGCTATGATGCGATGACCGTGGGCAACCATGAATTCGACGATGGCCCCGAAGTTTTGGCGGGTTTCATGAGTGCTGTGAATTTTCCTGTCTTGATGTCCAACGCAGATGTGTCCGCAGAACCTTTGCTGGCTGATAAACTGGCGAAATCCACAGTGATTGAGCGCGGCGGTGAAAAGATTGGTCTGATCGGCCTGACACCTGAGGATACCCATGAATTGGCGTCACCCGGGGAAAACATCACCTTCTCTGACCCGGTTGCCGCTGTGCAGGGTGAAGTCGACAAACTTACAGCCGAAGGCGTGAACAAGATCATCGTACTCAGTCACTCTGGCTACCTAACCGATCAAAAAGTCGCTGCTGAAACCACTGGTGTTGATGTTATCGTTGGCGGGCACTCTAACTCGCTGCTCAGCAACACCAATGAACGTGCGGACGGTCCGTATCCAACAATGGTTGGTGGCACGGCGATTGTGCAGGCCTATGCCTATGGCAAGTTCTTGGGTGAGTTAAATGTGACCTTTGATGATGAGGGCAACATTTCAGAGGCCACAGGCGAGCCGTTGATCATGGATGCGGCTGTGACTGAAGACGAAGCGACGACTGCGCGTATTGCCGAAGCCGCCGCACCGCTGGAAGAAATCCGCAACAAGGTCGTCGCTGAAACATCTGAGGCGATTGATGGCGAACGTGATAACTGCCGCACCAAAGAATGTGCGATGGGCAATCTGGTTGCCGACGCGATGCTTGACCGTGTCAAAGATCAAGGCATTGAAATCGCGATTGCCAACTCTGGTGGGTTGCGTGCTTCCATTGATGCCGGAGAAGTCACCATGGGTGAAGTTTTGACCGTGTTGCCGTTCCAGAACACGCTGTCGACCTTCAAGGTCAGTGGTGCGACGGTGATTGCAGCGCTTGAGAATGGCGTTAGCCAGCATGAAGAAGTTGCAGGTCGTTTCCCGCAAGTAGCTGGCATGACTTATGCCTTTGATGCTTCCGCCGAAGTTGGCAGCCGCATCAGCGATGTCATGGTTGGTGGCGCGCCAATTGATGAGGCCAAGATGTACGGCATGGTGTCCAACAACTATGTGCGCAATGGTGGCGATGGCTATAAAATGTTCAAAACAGCAGAAGATGCTTATGATTTTGGGCCTGATTTGGCCGACGTCACAGCGGAATTCTTGGCCAAGAACGGTGCATACCAGCCTTACACAGATGGCCGTATTACGGTTAAGTAAATCGTCAGGCTAGAAGAGACAAAGGCGCGCCCGAGATTCGGGCGCGCTTTGACGTTTTAACATGCACCAGGCCGTCTAGCCGACCACCCATACGTGAGGTGCTGAGGGTACATAAAAGGCGCCGTTGTCACAATTTGTGGCCGGCAACTGGTGGAGTTATCTTAAGTTGTGTGGACGCCTGGCCATAGATCAGAGTCAAGAATATCCATAAACGGGGCCAGCAGATCACCCTCGTTTTGCCATTTGCCGACTGACTGGCGATGCACGGTATGGCGAACTTGGTCCGTACTTGCGGTTAGTACGGGGGATGCACTGCGTTCCGGGTGTAGCATGTCAGGGTGCCAATCCAGCCCGCTTAGCGCAGCGATGCGTCGCGTGTGTGGTTCTAGGTCTGAAACCAAACCTTCATAGGAAACCGCGTGAATGCGATTTGGGAAATGCATACGCCACTGCTGCATCGTGCGTGCATAGAGGTTCATATGCATCGCCATTGTTAGCATGGCATTGGCATAACTGTGTGCCATTGTCGGAAAATGATTTGCCCACATGGAAAGCGCCACGTCACGCGGGTCACGCTGCATTTCCAGAAGGGTCGCATTGGGAAAGGCATTTAGAAGATATCCTATGACTCTGAAGTTATCAGGCATCTTATCGACAAAATGGGTTGTGCCTTTGGGTATTTCTGGCAGGGCCGTGCGATATGCTTGGGCAAAGAAGGCACCATCTGGTGCTGTGCTATTCCGTGCAAAAGTGGATGCCTGAAAATCTGCTAAATGACGTGCGCGGGCTAATTCGCCCAAGCCCACAACGGTTGGGTGCTGTGTCAATATTTGCTCGACCAATGTGGTGCCCGAGCGGATCACGCCAACAATAAAAATGGGGGCGGGCGTGGCGGATGATGTGGCCTGTTGGTCTGTATTGCTTGCAAACGGGGCCATCAGTTGCGTTTGGGTCGCTTTATCGGTTTTCCTATCATACGGCATGATTTTTGAGGCTGCCGCGTTGGCTTTCGCCAAAATGCGCGGCGCGTCTTTTTGCCCAGCACTCTTTGCCAAATGCGCTTGCGCAAATCCAAGCAGTACTTTGGTTTCGCGTGAAACAGATGGCTTGCGCATGACCTTTGATATGGTTTTGCTTACTTTGGTTGATCTTGGATGAGATACCAGAAACGCCAGCCCATTCAGGGCCAAGGGATGTTCGGGTTGTTCTTGCAATAGGGTTTCATAACAAGTGATTGCGTCACTTATTTTGCCCTTCGCCTGATGTAGGCTTGCTTTTTGGAGCAACAACCCTTCGTGATGCGGTGCCACAGATAACCCAGCTTTCACATGTGTGGATGCGGCATCTACTCGTGCGTGAAAGGCCAAGAATTGTGCATAGGCGCGGCGGGTTTCCGGGTCTGTTGGGTTGAGTTTAATAGCACGTTCAAAGTCTTGTTTTGCAGCAATGCTGTCACCTGTCTGCTCTAACGCCAAGGCACGCAAGCTATATAGTTCTGCATGTCTAGGCGTAATTTCCAGCCCATCATTTGCTGATCTGATTGCGTCTTGGAAACGCCCGGCACTGTGATGGGCGCTCGAAACAAGATACCGTAATTCAGCATCATCCGGACGTGATTTCAACGCTTTACCAAGCACCTCCAACGCTTTGTCCGTTTGTCCCAACAAGATGAGAGCCTGCGCAAGATTGCGTGGTGCCTCACCCATCTGGGCATCAGAGCGCCACGCCGTTAAAAAATAGCGCGTCGCGCTTGATGGATCACCCATCTGAACCAAGGCAAGCCCCGCCATATTAGCAAGATATGCCTCTTTGGGAGCGGATTTTAGACCCGCTTTGACGATCTTCAAAGCAGTGTCAAAACGTCCCTCTTTTAGAGCCATGGCTGCTTTTTGTGCGCGCGCGAGCGTTGCGTCGTCCATGATTATCGCTTTTGTTGTGGTTTCGTTTTCTGTGACAGAGCATAAGTCGCGCGTAGATAACAGGCTAACGATGGGCCAGTGATGCAGAAAGGCAAAGCATGTGTGGGCGTATGGCGATGACATTGCCAACTGATGTGATGTCGCAATTGTTTGCGGCGGCCCCTGCTAATGATTTGCCCGCTGTGCCGAACTTCAATATCTGTCCGACCACGGACGTTCATGTTGTGACGTCGACATTTGGACAGCGACGTTTGGGGGCGATGCGGTGGGGGTTCATTCCGCATTGGTACAAAAAGCCAAATGATGGTCCGTTGCTGATAAATGCGCGCGCGGAAACGATTGCAGAAAAGCCTGCTTTTCGCGGCGCGGCACGAGAACGGCGATGTTTGATCATCGCAAGCGGATTTTATGAATGGACTAAAGATGCCAGTGGCGGACGTGACCCTTGGTACATTACGCGCCGGGATGCATCACCCTTGGCGCTTGCTGCCGTTTGGCAAGATTGGACAGATCCAGACGGCGCTAACGTGAAAAGCTGTGCGATGGTCACGACTGCGGCCAATACGCCAATGCAAGCCATTCACCACAGAATGCCCGTTATTCTTGAGCCAGAAGATTGGGCAAAATGGCTGGGCGAGGAGGGCAAAGGTGCTGCACCGTTGATGCGTGCGGCACCTGAAGATTTGCTAGGTTGGCATCGCGTCGAGAGGGCGGTAAATTCAAACCGTGCAAGCGGGCCTGAGTTGATCAATCCCGTTATCGACCCGGATGATCCGGGCATTGAGCGACAACGCCAATAGGCCGCGGTGTTTCCACGCGGCCTATGTGTTACTTTGCACCGTCAAATTGGTGCGTGGCTTATTCGGTAACAGGCGCTTCTTCGTATGAGAATGACCCTTCCATCAACAAGTCATCCGCACCTTGACCGCTAAAGGTCTGGGCCATTTGATTGTTGATGTTCATACGGTAGGTGCCATCAACTGGAATTGGCTCACTGATCCAAGAATCCTCTGGACCCCCAACCGTATGTTCGTTTTCGCTGTTGTTGGTGAAAATGATGTTATCACCTCGGTTTACATACACGATGTCCGGGAAATACCCGCCGTCCATGATAAGAACGACGTGGTTATCGGCCTGTACAGATGTGGCCATAGATGACACGGCAACTGCAAGGATGCAGACACCTTTGCGCAATGATATAAGCATGAGCATAGCTCCTTGTAACGGCCCCACCCGGTAACAATTAATTTTCTATAATTCTTAATTGGGGCGAAATTTGGGCACCGCCAGCGGTTTATCTATTATCAGTGTTGAGCGTCTTCGGCCTGTTTGGTCAACCAATCGCGAAAGGCGACTAGGGATGCTGGTGCTTCGCGGTCTTGAGACCAGACCAAATAGTAATTCCCGATGCTTTGTGTGGTCTGGGCAGAGGCAAGCACCAACTGGCCCTCTCTCAGATAAGGATCAGCAAAAAATGTCGGCAGCAAGGCCACGCCAAGACCATGAATTGCCGCCTGTGCCATTGTGGCAAATTGGTCAAAAACCATGCCGATTGGCGGCTCATCAGCAACGCCAAGGGCGCTCAACCAGCGGGCCCAGCCCCGGGGGCGGGTTTCTAGGTGCAAAAGTGTCTGAGCCAACATGTCCGCGGGATCGGTCAGGGGGGTGCTTAACAAATCTGGCGCGCATACCGGCACGACGGTCTCTGGCATGAGTTGTAGATAGTGCACGCCCGGCCAATCCTCATGCCCAAAATGAATGGCCGCGTCAAAGGCGCTGTCTTGGATGGCAAAAGGTTGTAACCGAGTGCTGAGGTTCACCGTCACCTCGGGGTGGGTGCGGGCAAAGTCGCGCAGGCGAGGAGCCAACCAATGCATGCCAAACGCGGGTAATATGGCAAGGTTCAAGGTGCCGCCTGTCGGATTGGTGCGCGCTGCAATCGACGCTTGCGCCAGTCGGTTCAGAATAATGCGGACCTCGCCAACATATGCGCGCCCGGCATCTGTCAGGTAAAGCTGGCGACCTTGACGCGCCAGCAAACCAACACCCAATTGATCCTCTAATGTTTTAAGCTGACGGCTGATTGCGCTTTGTGTCAGCGATAACTCTTGTGCTGCCTTTGTCGCGCTGCCCAACCGTGCAACAGCCTCAAAGGCGAGTAAGGCAGAGACAGAGGGTAAGAAACGGCGCGGCGCAATCATATGAGTTTTTCTCATGAATTCAGGAAAAAGCAGCGATAGAGTTTTGTCTGCGCATTTGCAATAGTGCGGCCAAATCAAGCTGGATTCAAAAAAGGGGATTCCCATGAACGCTGAAGCACCTGTTCTGCGCGCCAAAGACGTACCTGACCTAGGCTCATTTGATTGGAAAGACCCGTTTCGTCTGTCTGATCAGTTGAGCGAAGATGAGCGCATGATCCAAGATAGCGCGCGCGCCTATGCGCAAGAAAAGCTACAACCACGCGCGATTGATGCCTTTGCAAACGAAGAGACCGACGCAGGTATTTTCCGTGAAATGGGCGATATGGGCCTCATGGGCATCACCATTCCTGAGGAATACGGCGGGTTGGGCGGTAACTACGTATCCTATGGTCTGGTCGCGCGCGAAGTTGAGCGCGTTGATTCTGGCTATCGGTCAATGATGTCGGTGCAAGCCAGCCTCGTGATGTATCCAATTTATGCATATGGTTCTGAGGCGCAACGCAAGAAGTACCTGCCAAAACTGTGTAGCGGTGAGTGGATCGGCTGTTTTGGCCTGACCGAACCTGATGCGGGTTCTGACCCTGCTGGCATGAAAACCCGCGCTGTGAAAACCGCCACTGGGTACAAGCTGACCGGATCTAAAATGTGGATTTCAAACGCACCGATTGCGGATGTGTTTGTGGTCTGGGCCAAATCCGAGGAACACGGTGGCAAGATCCGTGGTTTTGTCTTGGAAAAGGGTATGGAGGGTCTTAGCGCGCCAAAGATCGGCAATAAGTTGTCGCTGCGTGCGTCCATCACGGGCGAGATTGTGATGAAGGATGTTGAGGTTGGTGATGATGCATTGCTGCCGCATGTGCAGGGACTCAAGGGGCCATTTGGTTGCTTGAACCGCGCCCGTTACGGTATCTCATGGGGCGCGATGGGTGCTGCTGAATTCTGTTGGCATGCGTCACGTCAATACGGCTTGGATCGCAAACAGTTCAACAAGCCGTTGGCGCAGACGCAATTGTTCCAGAAAAAGCTGGCCGATATGATGACCGAAATTTCGCTGGGTTTGCAGGCGTCATTGCAGGTGGGACGGTTGATGGATGCAGCAAATGCAGCCCCCGAGATGATCTCGATCGTAAAGCGGAACAACTGTGGCAAGGCGCTTGATATTGCGCGGATGTCTCGTGACATGCACGGCGGTAACGGAATTTCTGGCGAATTTCAGGTGATGCGTCATATGATGAACCTTGAAACGGTGAACACCTATGAGGGGACGCATGATGTACATGCGTTGATCCTTGGACGTGCGCAAACCGGTTTGCAGGCGTTTTTCTGATGCTAAAATGAGAGGGGCTGTTTACCCTTCTCACGTTCTATTATCTATTCAGGGATGAGGGGGCTTTCTGCCCCCTCAAACTCCCCCGAGGAATATTTAAGGCCAAAAAGAATATGGACCGCGTTGCAATTGTTCACGACAATTTTCTGAGGCGTGTGGCGGCTGAGGATTTTCCTCAGGGAGATGCTCCTAAATCAATTTTAAAGCCAGATGAGGCGCTAAAGCTGTACAAAGCGCAGGTTTTGTCACGCGCTCTCGATCTGCAAAGTCGGATAATGCAGAAAGAGGGGCAGGGCTTTTATACAATTGGCTCTAGTGGTCATGAAGGTATGGCGGCCGTTGCCCATGCCCTTCGCCCTGACGACATCGCATTTTTGCACTACCGAGATGCGGCGTTTCAGATTGCGCGGGCCGATCAGGTTGATGGGCAAAATATGATGCGTGACATGCTGTTGTCCTTTGCATGTTCAGCGGATGACCCGACAAGTGGCGGACGCCACAAGGTTCTGGGGTCACGCCCTTTGATGATCCCGCCTCAAACCTCAACAATTGCCAGCCATCTGCCCAAAGCGGTGGGCGCTGCACATAGTATCACATTGGCGCGGCGCAATCGCCCTGAACATGCGGTCCTATCACGTGATGCCATTGCCATGTGCAGCTTTGGCGATGCTTCGGCCAATCATTCCACCGCGCAGGGTGCGATCAATGCCGCGTGTTGGACCTCTGTACAGGGGGTGCCGTTGCCATTGCTGTTTGTCTGTGAAGACAACGGTATCGGCATTTCGACCAAGACACCCACAGGTTGGATCAAAGGATCGATGTCACAGCGCCCAGGGTTGAAGTATTTTGCAGGCGACGGGCTGGACATGTTCGCCGCCTTCGCTGCGGCCAAGGAAGCAGCGGATTGGGTGCGTTTGCATCGCAAACCTGCGTTTCTGCATCTGCGCACCGTGCGTTTGTACGGGCATGCGGGACCTGATGTTGTCACATCGTATTTACCGCGCGCTGAAGTCGAGGCAGATGAAGCCCATGATCCTTTGCTATATTCTGCGCGTGGTTTGGTGGCGTTGGGCGCTGCAACTGCGCAAGAGGCGATATCGATTTACGAGGAAACTTTGGCGGACGTCGCAGAGGCGGCCAAAGAAATGGCACAGACTCCACGTTTGAAAACCGCCTCTGATGTGATGGCGAGCCTCATTCCGCCCGCGCGTTCAAATGCAGCCAGCAATGGACCAAGCGACGATGAACGTGCCGCTGTGTTTGGTAGTGATCTGGTGCAGATGGATACGGCACAACCGATGTCGCGGCTGATCAATTGGGCGCTGCATGATCTTATGTTGGCCCATCCTGAAACGCTGCTGATGGGTGAAGACGTGGGGCGCAAAGGCGGCGTGTACGGTGTCACGCAAAAGCTGCATACCCGTTTTGGTCCTGCGCGTGTCATTGATACGTTGCTGGATGAACAGAGTATTCTGGGCCTTGCCATTGGCATGGCGCACAACGGATTTATTCCAATGCCGGAAATTCAATTCCTGGCCTATCTGCACAATGCTGAAGACCAATTGCGCGGCGAGGCGGCGACCTTGCCGTTCTTTTCCAATGGGCAGTGGACCAACCCAATGGTGCTACGCATCGCGGGTTTGGGATATCAAAA
>CALKXT010000169.1 GCA_938003685.1 uncultured Sulfitobacter sp. | reverse complement strand
GGACAAGCGGTCCTCAATGGGCGTGATCGGCAACCTTAACGAATACATGCAGTTCCAAGCCGCCGAAGCTTTGGGCCGTGATGGCGGTGGGGCCGCTGCAATTCAGGCGGGATTGGGCGCGGGTCTGGGCATGCAGATCGGTCAACAAGCCGCAGCAAGTGCCGGACCATGGGGCGCACGCACGCAAGCCGCACCAGCACCCGCGCCGATGGCACCTCCGCCGCCCCCTGTTGAACACGTCTGGCACATTGCCGAAGCTGGCAAAACGACGGGACCGTTCTCCAAGGCGAAACTGGGCCGCATGGTATCAGAAGGGGGGCTAAGCCGTGATACGTTCGTCTGGACCCCCGGCCAAGATGGCTGGCAAAAAGCCGAAGACGTCGCGGAATTGGCACAGCTTTTCACCGTAATGCCGCCGCCACCGCCGGGTGCGTGATTGATAACAGCGATTTAAACAGATGAGCATCATGAAGAAAGCTGATGTTGTCAGTAAGATGAGGCCATATCAGAGAATTGCTGCACAAAGGATCATCGAAGATGTCCTCGCAGGTAATCAACCGTCATCCATCCTTGAAGCCATAGCGCGATACAAGAAGGGCATGGACATTGGTGAAGACCACGCCTTTGATGATGGCAACGGTTGGAACGGCGACATACGCGAAACGGCGATCTGGTGCCTTATCAGCAACGGGTTTTGCAAGGGGGGCGTTGTCACTGAAAGCGCAGGCATTCTCTCTCAATGGTCAAGCGATTTGGCCAAGCTTGAGAACGCTGCCCGAATTGAGATCGAATTTGGTGGCAGGTTAGCATTATCAAGGCGTTCCAAGAAGATGTTAGCCGATTTGCAGATTCTTGGAGAAAAAGATGCTCCAAAGGCTGTTTACGTCTACACCGACAGTCGGCTTGAAAACTTGGAAGACACCTGCACTAAGATTGGACGGCATGATCATAGCGGCCGTGGTGAAGTTCTTGCTCGGATCATTTCACAATACAGTGCTGGCAATCCCGGCATGCCGTTACTCAAGTACATCTTCAGAACCCACGATGCCGTCAGGCTTGAAAGTGAACTGCATCAAATATTCAGGAGCGAGAGGATTGGCACAGATAACAGTTTCGGTGCCGAGTGGTTTGGGGTGACACCCCAAGAAATATGCGATGCCGCTAGCAAGTTGGATTGGCTTCAATTGAAACCAAGAACCTGACGTAAACGTATATCTAAACACACGCCACCATTTGGTGCTAAGCCAGAGCAATGAATTCGCTTATACAAACCCAACTCCCCAACCGCCGCACTCTGTTAACAGTACTGCATTGGTCCATGGTCCCCCTACTGATCTGGTTCATCCTCGTCACGCCATCTGATGTCCTCCCCTTCGGCCCGCGCGCGTTTCAGTTTCATTCCATGCTCGGCCTGCTCTTTGTCACCCTCTGCTTACTCTGGACCGCAGATTACATGCGCAAAGGGCTGGCCAGTCGCCCCGGCCCGAAACTCCCCCCATGGGCGTGCAAAATTCATCAAGGCTTACACAAGGCGCTGATCTTGGGTTTGTTCGGCGTTGCCCTCACTGGATTTTTCCTTGGCCTCACCTCAGCCACGCTCCTCAAGGCGGGTGGGTTCCTGCCCATCGCACCGCCCTTGGGCCTTAAACAAGCCAACGAAATTATCGGCACCATCCACATTTATGAATTTTACCTGCTGGCCGTGCTGGCCATCATCCACGCAGGCTTTCACATCTGGCGTCACATCCGCCTACGCGACAATGCTCTGCGCATTATGGTTCCCAAGGTTTTCCACCGCTATTTGTGATCCTTTGTGGCCATCACACTGGCACGCGCGCCCCATCAACGCTATGTCTGGTCCAAGCCCTTCGACGGAGCAGACATGACCGACACCTTTGACGCAAATGACCCCTTGAATGCCCCCCGCCCCGTCGCAGAACACCGTTTTCCGTGTGACACCTGCGGCTCTGATCTGCGCTTTGATCCACAAGAGGCGATGTTGGCCTGTGACCACTGCGGCAATACGCAGCCCATGGAAGGTAAAGGGTTTCAAATACAGCCCATTGTCGAATTGGACTTGCAAGCAGGATTGCGCGCTGATCTGCCAAGCGGCGAGATGGAGGAAACCCGCGTCACGTCCTGCCCGAATTGCGCGGCGCAAGTGGAATTTGAGGCAGGCAAACACGCCACCGAATGTCCGTTCTGCGCTACGCCCGTTGTGGTCGACACTGGGCTGCACCGCCACATCAAACCCCGCGCCGTGCTACCCTTTGGATTGACCGAAGATGTGGCGCGCGACGCGATGAAGGACTGGTTGGGCGGGTTGTGGTTTGCACCAAATGGCTTGCAAGAATACGCACGCAAGGGCCGCAAGATGCAGGGGATATACGTCCCCTACTGGACCTATGATGCCGATACTAAATCGTCCTATCGCGGTGAACGAGGCACTGTGTATTACGAAACACAGACTGTCACGCGTGATGGCAAGCGCGAGCAGGTACAGGTCGCCAAGGTCCGTTGGCGCGCCGCATCGGGCCGGGTCAAACGGTTCTTTGATGATGTGCTGGTGCTGGCCTCAACCTCACTGCCCAAGCGTTTTACCGATGCGCTTGAGCCGTGGGATTTGGCAGCACTTGAACCCTATGCCCCCGAATACCTCGCGGGATTTCGCGCCGAAGCTTATGCCGTGTCGCTAGAGGATGGCTTTGTCCAAGCGCGTCATCATATGGACAGAGTGATCGAACGCGATGTGAAATTCGATATCGGCGGGGACCGTCAGCGTGTGCACAACATCGACACCGATCTTAACAACATTACCTTTAAACACATCCTGTTGCCCGTCTGGCTTGCTGCCTACAAATACCGGGGCAAAACCTACCGTTTTGTGGTCAATGGCCGAACGGGGCGGGTACAGGGCGAACGGCCCTATTCTGCGATCAAAATCACCATTGCTGTGATCTTCGGCCTCATTGCTGCTGGGATCATTGGCTATTTCGCGGCGCAACAATAATGACCTCATATGACACGCTTACCGACGTCCTAAAATCGCGCTATTCCTGTCGCGCCTTTCGCCCGGACCCTGTACCGGATGATACGATCTCCAAAATTGTGCAGGCCGCGCGCCACGTGCCGTCATGGTGCAACGCGCAACCGTGGCAAGTCACGATCACCAAGGGGGCCGCCACTGATCATTTCCGCGAGGTCATGACGCAAACCGCTCAGAAAGGGACAGTGCCGCAACCTGATCTTGACTGGCCTTCGAAGTACTCAGGCGATTATGCCGACCGCCGCCGCGCCTGTGGGTTCCAACTCTATGATGCGGTGGGTATTGAAAAATCCGACCGCGCCGCCCGCATGGCGCAGATGCTGCGCAACTATACATTCTTTGATGCACCACATGTTGCGATCCTGCATTCCCCCACCGAACTTGGCCCCTACGGCGCGATGGACACAGGTGGCTTTGTCACGGCCTTCACACTGGCCGCTACAGCATTGGGCATCGCCACAATCCCCCAAGCAGCGATTGCCGGCTACGCACCTCAAGTGCGCGAGCATCTTGAGATTGCATCTGACCGCCTCATCCTTTGCGCCATTTCTTTTGGGTATGCAGACGAAAATGCCCCTATCAACACATTCCGAACAACCCGCGCCGACCCGGCTGACATCATAGACTGGAAATCCTAATAATGCGTGCCCTGCTCCAACGTGTTTCCAGCGCCGCAGTTTCAGTGGAAGGTCAAACAATTGGCCAAATCGGTCACGGTCTTCTAATCCTGATCTGCGCAATGCCAGAAGATACCGAGGCCACCGCAGATGCGCTTGCCCTCAAAATCTCAAAACTGCGTATCTTCAAAGATGGCGCTGACAAAATGAACCTAAACCTTGCTCAGACAGACGGTGGTGCCCTTGTCGTCAGTCAGTTCACACTCGCCGCAGATACATCGCGTGGCAATCGCCCCGGCTTTTCAGGGGCTGCCAAACCCGATCATGCGAAACATCTATATGAATATTTCGCAACCCAACTCGCCGCCCTCGACATCCCCGTTCAAACAGGTGAATTCGGCGCAGATATGTCCGTAAGCCTGACCAACGATGGCCCTGTGACCATCTGGTTGGATACGGATCTCCCCTGACTTTCATTGTTCAGCAAATATGCTGGGGGTTTGGGGGCTAGCCCCCAAATATTAAGGCTCGCGGAACGCTTCTTTGGATTTATACAAAGGCTTCAGCAAATACTGCAAAACGGTCTTTGATCCAGTGTGCAGCTCAACAGAAGCCTGCATCCCCGGCCTGATCTGTAACGATGCCTGACGCGCGGTCAGATGCTCGGTATCGACCTGCAACGTCACCTTGTAATGCGGGTTCCCATCTGGGTCGCGCGCACGTTCATCTTTGAACGTATCTGCTGAGATCAGTTTAACCTTACCCTTCAACGTCCCAAAGATCGTATAATCATAGGCACTCAGCTTGATCGTGGCTTCTTGCCCCGGACGCACACCTGCGATGTTCTCTGGCTTCACCCGCGCTTCGACAAACAGTTCCTCATCAAGCGGGATTATCTGCAAAATCTCTTCACCCGGGCGCACAACGCCGCCGATGGTGGTCACACTCAAATTGTTCACAATCCCGCGCATCGGGCTGACCAAAATCGTGCGGTTCAACTGGTCTGTGCTGGCCTTGAGGTTCTGACGCAAGGTGCTGAGTTCTTTGAGCACATCGGAATATTCCTGCGCGCGGTCCAATTCGGCACGCGTAAGAACTTCGTCGTATTTGATCCGTGCATCTGCATGGGCCTTGCGTGCGCGGGTGACTTCAATCAGCGATACAATTTTGCGCTTGAGCAAATTCTCAAGCAGGTCGCGTTCTTTTTTGGTTTGAACCAGCACCCTCTGTGCGCCCTCGGTACGGGATACAAAATCAGACTGACGCGCCTGTAACAACGCGCGTTCAGAGGCGACAATATCTGGTGTCCGCTTGGCTAACTCTTCTGGCACTGTAAAATCAAACTGCCCAGCGAGTTCCGCCTCAAGCCGCAAGCGTCGGATGTCAAAGGCGGTGATTTGATCGCGCAAATCATCTACAGAGGATTTGAACTGCGTGCCGTGCAAGCGCGCAAGCACGTCACCTTTTTCAACGATGTCGCCCTCACCCACAGCCAGCTCTGCCAGAATACCGCCTTCAAGGTTTTGAATAATCTGCGGGCGCGAGGACGAAATCATCGACCCTTCGGCGCGCACAATCTCATCTATCCACGCAAATGCCGCCCAGATCACAAACACCAAAAGCGACGCACCACACAGCCAGATCACCCAAGAGGGGCCGCGCATATCGCCCTGTAACTGTGCGTCCAATCCGTTTGGGTTTGCAAAACTCATGCCGCCTGCCCCTTTTTGCTGGCCAGATGCGACAGCACTTGTTCTTTGGGCCCATCAATCGTCATGCGCCCCCCTTGCAGGATCAACGTGCGTTCAGTCAGGGCGAGGATCGGCGCGCGGTGCGTGGCAATCACAGCCGTGCGGCCCTTCATCCATGTCTCAAGACGTGAAACCAAAGTGGCCTCAAGCGTTTGATCCAGCGCCGCGGTAGGTTCATCGAGCAGACAAATCTTGGGATCTTGCAGCCACAGGCGCGCCCAACCGATAGACTGACGCTGGCCGATCGACAGACCCGCGCCGTTGTCTTGGATTTCCAGATCAAGGCCCTTGTGGTGCGTTTTTACAAACGGACCCAAGCCGGCAAAATCAAGAGCGGCATGCAGACGGTTATCGTCACGTTCCAGCATTGTCAGGTTCAGGTTGTCGCGCAATGTACCCGCAAACAGGCGCACGTCTTGGCCTAGATAGCCAATCAAGCGGCGGATATCACGTGGCTCAATCTGGCTCATTTCGGTGCCATCAATCATCACGCGCCCCGCTTCGGGGGCGTACAATCCGCTAAGCAATTTCAGCAAAGATGATTTACCCGACCCATTTGAGCCAAGAATTGCCACATGCTGACCCGGCAAAATCGCCATGCCTTTAAGGTCCAGTGTCGGTGCGCCGTCTTCTTCATAGCGGAACGTCACGTCGCGCAATTCAAAATGTCCGTTCAGGCTTTCGCGGCGCAGATAGGTGCGGCTCTCGTCTGCATCTTGCGGTGCAGCGGCGATGCCTTCCAACCCGTCCAGTGCGCTTTTGACATTGCCCCAGCGTGCCATGGTTCCCGCGAGTTGCGTAAGTGGCGACAAGGTGCGGCCTGTCAAAATACCCGTAGCAATGATCGAGCCCACGGTGAATTCACCAGCAAAAACTAAATATGTCCCCATGATCACAGCCGCGACATAGGTCGCCTGTTGCACGCCTTGCGACCAGAATGTCAGCGCCGAGGCCAGCTTGCGCTGTTCAGATGACTTCATCGCGGACAGCGTGTTCAACTCAGTCCAAAGGCGGATCACCCGGTCTTCGCCGCGCTGGGTTTTCAGCGTATCGAGTTCAAAGATCGCTTCATGTAGTAAACGGGATGACTTGGCAGATGCACCTTGGGTTTCTTGGGTCAACCGGATCATCTTGCGCTGCAAAAAGAACCCCGGAACAACCATCAAGATGCCCCCCAAAACCAGCACCCAGACAACATTGCCTGCGATGCTGGCCACGAGGAACAGGAATACAAAGATAAACGGCACATCCGCGATTGTGCCGATAGTAGATGCGGTGAAAAACTCACGTACCGATCCAAATTCACGCATGGCCGAGAACAACTGGTTCGGCGCAACACCTTTGGTGTCAGAGCGCATGCCCAGCAGGCGTTCCATCAAAATGTTCAAAACACTCAGTTCGATCTGGCGGCCTGATCCATCCATCAGACGGGCACGCGCGATCTTGATGAAGGCTTCCATCAACAGCGCCAGCCCGGCGCCTGCGGCCAACACCCAAAGCGTTGCTTCAGACTGGTGCGGGATCACACGGTCATAGACCTGCAAGGAAAACAGTGCCACTGCGACGGCCAATAGATTGGCGACAAAGGACCCCAAGGCCACCTCACCAAACTGCCGTTTAAAGCGGCCAAACTGCCCCCAGAACCAATGCGCAGGCGCGCCTTCGGTCTTGTGAGTTTCAGCGACTTTTTTCAAAGGTGCTTCAGCGCGTACCAACAGGCCTGCAAAGAAGGGTTTGAAATCGGCAATCGGCACATAGGCGCGGTTGTCGGTGCAGGTGGTGTCAAAAACAATCAGATCACCGCGCGATTGACCAAGGATCAGCAGGACCTGTCCAGATGTCATATAGGCCAACGCGGGCCAATAATCTGCACTCAATGCATCAACGCGACCAACCTCAGAGAGCAAGCCAAGTCCTTGCAGACCGTGACTGATAGCGGCGGCTTCATCTTTGTCAGCGGCACCTTCTTGGGTTGCAGCACCGATGCTTTCAAACAGGTCGCGTGGCACCGCCTCAACACCCAGCAACCCGGCATAGGTCGCGGCAAGTTGCGCGCGCGCGCGGATACGGTCCTCGAATTTATTGACGTTGGCCTCTGGTGGCGCTTTGGCCGCGTTGACGGGCGCAATGCGGCCTTGATTGCCGTTGCTGATCGTCAGGGTAAAGGCGCGCTTTTGGGTCAAATCGCATTCCCGTCCGCAAGCACACCAAGGATTTGTGCCATTTCAAGTTTCAGGCGCACGGCCTCGTATTTCAGAGTCACTTCGGCCTGTTGTTGGCGCGCAAATGTCTCGTAGACACCAACTACATCCATGACCTGACGCTGGCCTGCATCATATTGTTCTTGGAACAAATCAAGGTTCTGTTTGGCCGCGATGGTCAGGTTTGCCGCTTCACCAGCTTGGCGTGACTTGGCAGCGATCTGACCTTCCAACTTGCGCAACTGGCGATTGGCATCTTCGTTGGCTTGGCTCACGCGCCGCCCAGCGGCCTCTTTCGCGGCTTCAATGGCCTTGAGGGATGCGCCGGTGCCAAAGCCGATCAACTGATCTGATTTCACGTTCAAACCAAGGTTACTATTTTCCCCAATCGTGCCACCAGCGGACAAGCCCGGTAATTGGCCTGCGCGCTCGACTTTTGCAGCCGCAATTGTGCGGGTTTTTTCTGCTTCGGCCAATACAACAGTCAATGGTTGTGCAGAGGTCGATTTCACCTCAAACGATGGCACACCACGCAAACCAGACAAAGGTTGGATCGACATGGCGTTGAGTTCAGCCACGGATGTCGCCGCACGTTCTGTATTGGCGGTTTGGGATGCTTTAATTTCTGATAGTTTCTGGTTCAGGATGTTCAGGTCAGACATGTCTGACACGCCGCCTTTGACGCGCTCCTGCATGATCCAAGCAAAATGGCCCATGTCTTGGAGTGATCTTTGCGACAGTGCCGCTTTTTCGCGTGCCTCAACAGCATCGGTATAAAGACCAAGTGCCGTATGAACCCGGTCATTGGTGTCTTGGGCCAATGAAACCGCTGCGACTTCAACGTCAGCAATCGCAAATTCGCGTTCGCCTTTCAGACGTCCGTTGTCAAACAACACCTGATCAACAACCAAATTGGCCACCAAGGATCCAAGGGATGTGAGGCTGACCTGTGGCCCTAGCTTGGGCAACCAATTCTTGCTTGCCGCCTCAGAGCGGAGGCGCGCAGAGCGTAATTCAGATTCTGCTGCGCGTGAATTTGCGGCCAAAACAGCGGTGCCGACTTGTTCAAACGAACTGCCTGAGGGCAGTGCGGATTTACGGCGTGCAAGACCTTGAATGATCTGGCTCTCTGCGTTCACTTTTTCAGTATGAGTTGGTTTGGGAACGGAGGTGTTATCCGGCGATTTCAACCGTGATACTAGATTGGCTGCACCTGATCCGTCACCCATGTCTGAAAGGCATCCTGCGAGGCCGAACGCGATTGCGCACACCCCAACTGCCCTTTTTACACCATGCCCCATATACTGCCCTCAACACCGATATTATTTAGGGCGCGGGTCGTTAACCGCCCGCGCCTCTGGTCGTCTTGTCGTTTAGATAACGCCGTTCACACCGATGTCTGCATCGATATAGAGCGTGCCTTCGTCACCCAACGTGTAGATATTGTAGGTCTGGCCATCACGTACCGTTGAACCGGTCTGCTCTGCGCCATTGATGGTGACACTGTCGTCGGTGCCGCCATTGATCTGCAACGCGTTGGTGTTGGATGAAAGTGCAACCAACAGTGCCTCATCGATGGTCAAGTGACCGTCTTCGACGTTACCGAGTTCGATTGTTTCGATGTTGAATTGGCCCAAAGATGACGCATCCAGCGATATGGCTTGAACACCCGCGGAACCGGCGTCAAGTGCGACATAAGTCCCGGTTGTATTCCCCGCAGCATCGGTTGCGGAAACCACAAGGTTTGAACCGTCAGGTACGTTTGTTTCAAAATCAAAGAACGTGCTGTCATCGGGATTGCCCGCTGCGCGGTTCAGACTTGAGATTGATCCATTCGCTGCGATTTCGGATACACTCAGTTCACCGTCAACCGCACCAGTCACAACACTGCCGATACCACCGCCAGTCGCGTCCAAGACCCCTACAATTACGGGACCATCAGGCGCATCTGTGTCGATTGCCAAGGTGTCATTGATCGTATCGACGTTACCAACAGAATCCGTGGCCGTGACGTTGATCGCCGCATCATAGGTTCCGGCACGGATACCTGATGGCGGAATAGTCAATGACCAGTTGCCAGCAGAATCCACAACAGCGTTGTGATTGGTGCCGTCAAAGTTCACCACGACGGATGAACCCACTTCGACTTGACCACCCAGATCAATGCCGGTTGCCGCCTCAGCGGCGTTCGCAACGCTGTCTACGCCGCCACCACCATTTGTCATGTTCAATGGCACGACTTCGGTATCAACGCGGATGCTGTCGGTGACAGTCGCGGTGTTGCCTGCTGCATCTGTCGCATCAACTGAAACGGCTGCGTTATAGGTGCCCTCAGCAACCTGAGATGCAGCATATGTCGCGGTCCAGTTCCCGTTTGCAGATACAACCGCGTTCACGGCCACACCGTTCAGCGTCACGATAACAGAGGTTGACCCGATTTCGGTTGTCCCTGTGACCTGCACACCACCACCCTCAAGGCGTTCAGCTGCGTTGATCACGCCGTCACCTTCAACCGTATCAGCATTGATAGCCAGGTTGTTAACCCGAGTATCAACCTGCACAGAATCTGACGCGTTCAACGTGTTACCCGCGCTGTCCGTTGTGGTGGCTGTGATGTTCGCCGTGTATTCGCCCGGTGTGATTTCCGCGTTGGAATAGGTTGTTGTCCAGTTACCTGCCGCGTCCGCGTTCACAGTATGGCTGACGCCGCCCATGGTTACAGTAACAACCGCGTTCGGGTTTGATGTCCC
>CALKXT010000168.1 GCA_938003685.1 uncultured Sulfitobacter sp. | reverse complement strand
GTCGCTGCAATGACAGTTGTGCCTCTTTGATGAAAACGCTGAACATGAGGCAGCTAAGATGAAAATTGAACGGAAATTCACCAAAGTCGGGCAAGATGCATACGCGGATTTGAATTTTATCACGACAGTGTCGGAAATTCGAAATCCTGATGGGTCTATCGTTTTCAAACTCGACAATGTGGAAGTTCCGTCAAGCTGGAGCCAAGTCGCCAGTGACGTCATTGCACAAAAGTATTTCCGCAAGGCGGGCGTGCCGTCTGCGGTGAAGAAGGTCAAAGAAAAGGGCGTTCCTGAATTTTTGTGGCGCTCTGTGCCTGCTGAAGGCGCAACAATGGGTGGGGAGACATCCTCTAAACAAGTATTTGACCGTCTTGCAGGTGCATGGGCGTACTGGGGCTGGAAAGGTGGCTACTTCACAACCGAAGAAGATGCCCAAGCCTATTACGACGAGATGCGCCACATGTTGGCGAGCCAGCGCGCCGCGCCCAATTCCCCACAGTGGTTCAACACCGGTTTGCACTGGGGCTACGGCATCGATGGTCCGGCCCAAGGTCACTATTACGTTGATTACAAAACCGAGAAATTGACCCGGTCCAAATCCTCATACGAACATCCCCAGCCACACGCCTGTTTCATTCAATCTGTTGCCGATGATCTGGTTGGTGACGGTGGCATTATGGATCTTTGGGTCCGTGAGGCGCGTCTGTTCAAGTATGGTTCTGGCACAGGCACAAACTTCTCTTCGCTGCGCGGTGCGGGCGAAAGCCTTTCAGGTGGCGGTAAATCATCTGGCCTCATGGGTTTCTTGAAAATCGGTGACCGGGCTGCGGGCGCGATCAAATCCGGTGGCACAACACGTCGCGCGGCCAAGATGGTGATCGTTGATGCGGATCACCCGGATATTCAGGACTTCATCAACTGGAAAGTCATCGAAGAGCAGAAAGTGGCGTCCATCGTTGCTGGCTCTAAGATGCACGAAGAAAAGCTGAACCTGATCTTTGCCGCGATCAAAGGCTGGGACGGGGCAGAGGCGGACGCCTATGATCCGGCGCACAACACACAGCTAAAATCAGCGATCCGTGAGGCCAAAAAGGTTGCGATTCCAGAGACATACGTCAAGCGCGTGTTGGATTATGCAAAGCAGGGCCACACATCGATTGAATTCCCGACCTATGACACAGATTGGGATTCTGAAGCCTATTCATCTGTTTCGGGCCAGAATTCAAACAACTCCATCCGTGTTACCAACGCCTTTCTGACCGCCGTTGAAAAAGACGCCGACTGGGAATTGATCGATCGCGTAAACGGCAAAGTGTCCAAAACCATCCGGGCCCGCGATCTGTGGGAACAAGTTGGCCACGCCGCTTGGGCCTGCGCCGATCCGGGCATCCAATACCATGACACGGTTAACGACTGGCACACATGCCCAGAAGACGGCGCAATCCGCGGTTCAAACCCTTGTTCTGAATACATGTTCTTGGATGATACGGCCTGTAACTTGGCCTCAATGAACTTGCTTACCTTCTTGCAAGACGGCGAATTCCAAGTCGAAGACTACATGCATGCCTCACGTCTTTGGACTGTGACGCTGGAAATCTCAGTTATGATGGCGCAGTTCCCGTCCAAGGAAATCGCGCAGCGTTCATATGACTTCCGCACGCTTGGCCTTGGCTACGCAAACATCGGCGGTCTGCTGATGAACATGGGTTATTCATACGACAGCGACGAAGGCCGTGCGCTTTGTGGATCACTCACCGCGATCATGACGGGCGTTTCTTACGCAACATCCGCCGAAATCGCTGGTGAATTGGGCGCCTTCCCGGGTTATGCGAAAAACGCCGAACACATGCAGCGCGTGATCCGTAACCACCGCAATGCAGCTTACGGCGAAAGCAAAGGCTACGAAGCCCTGTCTGTGAAACCTGTTCCGCTGGACCACAAAAACTGCCCGCAGCCGGGGTTGGTCGATGTGGCAATGTCCTGCTGGGATGAAGCCCTGAAAATGGGTGAACAGCACGGCTTTCGCAACGCGCAAGTGTCTGTGATCGCGCCAACTGGCACCATCGGTCTGGTGATGGATTGCGACACCACGGGTATCGAGCCTGACTTTGCCTTGGTGAAGTTCAAAAAACTCGCCGGTGGTGGGTATTTCAAGATCATCAACCAATCTGTGCCGGGTGCCTTGGCGAAACAGGGCTATGGTTCGGCGCAGATCGAAGAGATCGTCAGCTATGCAGTTGGTCACGGCAGCATCGGCAACGCACCGGGTATCAACCACACGTCCCTCATGGGCCATGGGTTTGGCGCGGTCGAATTGGCCAAGGTCGACGCCGCATTGGCGCAAGCCTTTGACATCCGCTTTGTGTTCAACCAGTGGACGCTGGGCGAAGAGTTCTGCACGCAAGTGCTGGGCATTCCTGCGGACAAGTTGAACGATCCAACCTTTGACTTGCTGAAATCATTGGGTTTCTCCAAGCGCGATATCGACGCGGCCAACGACCACGTTTGCGGAACTATGACGCTGGAAGGCGCGCCGCATCTCAAAGAAGAGCATTACAGCATCTTTGATTGCGCCAACCCCTGTGGCAAAAAGGGCAAGCGTTTCTTGGGCGTCAACAGCCACATCACTATGATGGCGGCCGCACAATCGTTCATCTCTGGCGCAATTTCCAAGACCATCAACATGCCAAACGATGCGACGATTGAAGATTGCCAAAAGGCCTACGAGCTTAGCTGGTCCTTGGGCATCAAGGCTAACGCGCTGTATCGTGATGGATCTAAGCTATCTCAACCTTTGGCCGCAGCCTTGGTTGAGGACGATGATGAGGCGGCTGAGACATTGGAAAGCGGCAGCCCACACGAAAAGGCCGTCGTTTTGGCTGAAAAGATCGTCGAAAAGGTCATCATCAAAGAGCTGATCAAATCGCACCGCGAAAAGATGCCACAGCGCCGTAAGGGTTACACTCAAAAAGCCAACGTGGGCGGCCATAAGGTCTATCTGCGCACCGGTGAATATGAAGATGGCAAACTGGGTGAGATTTTCATCGACATGCACAAAGAGGGTGCCGGTTTCCGCGCGATGATGAACAACTTTGCCATCGCCGTGTCCGTGGGTCTGCAATATGGTGTGCCGCTCGAAGAATTTGTCGATGCGTTTACGTTTACCAAGTTTGAGCCTGCGGGTCTGGTTCAAGGCAACGAAACCATCCGTTCCGCAACCTCGATCCTCGACTATATCTTCCGCGAATTGGCGGTCAGCTATCTGGACCGCACGGACCTCGCACATGTGCAGCCTGAGGGGCACACATTTGACGATCTAGGCAAAGGTGAAGAGCAGGAAACCGTTGGCAACGTGTCTGAACTTTCAGAAGTTGCGGCCAGCAAATCTTTGGAAGTGCTGAAACAAATCAGCTCAACTGGATACCTGCGCAACCGCTTGCCCCAAGAGTTGGTCGTGTTGCAAGGTGGTCAGTCTATTGCATCGGCAGCGCTGCAAACCTTGGTTCCAGAAGTCGCAAGCGGCGGTGTCGCGGTGGCAATGGCCTCAACAACATCGGTAGCGTCCGGCGCTGTTGGTATCGACGCACGCACCAAAGCCAAGATGCAGGGCTATGAAGGCGAAGCTTGCGGGGAATGTGGCAACTACACATTGGTCCGCAACGGCACCTGCATGAAGTGCAACACCTGTGGCGGAACGTCCGGATGTAGCTGATAAAAATAACGAGGATGCGGGGTTGAAAAGGTGTTTCACCATTGGTGAAAAGACAGTTTTAAATCCGCATCTTTAACTGACTTTCGAATCCGGGGCGGGTGCGCTCGCCCCTGACGCAGACTGAGCCGCAGGCATAAAATAACAACGAGCGGTAAACTAATGAGCCCAGTCATGTGAACCTTGGGGTGTCCTAGCGGCACCCCTTTTTCTTTGTCACATCAAAAAAGTGCGGTGGGCATCATACCTTGCCAGACCGATAGGTTGCCCATAGGATTTCTACTTAGCAATTCATTTTAGGCATACCTATGCAACTTCACCAGATCGAAGCCGTTGTGGCAATCACTGAGGCTGGTAGCTTTCGCAAAGCCGCCGAAGTGTTGGGGCGAACCCAACCTACATTAACCAAAAGTATCAAGGCACTGGAAGAGTCAGTTAATCTTGTGATTTTTGACCGTACCCCACGTGGGGTTAAACTGACTGAGGGGGGGGAACGGCTGTATAAACGCGCTTGCACGGTCATGGCCGATGTCCGTGCGATGGAAGATGAGGTCAAGCAGATGGCAGGCTTTGACGGAGGCCGCGTACGCATCGGGGTGTCGCCCGTCGCGGGTGCCGTGATCATGCCGCGCGCGTTAAGCCAGTTTCGCAAGAAATGGCCACGTGTCGAAATTGATCTGGTTAATGTTCTGTATCCCGATTCTGTCAGCCAGTTGCGTGAGGCTGCGATTGATATGGTGTTGGGGCCAGTGCCAGTTCTGGACTCTTATGGCAATGTCATTGTGGAGCGTCTGTTTGACATTGATATGGTCATCACAACCCATGCATCCAATCCGAAATGCAGCACCACGCGGCTGGCTGATCTGTCAGAGGCGCAGTGGATCATTCACGGCTCAAAGGACGGGCCGAGTAGTTTGTTCTCGGGTGCCTTTAGAGGCCATGATTGGCCGTTTCCTGCGGCCCTGACCAATTGTCATTCCCTGACCACGATTATTGCACTAATAGAGGAAACATCGGCATTTTGCGTTCTCTCTCAGCAGCTCTTTAACACGGTCGCGCCAAGCCATGGAATTGTTGTTGTGCCGATCCAAGACCCATTGCCAAAATTCCCGTTTTCATTGGTCACGCAAAAAACCCGACCTTTGACGCCCGCCGCTGCGGAGCTGGCACAGCATATTCGCCGCCGTGCCAATACATTGGTCAAATCGGGCTATTCCAGCGATAGCTAAATGGAATAGCAATGCGTTAACTTGGCTTGATTTGCAATTGCCGCTCTGTGCTTGATCGTTCGGGGGGAACCGATTTGAACGTATTATGGATCATGTGTGACCAGTTACGGTGGGACTATTTGTCCTGTGCGGGTCATCAGACTTTGCACACTCCCCACATAGATGCCTTGGCCAAACGTGGCGTGCGGTTTGACCGCGCTTATGTGCAATCCCCGTTTTGCGGTCCTTCGCGGATGTCCAGTTAT
Source organism: uncultured Sulfitobacter sp. (assembly GCA_938003685.1). Lineage (GTDB taxonomy): Bacteria > Pseudomonadota > Alphaproteobacteria > Rhodobacterales > Rhodobacteraceae > Sulfitobacter. Next base: position 5,966 of record CALKXT010000168.1, on the reverse strand, counting down.
ACAGGGCGTTATTGTCGTTCGCATGGGTCAACTTGGAATGGATTCCCATTGCGCGTGGGTGAGCCGACCTTGGGTGATCATCTGCGCAAGATCGGCGTGCGCCCGGCTTTGGTCGGCAAGACTCATATGGTTCCTGATAAGGCGGGCATGGAATGGTTGGGTATTGATCCGCAAGGTCCCATCGGTGCGACGATAGCGGAGTGTGGGTTTGAGCCATGGGAGCGCGACGACGGCCTTCACCCGTATGGGCCCTACAACACCAACCCCGACTACAATGGATACCTGCGTGATCAGGGCTTTGAGGGCGAAAACCCCTGGGAAGATTGGGCCAATTCAGGTGAAGATGATGCGGGCACACTGCTGAATGGTTGGTTGCTCAAACATTCGGACAAGGCCGCGCGCATTCCTGAAGAACATTCTGAAACGCCTTACATGACCAACCGGGCAATGGAGTTTATGGAGCAGGCAGGCGATCAGCCTTGGCTGTGCCATTTGAGCTTCATCAAGCCGCATTGGCCTTATATCGTGCCAGAACCCTACGCCAGCATGTACGGCCCTGAAGATGTGCCTGATGCAATCCGCACCGACGCAGAACGTGAAAATGCGCATCCGGTGTTCAAGGCCTATATGGATAGCAAAATTTGCAAGACGGTCAGCCAAGAGAAAGTCCGCAGCGCGATCATTCCCGCCTACATGGGCCTGATCAAACAGATAGATGACCACATGGGGCGTCTGTTTGTCTGGATGGAAGGCAAGGGGCTGATGGACAACACTATGATTGTCTTCACCTCTGATCATGGTGATTATCTGGGCGATCACTGGATGGGCGAAAAGGATCTGTTTCACGACCAATCCGTGCGTGTGCCGCTGATCGTTTATGATCCGCGTGCGGAGGCAGATGCAACTCGTGGCACTGTATCTGACGCGCTGGTGGAGGGGATCGACATGGCACCGACGTTCCTTGATTTCTTTGGCGGGCCGAAACTGCCACATATCCTTGAGGGTCGTGATCTGACGCCGTTGCTGCATGGCACGCCCGTCAAATGGCGCGAATTTGCGATCAGCGAATATGATTATGCGACCCGCGAGGCACGGATGATCATCGGCAACCCGCAAGAAGATGCGCGGCTGATCATGATCTGTGATGCGCGTTGGAAATATGTGCATTGCGAAGGCTTTCGCCCGATGCTGTTTGATCTGGAAAGTGACCCGCAAGAATTGGTTGATCTGGGTGCGTCACCGGATCACGTGGGGGTGCGTCAAAGGATGCATGACGCAATTTTTGAATGGTCGCGCAAGCATCATTCCCGCATCACGCTGACGCCAGAACGCATTGAACAAATGACAGGCCGTGAACCTCCGGGCATCCTGATAGGGGTCTGGGACGAAGAGCAGTTTGAAGACCAGTTTGGCAAACCCTTTGCAGAGAGGCCGTAAGACATGCCAGCCAAGAATATCCTCTTTGTGATGTGTGACCAACTGCGGTGGGACTACCTAAGTTGTTATGGCCACAAACGCCTGCACACGCCCAACATCGACGCGCTTGCGGCGCGCGGCGTGCGCTATGACCGGGCCTATGTGCAATCGCCTGTCTGTGGCGCGTCGCGTATGTCGACCTATACAGGGCGTTATGTGCATGCCCATGGGGCCAGCTGGAATTTTGTGCCAATCAAGGCGGGTGAAATGACGATTGGTGACTACCTACGCCCTATGGGTGTGCGGTCGGTGCTGATTGGCAAGACGCACATGAAGGCGGATGCGATGGGCATGTCGCGCCTTGGCATTGACCCAAGCAGCCAGATTGGCGTGCGGATATCGGAATGTGGTTTTGACCCGTTTGAAAGGGATGACGGCATTCACCCTTATTCAGGTCATGAGCCGAACCCACCTTACAACGATCACGCCCGCGCCAATGGGTTGGATGCGGAGAACCCATGGGAAGAATACGCCAACGCCGCCGAGGGGGATGAGGGCGATTTACTGTCCGGGTGGTTCTTGAAATACGCCGACCGTCCGGCGCGGGTGCCAGACCCGTTGTCAGAAACCCCATACATCACTACCCGCGCGATGGATTTTATCGACGATGCGCTTGAGAACAATCCAGATCAACCTTGGGTCGCGCATGTCAGCTATATCAAACCGCACTGGCCGTATATCGTGCCGGAACCCTACGCCAGCATGTATGGCCCTGAAGATGTGCCACCTGCCAATAGGTCAGATGCCGAACGTGAGAACGCGCATCCGATCTTTGCAGAGTTCATGAACCGCCGTGTAAGTAAGAATTTCTGCCGCGATGAAGTTCGCGCCAAGGTGATCCCCGCCTATATGGGGCTGATCAAGCAGATCGACGACCAGATGGGGCGTTTGTTCAAGCATCTGGCGGATCGCGGCATTGCTGATGAAACGATGATTGTTTTCACATCCGATCACGGTGATTATCTGGGGGATCACTGGTTGGGCGAAAAGGACATGTTCCATGAAGAGGCCCTGCGAGTCCCGCTGATCATTCACGATCCATCGCCAGAGGCGGACGCGACCCGAGGCACCTTGAACACCGATCTGGTTGAGGCCATTGATTTGGCACCGACCTTCCTTGATATCTACGGCGGCGCTGCTGTGCCGCATATCATGGATGGCCATTCGTTGACGGGGACGTTGGATGGCACGCGCAAAGATGATCCACGTAAATACGTGATCGCAGAGTATGATTATTCCTTCCTTGAGGTGCGTGCGGCACTTGATATGCCGTCGCGCGAATGTTGGCTGCGGATGATCTTTGACGGGCGTTTTAAATACATCCACGGGGAACGCTTTCGCCCGATGCTGTTTGACCTTGAGGCAGACCCAAAAGAGTTACGCGATCTGGGTGATGATCCAGCCTTTGCCGATATCCGCGCAGAACTGCATGAGGCGCTGTTTGAATGGGCGCGCAAGCCGCGCCAACGCAGCACCGTACCGGACGGCGCAATTGAAGGCACCGACATTCAAGACCGTATCGGAGAGGCCGGAATTTTGATCGGCTATTGGGATGAAGCGGAGCTTGAAGACGCAATCAAAAATAAATGGGGGCGGCGCTTGGCCAATGCCAATCCACTGCTAGCGCCCACATTGAACAAGCTGTTGCGCCGTAAGCAAACGGAGGAAAAGACATGAGTTTACAAGCGGGTATCCAAAGACGCGGTGAAGGCATTGATGGCGTGCATTGGAACATCATGGGGCAGGTTTATACGCCCAAATCAGTGACCGAAGAATGTTTCAGCTGGCACGCGTTATTACCATCTGAAACCTTTGTGCCACCGCATATCCATCCAACGCAAGATGAGTACATTCATGTGATTTCGGGCGAATTGGACCTCGTTCTGGGCGGTGAGGCGATACACGCCAACACTGGCGATCTGGTTTGTATGCCGCGTGGCATTCCGCATGGTATTTTCAATAATACCGGTCATGATGTGACCTGCATGTTTTCGGTGACACCCACTGGCAAGCTGGTCGACCTGTTTCGCAAGCTGCACAATATGTCACTGCCAACAGAGGTTGTGGCGCTGTCGCCTGCTTACGACGTAAATTTTCTACCGCCGCAACGCGCGGCTGATATCATGGGTTTAAAATAACCCACACTTAGAGTTCTCGGGAGGAACCAAAATGAAACTGAAACTCACTGCGGGTGCTGCGGCACTTGCTCTGTCCACCGCCTTTGCCGCACCAGCCTTTGCCGCTGAACGGGTTATCTTTAACTGCTTCTTTCCGGCCAAACACTATGTTTGCACCGTTATGTTGCCCGAATTGAAAGAGCGCATCGAGACAGCGACCGAGGGTCGGGTCAAGGTCAACGTGCCACCAAAATCCCTGTCCGCTCCACCAGATCAGTATGACGGCGTCGTGGGCGGCGTGATGGACGGTGCATTGCAGTTCAACGCCTTCATTGCAAACCAAGTGCCGGGTATTCAGTTTTCGATGATGCCTTTCATCAACGCCTCGCGCGCGGAAGTGGCGGGTCCAGCACTTTGGGACACGTACCAAGAATTCTTTGCGGACAAGAATGAATACGGCGAAGCGCATATGATTTCGCTTTATGCTTCTAGTGGCAATGAAATCTATTCCATGAATGATACGCCGATCCAGACGATCGACGACATCGGCAGCCGCAAAATGTGGGGTCTGCCCGGTGTTGTTGCAAACACGCTAAAGGCTACGGGCAGTTCAGTTGTTGCCGGCCCAGCCGTGCAAATGCTTGAAATCATCTCAAAAGGTGTTGTCGATGGCTATGCGGGTGTGCCTTGGGGGTCGGTCGCTGCCTTCAAAATTGGGGATTATACAAAGTCCGCGACTGAGCTTGATAGCAAGCTGTTCCAACCGACGTTCTCGTTCCTGATTTCAAAAGCCAAGTGGGACAAGTTCTCAGCTGAGGATCAGGCTGCGATCATGGAGGTCATGGGGGCCGATTTTGCCAAATTTGCTGGTGCTGTTCAGGACGGTGCCAACGATAAGGCACGGGCCGCGATGATTGAAGCCGGCGTTGAAATCGTCAAAGGCTCTGATGCGCTTGAAGCCGATTTGCGCAAACTTGGTCAGCCAATCACTGACAAATGGGTCGCGCAGATGGGCGAATCCGGTGTCGACGGTCAGGCCGTGATTGACTTCTATCTTGCGCGCATTGCCGAAATCGAAGCAACAGCGTCCAACTAACCCAAGAAAGTAGCGTCCGATGGAACGAATATTTAAAAGCATCGAACGGGTGTTGGCGGTTCTCGCTGGCATCGCGCTGTTCATCATGATGATTTTGACATTCTTTGATGTCATCGGGCGCTACGGTTTTAACAAATCTATTTTTGGCAGTTCCGAGATGATCGAAGTGCTGATGGTTGTCGTGATCTTTGCTGGCGTTGCCTTTGTCACGGCCAGCGACAAACACATCAAGGTTGATATTTTTGCGCCCATCATCGAACGGTATGCGCCCAACCTGCAGCGCTGGATTGTGCATATTTTCTCTTTGATCATTTATGCGGCCCTGACTTACGAATTAGGTCGGCACATGTTGGATAGTCTATTCAGTGGTAAACGCACCGCCGTGCTGGATTTCCCGCAATGGATCATGCCCGGTGCCGCTTTCTTTTTCTCGTTGATCGGCGTGTTGCTTTTTGCAGCTGCGATCCTTGCCACCAAAGGTCGGTTGGAAAAGCTTGACCATACTGCCGTCGATGATGGCCACGGACCGGAGCTATAATCGATGGAACTTGCCCTGTACGGCTTTGCGATCCTGCTTTTCCTAAGTTTTTGCGGTTTTCCGCTTGGCTTTACTACCTTGCTCGTTGGGTTTGTAGGATTTGCCTATACCCGCGAATGGAACTGGGAAGGGGCCATGACCATGGTTGGCCAGCAGGTCATGGAGACGGGTGCCAACTATGGCCTGTCGGTGATCCCGCTGTTCATCTTGATGGGTAGTTTTATCCACCGTTCCAACATTTCCGAAGATCTGTTCCGTGCTGCGTATGCCTTTATCGGGTACCGTAAGGGCGGTTTGGCCCAAGCAACCGTGTTGGCAAGTGCCGGCTTCTCGGCTGTGTCCGGATCATCGTTGGCGACCGCTGCGACCATGACCAAAGTGGCGATGCCGCATATGCGTAAATACGGCTATGCGGACAGCCTGTCGTCAGGCGTGGTCGCCGCAGGTGGCACGCTTGGTATCATGATCCCGCCATCGGTGCCTTTGATCATCTATGGCTTGGTCGCCGAAGAGGACATCGGCAAACTGTTCATCGCAGGTACCATTCCGGGCATATTGCTAGTGTTTCTCTTTCTTGGCGCAGTGCGCTTTTCAGTCTGGCGCAATCCCTCGCTGGGCCGTGCCGGAGACAAGCTTCCCCGTTCAGAGCGGTTCGCCGCCTACGCAAAGGTCTGGCCGGTGATCGTTCTGTTCCTGCTTGTGCTGGGCGGTATCTATATCGGTGCGTTCACCCCAACCG
>CALKXT010000167.1 GCA_938003685.1 uncultured Sulfitobacter sp. | reverse complement strand
ATGCAATCCGCGGATTTATGGCGCGAAAGTGGCCGCTATGATGGGTATGGCGAAGAGATGCTGCGCCTAAAGGATCGCCATGGTCGTGATATGTTGTTCACGCCAACGGCTGAAGAAATGGTGACGGATATTTTTCGCAGCCATGTCGGGAGCTATAAAGACCTGCCGTTGACGATGTATCAAATTCAATGGAAGTTCCGCGATGAAATTCGCCCGCGTTTCGGTGTGATGCGGGGCCGTGAGTTTTTGATGAAGGATGGGTATAACTTTGATTTGACCGAAGAAGACGCGCTGCATTCGTATAACCGCCATCTGGTCACATACCTTCGCACATACGAGCGTATGGGCCTACAAGCGATACCAATGCGTGCGGATTCCGGTGCAATGGGTGGGGACAATACGCATGAATTCTTGGTTCTGGCCGAAACCGGTGAATCAGAAGTGTTCTATGACAGTGCTGTGACCGATCTAAGCTTTGGTGATCGTGCCATCGACTATGATGATCACGCAGCCTGCGCCGCCGTGATGGAAGAATTCACTACCAAATATGCCCGCACGGACGAAACCCACGATGAGGCGCTGTTTAACGAAGTACCCGAAGAACGCCGCCGCACCGCACGCGGGATCGAAGTGGGGCAAATATTCTATTTCGGCACCAAGTATTCTGATGCTATGGGTGCAACGGTTCAGGGGCCTGATGGCAAATCAGCCGCTGTTCACATGGGATCGCACGGCATTGGGGTGAGCCGCCTGCTGGGCGCGATCATTGAGGCCAGCCATGACGACAAAGGCATCATTTGGCCCGAAGGGGTCACGCCGTTTCATGCGGGCATTGTGAACCTCAAGCAAGGCGATGATGAGGCAGATGCGGCATGTCAGGCGCTATATGATGGTTTGACCGCGCTGGGCCTTGATCCGCTTTATGATGACCGCAATGAACGTGCGGGCGGTAAGTTTGCGACGATGGATTTGCTGGGCCTGCCATGGCGCATCACTGTGGGGCCGCGTGGCTTGAAAAACGGTGTGGTTGAATTGACCTCACGCCGCACAGGCGAGAGCGAAGAAATGCCGCCAGAACAGGCCGTTGCACGCTTGGCGCAGATTTACGCTGGTATTGCCTGAGGGTTGGACGTGATTATGGCACCTGTGCTAGTTTCCTGAAAACACTTTAAGGCAGGGGCGCGCAGGTGATCATTCGTATACTCACGGCTGTTTCGCTTTGTCTTGCGCAGCCTGCTTTAGCGGATGTGCCAGAGAGGTTGGAGGCCGCGTTTACAGGTTGGGCACAACAGGTCGGGGCCAAAAACGCGATTATGACCATCCGCAAAGCGGGCCAAGTGCAGCGTGATGTTGCCGTCGGTTGGGCCCCTGACATGGTTGTTGAAACGGCCAGCCTAAGCAAGGCAATCACGGCCGTTTGTGTGGCGCATTTGATCGACAGTGGTATGTGGGCGGCGGATACAACCAGCAAGGATGTGCTGGAAGAAGGTATCGCGGGCATCACAATTGGCGCGCTCTTGACCCATACCAGTGGGCTTGGTCCGGATCAAACCCAAGCCTCAATGATGTGGTGGCTGGACAGGTCCGGGCGAAAGGCGCGTGACGCGGCCTTGCGCGCACTTGAGCGGGACACACAGACCGCAACATCGGGCAGCTATAGTTACAACAATGAAAACTATGCCGTTCTGGGGGCGATGATCGAGGTCACGACCAAAGAAGCTTACGAGGATTATTGCGCCAAAAAGGTGCTTGAACCTGCTGGTGTTTCCACCGCGCGGCCTTCTGCGCGCACGCAGCGGTTTTTGCCGTGGGGCGGTTGGGAAATGACTGTGCAGGATTATGCCGCGTTTCACTGGCATGCTTTTGGGCCGGAAGGGATCATTGGGAGCGATCCATCGCAATGGCCCTCTGCGGATTTGGGCGGTGGTGTGCAATACGGCATGGGGATGTTCCAACGCGCGATGCGTGACACCTCTAACTATTGGCATTTTGGCGCGCTATGCTTTCCGGGGCGGTTTAATATCGGCAGCTACGCGGTGATCTGGTTAGATGATTATAGCGTTGCTGCGGCCTATGATATTTGCCCATCCTGGGACGATATGAACGCGCTGGACAGCGCCCTTGTTGGGGCGGTGTTTCAATGATCCTGCGCGCATTAACATTGGCTGGCGGTATGGCCGGGGCTGCGGCGACTTCGCAATTCCCAGAATTTTCTCAGCAATATATTCAACGTCTTGGTGGGGCAGTGGATGCGATGGCTGAGGTCGTTGCAGATTTTGACGCCTCGGCTAAGGCGGTAGGATTAACCCAACAAGATGCCTTGGCACAGATGCAAGGCACTGACTTTCTGGATCGACGGCGCGCGGACATGACACAGACGATTGGGCGCTATGAGGCTTTGAAAGCTAACCTTGCAGAGATCAAAGATGCCGGTCCGTTTACGCGCGCCTATCACTTGCCACGCTTTTCTGATCCGCAAATCGCCAAGGCCGCATGGGCGGAATACCAGCCTGCGATGCCGTTGAACTTTGCAGGGATAAGTTTCGCAGGCATCGGCTTTCTGCTTGGTCTTCTATTGCTTGGGCTGGTTCTAAAGCTATGCTCTTGGCCGTTTCGGCATCGCAATGCCCCAGACGCCGCTTGACCCTGCTGGGCTAAAGCCCCAATTTGCCGCCAAATCTTAGGAGCCTCCCCTCATGGCTGAAAACTCTGCGCGTACGGCCCCTTTTGCGCCTTTTGAATGGATGATCGCATGGCGGTATCTGCGCGCGCGCCGTGCCGAGGGCGGTGTGAGTGTCATGACTTGGATCAGCCTGATTGGGATCACACTCGCGGTGTTCGCCTTGATCGCGACGCTTGCGGTGCGCTCTGGGTTTCGCGCGGAATTTGTTGATACGATCTTGGGGGCAAATGCCCATGTCACGGTTTATACACTGGGTGAGATTAACGCGGCAGGGCTGATTGATCGATCGATCCCCAATTATATTGAAATGGCGGCTGAGGTCGCTAAGGTTGCCGGTGTGACACGGGTTGCGCCCATCGTGCGTGCGCAAGTGATGGCTAATAAACGTCAAGCAAACGCCGGGGTTGAAGTCTACGGCATCGCCGCACAGGATTTGAAAACCATCCCCCGTATTGCACAGTCTGAACAGGCAACTGGCGATATTAACCGCTTTGAACAAGGCATCGCCATTGGGATCGGTGTTGCAGGCAGCTTGGGTGTGCAGGTGGGGGATACGATCAAACTGATCTCGCCCAATGGGGTGAAAACGGCCTTTGGCACCAGCCCGCGTGTGAATGCATATGAGGTGGTCTATATCTTTGCCGCTGGCCGCTATGACATCGACAAAACGCGGGCTTACCTGCCACTGGCCGAGGCGCAATCTTTCTTTAATCGTGAAGGGTTAGTTGATGAACTTGAGGTTATGGTTGAGGAACCAGAAGCCGTTGATGCGCTGGCCCCAGCATTGTTGCAAGCCGCCGGACCGATCAGCCAAATTTGGACGTGGCGTGATGCATCCAGTTCGTTCCTAAATGCGTTGGATATCGAGGACCGTGTGATGTTTGTGATCCTTAGTATTTTAGTTTTGATCGCTGCGATGAACATCGTCTCGGGCCTGATCATGTTGGTCAAAAACAAGGGCCGCGATATTGGTATTTTACGCACTATGGGGCTAACGGAAGGGTCCGTGTTGCGGGTGTTTTTCATTTGCGGGGCCTTCACTGGCATCATCGGCACAGCGATGGGGGTGATCCTTGGGTGTCTCTTTGCGCTTTATGTCGATCAGATATTTGCCTTTGTGAACTACCTCAGTGGCGGAACTGCGTGGGATGCATCGGTGCGGGGTATCTATTTCTTGCCTGCGAAACTGCAATTAAACGATGTGCTGTCAGCCGTGGGATTGTCGCTGGGCCTGTCATTCATTGTTACGATTTTCCCGGCGCGGCGTGCGGCGCGGATGAATCCGGTTGAGGCGCTGCGTTATGAGTGATCCGGTCCTACACCTTACGGGCATAACCAAGGCCTACAACAAAGGTGCCCCGAACGAAGTGACGGTGCTGCGCGGTATCGACCTAAGCGTAGCCAAAGGCGAGGTGGTCGCGTTGGTTGCGCCATCTGGTGCTGGTAAGTCGACGCTGCTGCATATTGCAGGGCTGCTTGATACGCCAGATGCGGGCAGGGTTGCGATTGGCGGCGATGACATGACCGGGCAATCAGATCGCAAACGTACGCGTGTGCGGCGTGCGGATGTCGGGTTTATTTATCAATTTCATCATCTTCTCCCGGAATTCACGGCATTGGAAAACATCGTTTTGCCGCAACTTGCCCACGGTGTTGCAAAATCTGATGCTGAACAGCGGGCAACTGAATTACTGACCCAAGTGGGGATTGCAGAGCGTGCAGATCACCGTCCGGCAGCATTGTCTGGTGGCGAACAACAGCGCGTTGCGTTTTGTCGTTCGCTGGCCAATCAGCCCCGATTGTTGCTGGCCGATGAACCCACAGGAAACCTTGATCCCGGCACGTCGGATCAGGTGTTTGGGGCGCTAATGGATTTGGTGCGCAGTACAGGATTGTCAGCGGTGATTGCGACCCATAACCTTGAATTGGCCGCGCGCATGGACCGCCAGATCAGATTGGATGCAGGCCACTTAGTCCCAGTTTAACCCTGCCAAACCTGCCGCAAGATCATCACAGTCACGGCGTAGCATAACCATAAATTAACCTTGTTTGCGCCTATACTGACCCTTTGAAATGAGGATGTAACGATGACCCCGCTTTTGATTATGCTGGCTGTGTCCATTGGCCCTTTGTTCGTGGTTTATGAAAACCTGACCCAAGACGACGAACCTGAAGGGGAAGAAACCCCGGAAGATCCTGCGTTTCTGGAA
>CALKXT010000166.1 GCA_938003685.1 uncultured Sulfitobacter sp. | reverse complement strand
TTTGACCCTGACCCCGGCAGGGCAAGCGGCCTATGTTGAATTGAGCGGCATTGCTGAACGGTATGAGGCGGCATTGATAACATCGTTGAGCAGTGAAGAAAGCGCAGTCTTGCGCCGCGCTTTGGGCAAATTAGTGGCGGTGGAAACTGTCCGCTTTACTTGAGCGCATGGAACCGTCACCGATAGCCTTATGACGGATCAAACCAAAGGCCTTTTGATTACATTTTTCGGCGTGCTGTTTGTGGTGCCGGATTCCCTGTTTGTGCGGCTGATTGATGCGGATGCATGGACGATCGCGTTTTGGCGTTTGCTGCTCGCGGGCGGGGGAACGGCGGTGTATCTGCTGTTACGTTCAGGCACCGCACCGTTTAGGGCTGTCTTTGTCACCGGGCGATTTGGTGCAATCTATATTCTGGGGATTGGCAGCAGCGGTATTCTGTTTGTGATGGCCGTCAGCATGACGTCTGTTGCCAATGTGGTTTTCATCATCGCATCTCTGCCGATCTTTGCCGCCGTATTCAGCCGCATCTTTTTATCCGAGCCATTCAGTCAACGCACCTTGCTGACCATGGCTGCCGTTGTGCCGGGGCTTGCGGTGATCGCCTATGGGTCGGGCGAGACAGAGGGCGCGAGCCTTGCGGGGGACCTCTTGGCGTTTGCCTTGTCGGCGGTGTTTGCAGCGGCGCTAACCGCTGCGCGTCATGCGCGTGGCACATCAATGGTGCCGGGTGTAGCGATGGGGTATGTGCTGGCCGCGCTGGTGGTTTGGCCATTTTCCGAACCCTTGTCAGTGCCTGCGTCACAAGTCCCTTTGGTGCTGGCCCATGGTGGGTTCATCTTGATTAGTTCGGTGCTGTTGGCACTGGGGCCACGCTATATCACCTCGGCTGAGGTGGGTTTGCTGGTGTTGCTGGAATCTGTACTGGCCCCGTTGTTGGCATGGGTGGTGATTGGTGAAGATCCGGGTGTCTATGCACTGATCGGTGGTGGGATCGTGGTTGGCGCGCTTTTGGTGTCAAACATTGTGGTGTTGCGGCGACGTGTGGGACACAAGAAACAACAGACGTGATATCATTCTAACGTGGTCAAATGTCATGCACATTTGATCCAGCACAAGGAGCTTAGTGGCTTTCTGATGCTTAATGCTTTGTGGAAAAGGAGTTGATTGCCATGCCCGCAAAAAGCAAAACTGAATTACTTGATGTCACACAAAAAGAGTTCGCCAAGTTGGTGGAACTTATCGAGGTGATCCCAACTGATATGGCCGTGATAAAAGACGAAGACGGTATTTCCATTAAAGACGTCGTCGCCCACCGCGCCCATTGGATTGATCTTTTCCTAGGGTGGCATGCAGATGGTCTTGAGGGCAAAAAAGTCTACTTCCCGGCGCAGGGATATAAATGGAATGACCTAAAGCGCTACAATGCGGACTTAAGAGAACGTCAATCTGATCTGGATTGGCCCGGCGCTGTGACGATGTTGTATAGCCGTGCCGACAAGCTGACAAAGCTCATTCTAGGGTATGCTGACAAAGATCTTTACGGCGCGCCCATGAAGGGGGCTCAGAGTGCATGGACAATAGGGCGTTGGGCAGAGGCCGCCGGACCCAGCCATTACAGATCAGCATCAAAGTTTTTGCGGTCGCATTTGAGGCAAGTAAAGTAGGTTCGATGGATAGGCCTAATAGAACCGTATCATTTCGAGTTGCTCTTAAAAATCAGCAGTAACACCCGGCAATTTCAATGCCTTGATCATATCACGCAATTCCTGACGCGCGGCGACATTCGAGATGTTCAACTGCTTCACGCCGATGTCTTTCAAATCCAGCAACGTCAAGCCGCGCGGGAACAATTCGCGGAAAATAACACGCTCGTTAAAACCCGGTGCGATCCGAAACCCGATCCGCTTGGACAGGTTCTGTACAGCACGTTCCATTTTTTCTTTGTTGACCATGCGCTGGGCACCCATGCGGTTGCGCACGACCACCCAGTCGATGGGGGCAAGGCCCGCTTGGGCACGCAGTTGACGCGCGTTCCAGACCATTTCGGAATAGACAGAGGGGCCAGTGATCTTGTCCCCTGTGGCATCGGTGTGGGCCAGCAGATCAAAGTCGATAAAGCTATCGTTTAGCGGGGTCACCAGCGTGTCCGCCAGCGAATGAGCAACTTGGCTAAGTCGGGTGTGTGAGCCGGGGCAGTCGATCAAAATAAAGTCGTTGTCAGGTTCAAGCGATGTCACCGCTGCACTCAAGCGGTGATCATACATGTTTTCACCGGGCCGCAGGCTGCCTGCTTCGATCTCAGGCAGTTCACACAAAGCAGGGCTGGGTAGATCAAGATTGGCTTGTTTCAAAAATGATTTACGGTTCTCGACATAGCGCCCAAAGGTCCGTTGACGCAGATCCAGATCAAGTGCGCTGACCGAATGACCCATCCGCACAAGCGCCGTCGCCAGATGCATCGACACTGTCGATTTACCTGCGCCGCCTTTTTCATTTCCGACGACGATAATATGCGCCATGCCCATGTCCCTTTATGTCCTGCTATTTTTAGCAGGTGATTGTTAAGCATATTATATGTGTGGCGGATCAACTTTGGAAGTGGCGCGACGGGAGATGTTGTGATTGTTGCGGTAAGTCTGCTTTGGTGGCTGAAGGCTCAACCGATGCAAGTGGAAAACCGAGCTTTGATCGCAGGTGAAATGAGATCAGTATTTTGGTAAGCTAATGGCGAGTGGTTCAAAAAGGTGTGCAATGGGTAAGGATATTTCAGACGCGATTGTTGATGCAATCAAGGATATCGCGGGACAGATCAAACCTGACGTCCGCTATCTGTCAAAATACGGCGGTGAAGTGCTTGCCCTTGATCCTGATGATGACAAAAAATTTGTAGGTGGTATTTTTAGTTACAAGGACCATGTGTCGCTTGAATTTTCCAACGGCGCAGTTTTCGATGACCCTGACGGACACCTTGAAGGCAAAGGCAAAAGCCGTCGTCATTTAAAGCTGTACACAGTGGATGATGTCGTAACGAAAGATGCGGAGCGCTTTCTAAAGCAGGCAATGTAAGGCTGAACTGATCCGTCTAAAACGAAAAATGGCGCGACCTGTGGGTCACGCCATTCTCTATTCCAAAAGTTGGGGTTCTTAGAAACCCAAACCTGCGTACTTGTTTTTGAACTTGGAAACACGACCGCCTGTGTCCATCAAACGGCTGGTGCCGCCGGTCCACGCGGGGTGAACGGAAGGGTCGATATCAAGCGACAATTGGTCGCCTTCTTTGCCCCACGTTGATTTCATTTCTACAATCGTGCCGTCGGTCATTTTGACGTTGATTGTGTGATATTCGGGATGTGTATCGGCTTTCATCGCACTTATCCTTTCGCGTCAGTCTTGGGCTTTTTGTAGTGTGCATTCTCAACAATACGTGCTGATTTACCACGGCGCGCACGCAGGTAATACAGTTTCGCACGACGCACGCGACCACGGCGGACCACGGTGATGCTGTCGATATTTGTTGAATGCAGCGGGAACACACGTTCCACGCCTTCACCAAAGCTGATTTTGCGCACACAGAACGACCCGGCAATGCCATGGCCATTGTTACGGGCGATACAAACGCCTTCGTAGTTCTGTACACGAGTGCGCGTACCTTCGGTCACTCTAAAGCCGACACGGATGGTATCTCCGGCACGGAAATCTGGGATGTCTTTGCCCAGTTCGGCGATTTGTTCCGCCTCAATCTCTGCGATCAGGTTCATCTGACGCGTCTCCTATGATGCTCGTGGTGTTCCACGAAGATTGTTGTGCGATCCAAGAGCTTCGGGGTCCATCGGGACTGCACCTTAGTGGCCCGCCGGAGGTAGCATCGTCATTCCTTATTTATTGTGCGCATAGCACAAATGTCCTGAGCCGATAAAACGATTCTGGATTGGCGTCGTATAGGCGGTCTGTCTAGGCGGATCAAGGGCTGATGGCTTATCCGAGCTATGGTTGATCCACGTCAAGGTGCTTGGATTTGCCGCGCGCTAATGTTGTCCCGAAATTTCAAAATAAATGAAGCAAAAGGGGACGTCATGCCGACAACAAATACCACAAAAGCTGCAGCATCCAGGGCTGCGAATAATAAAGTGATCCTTGGCTTTGAGAGCGGCGAATATCCCTACAAAACCAAGATGGCGCGCAAAACCTATGAGACTGAAAAGTCTGCCCTGCAGGTCGAATTGTTGAAGGTGCAGCATTGGGTGCAGGAAACCGATCAGAAGTTTGTTCTGTTGTTTGAAGGGCGTGATGCAGCAGGCAAGGGAGGTACAATCAAACGGTTCACTGAACATTTGAATCCACGCGCCGCACGCGTTGTTGCCTTGAACAAGCCCACAGACGAGGAACGCGGGCAATGGTTTTTCCAGCGTTACATCAAACATCTGCCCACGGCGGGTGAAATGGTTTTGTATGATCGGTCTTGGTATAACCGAGCGGGCGTTGAGCGGGTGATGAACTTTTGCGCGCCAACTGAGTATTTAGAATTCATGCGCCAAACACCGGAATTTGAACGCATGTTGGTGCGCAGCGGTATCAAGCTGTTCAAATATTGGTTCTCTGTCACGCAAGACGAACAGAAAAGCCGCTTTGCCTCACGCGAGACTGATCCGCTTAAGCGTTGGAAGCTGTCACCAATTGATCGGGCCAGCCTAGATAAATGGGATGACTACACCGAAGCGAAAGAGGCGATGTTCTTTTACACCGATACCGCAGATGCGCCGTGGACGGTGATCCGATCGAATGACAAAAAACGTGCGCGTCTGACCTGCATGCGGCATTTTCTATCGCAGTTGGATTATCCGGATAAAAATTTGGAAGTGGTCACACAACCTGATCCCAAGATTTTTCACCAAGCCCAAGCATTGGTACAGGAGTCTGACCATGTGTTGGCAGCCTCTTTGCACCCTGAACGTAACAAACCCTGATCACAATTTAGAAAGAAGCGACACATGTCACACACACCTCACGAACTTGCCGAAGAATTTCCCGATCTCATCACTGAAATCGCAAAACTTCGTCAGGACGACGCACACTTTGAAAACTTGGCAGACGCCTACCACACATTGAACCGCGCGGTTCATCGGGCGGAAACCGATGTGGAGCCGACAAGTGACGATCACATGAATGAGATGCGCAAAGAACGAAGTGCGCTCAAAGATCAGATATATGCCTATCTCAAGGGAAAAATGGCAAGTTGAGAGCCATTATCGTCGCCGCGATGTGCCCACGCGTCGGGGCGGTGGGGCTGAAACTACAAAGAGGGCAGGTACACCCGCCCTCTTTCAAAACACTTTATCAAGGATGAGGTGTTTTGTTTCAGTCACCCTATCATTTGGGGATCAAACCACCTTGACACGAAGCCGCGCTTTGATCAGTTCCCGGCGCAAAGGTAGGTGCCCAATCGTTGGACGAACAACCATAAAAGTCGGTGTAGATTACGACGGTGTCGCCTCGGTCCATTGTGTTGGTAATGACATACTGCCAGATGCTCGCAATATGCATCTTTTCACGCACGTCAGGTGAATACGGTACGGTTTTGGATTTGGTGCGCGTCATGCTTTCTGAGAAGTTTCGAGTGATCGACGTTGTCACGCTTTTTGTCTCTTCCTTGGACAAGCTCGCGCTTGCGCTGAAACCTTCGTATTCCAACCCGGCGGAAATTGATTCCGTTGTCTTAGATGATCTTGAATTCGTAGTGCTGTCGCTTCCGCCTTCGCCATCGGTTTTGGCTTCGGTGATTGTGAAAACGCAATCAACCGTGCGGCACACTTTTTCCCATTTCCCCGCGGCGCTTGCGAAAAGCGGTACGGGGATGTTAGTGACGGGCTGCCCCTTAAGCGTGTGATACCATGCCGCGCCGGACAGGTCGTCACCCCAGCATTTCAGATCATCGTTAATAAAGCGCCGTGTCCCGATCAATTCGCCGCCTTCAAATCTTTGGATGTATATGTCGTCTGCGCAGAAATCGTCGTTGCCGTAGGTGACGGCGTCAATAAACGGCACATCTTCCAGATCAAATTTCCTGATAAAGCTCTCATTGTGAACATCAAGAATGGTGAGAGAGCAGTTATATCCGAAATTCATCTTGGGGATGTTTTTGTGATCGACAAAATAGACAATCGCGCCCTCATCACTCTCACGCACTTTGACCGCCAAATGGCTTTCAAAGTTTGCAGCCAGCGGGATATGATCGGCATTCAAAAAAGCGTGAGCCCGCGTAGAGCGACCAGTCTTGTTCTGTAGCTTGTCAGTCCAAAAGCCTTTGTCGCGCAGGACCAAAACGAACGGCGCGTAGCCGCTATCAAAATCTGTGCCCTGTGGGACATTTACACACACCCGAGCCATCGATTGCGATTGCGACTGCGCAGGTGCGGAAGTCGGGGCGATCAATGCAAGCCCCAATGCTAGTGAAATGGATGCACAGATTCCGCGCATCAGGCGCTTGACCGTTTGTGGTTGTCTAATAAAGAGTTTCAAATGAGATACCTTTCTTGCCCCTCCGCATGGATTGCCCATGCGTTAAGGTCGATGGAGCGCAGGTGGCCTTTGCAAAGTCGAGGTTTTATTCAAAGACACGAGAATGAATTCCATCAAACCGCCTGACGTCTCATTTAAGTGTCTATTTTGAGAGAACAAATTAGCTGTAGAACCCGCTTGAGTTGAATCTTGCCTGTCGAACAAGCCGATTTTCACGTTGGCACGAAAAGCAGATTAAGTTTCGTTTTGACGCTTTGCCCATAGATCAGGCCGACGTTTTTGCGTCAGCTTTTCTCCCTGTGCCTGCCGCCACTTTGCAATCTCACCGTGGTTACCGGACATGAGAACAGCTGGAATATCG
>CALKXT010000165.1 GCA_938003685.1 uncultured Sulfitobacter sp. | reverse complement strand
AACTTGATGCCGGCCGCTGGGAACAGATCAGAAATCGGCATCATGGCAGAGCCAATGATCCCAAAAGCATTATCAATCCCGTGCATTTGCAAGACCTTAACGAAGGCCTCTTCAGTTGTCATTTTCATGGGGGGTATCCTTAATTTGGGTGGCTAGGCGAATCTAGATTGCGTTGGTGCGCAGGGTAGTTTGGTAGTTCAAGTCAAGTTAGGGCCAGAATGAGGGGGCGGATCGTGCCAGATCACAACATAGCGGCAATTTCACGCGCGACCATTCCAACCCCCTCAGCGATACGTGTCGTCGGGATGGAAGAGTATGCCAGACGATAGTAGTTTGATGGCCTTTCGTCGCCTGCAAAAAAAGCGCGGCCCGGTTCTATCAAAACACCTTTGTGATTTAGGCGGCGTGCGAGGTCATCGGTATTTACGGCATCGGGCGCACGCATCCAGAATGATGATCCGCCATGATAACCGCGACCTGAAACGCGTAGATCGTGCTTGGCAAACGCGTCTTCCATTATGCTGTGGCGTTCGTGCAGTGCTGTTCCCATGCGACGAATTAGTGCGTCGTAGTGACCCAAAGATAGGAAATACGCTGTCGTGCGTTGAATATGCCCGGGTGGATGACGCAGCACGCTTGCACGTAACGCGCGCGCCTCACGAATAAATGCCTCAGAGCCCACCAAATAACCAAGTCTTAACCCTGGAAATAGTGATTTTGAAAAGCTGCCTACGTAAATTACACGGCCATCCTTATCGAGTGATTTTAGTGCGGGCGAGGGCGACTTGAGGAACGACATTTCCGCTTCGTAATCATCTTCGACAATCAGCGCATCCATCTCGCGGGCGCGCTCAAGCAATGCGCTTCGCCGGCTCATTGGCATTGTTGCATTGGTGGGGCATTGGTGGCTGGGCGTTGTAAAAATTACGTCTGTATCCGGTGGAATCGCATCGGGTGGCAAGCCGTCTTGATCAACGCGAACAGGTGTAACGTGGCACCGAGACTGCAATAGAATATCGCGCAGAGAGTGATAACAGGGGTCTTCCAAGGCGGCGCGGCGACGTTGTGTCAGCAGAACTTGCGTGGTTAACCAAAGTGCATTTTGGGCGCCCAGCGTGATCAATATCTGCTCAGGACGGGCGGAAATACCGCGTCTAGGCAGGGTGTGGCGCGCGATAAATTCAATCAACTGCGGATCATCTTGGTCATAATAATCAGTAGTCAGTGACGTGAAGTCGCGTTGGCCCAAAGCCTGCATTGCACACAGACGCCAATTGGCATGGTCAAACAGGGTTGGATCAGCTTGCCCATAGATGAACGGAAACCGAAATTTCGCCCAATCTTGTGGTTTTGACGGGGTGACCCCGCCACTAAATTTCTGACCGATTGCGCGGTGCCAATCGACTGCGTCGGTGGCTTCGGGTGAAGGGGAAAATCGTGGCGGCGCAGGTGCGTTTTGAGAAACGAAATAACCAGATCGGCCCTTTGAAATTAGGTAATCGTTGGCCAGTAATTCTGTATAGGCAATTGTGACTGTGATGCGGCTGACGCCTAAGTGACCAGCTAGCTTTCGCGTTGAGGGTAGTTTTTCACCTTGCTGAAATCGGCCTGATAAAATCCCCTGCGCGATCATCTGCTGGATCTGCTGTTGCAGGGTGCCCTGAGCATCAGGATGTAGAAAAAATGTCTCAACAGGAAGTGCCATATAGATACCCTATACTGGACTTATTTTCCATTCAATCTGGTATTACAGAAATATGAAAGTCAATTTGGGTAGTCAAAGGGTAGCGGAATGTTTGTGTTCAGTAAAGGAATTAATGAGACTTTTGATATCATTAATTCGCAACCTTGATTTTTTACGAACTTACAACTCCCTGAAGCAGGCAGGCAATCCTATTTGCAGTGTGGCGATCTTGGCAAAAAAAATGACCCGATGCGTGAGCATCGGGTCATATAGCGTTTTGGGTGTTTTAAAATTTAGGGGCAAGCGGCCGTATAGCGTTGGCCGGCTGAGTTTTGGTAAACACACTTGCCGGTCTGGGTGCGGCCAAGGTAATTACCTGCCACACCGCCGATAACGCCGCCGATAACAGCACCTTTTTTGTCGTCACCGCTGCTGGAAACGGTTGCCCCCAATGCGGCACCTGCTAGTGCGCCGGCGGCGGTGGATTGACCTTGTGTTTCGCATGCCGCGAGGGCGGCAATGAGTGGGATCGCGATAAAGAGCTTTTTCATGGTGGTCTCCCGTATAAAGTTCATGTCTATGCGCCGGTGATTAGATTCCGGCGCGATTGTTGGATGTAGCCACAGCATATGTGCTTTGGCGCTATGTCATGTTCGGGCAAGACACCCTTTATCTAGCTGAAAATGCGAAAGAACAAAGGGTAGGATTATCTATGTTGGCGGATTATGGCCTGTACGAAAGGTTTGTTGGACGTATTTAAGCCAAAGGGAGAAGCGAGATTTTTCTGAGGTTTTCGAATGTCGCATTAATGCAGAAAGGCCGGCAACACGCCGGCCTTTCTGCATCGTTCCAATTGGATTGGCGTTTAACCAAACACACGCCCCAAAGCGCCATCTACTGCCGAAATGATCTGATCAATGTCATCTTTTTTGGCAATCAAAGCTGGCGAGAAGCACAATGTGTTGTTCTTGCCGGGCAGGGAGCGGTTTGTCATGCCGATGATTACACCTTGGTTCATGCAGTCCCCCACAACGGCCTGTGCTTTGGATTCATGCACTGGCTCGCGTGTATCGCGGTCAGTGACGAGTTCGGCACCAAGAAACAGGCCTTTACCACGTACTTGACCTATAGCAGCGTGTTTGTCGCCAAGCGCGTTCAACTGGTCCAGCATATAGTCGCCCATATCGAGGGTGTTTTGAAGCAAACCTTCCTCCTCGATGATGCGCATATTTTCGATGCCAGCAGTTGGGCCTGCGGTACATCCGCCAAAGGTCGAAATGTCGCGGAAATAGTTCAGGGGATCAGACGCGTCGTCCTTGAACATGTCGAACACTTCTTCGGTGGTCACAAGGCAAGAGATTGCGGCGTATCCAGACGCAACACCTTTGGCCATGGTTACCATGTCGGGCTTGATCCCGTAGTGCTGATAGCCGAACCATGTGCCGGTACGACCCACGCCACAGACAACTTCGTCAATGTGCAGTAAGATGTCGTACTTTTTGCAAATTTCCTGAACACGATCCCAATACCCATCTGGTGGGGTAATCACACCGCCGCCCGCGGTCACAGGCTCTAGGCACAGGCTGCCGACTGTATCGGGACCTTCGGCCAGGATGACCTTTTCGATCTGGTCTGCGGCCCAAACGCCATAGTTTTCCTGTGGTGCGCCATCTTGTTCAAAAGCGCGATATTCAAGGCAATGTGGTACACGCACGAAACCGGGTGTGAACGGGCCATACTGTGCTGAACGCTCGTCTTGGCCTGTCGCGGACAGGGCGGTGATGGTTGTGCCGTGATAATCGCGATCGCGAAACAGTACCTTGTGCTTTTTGCCACCATACTTTTTGTGCGCGATTTGGCGTACCAGTTTAAAGCCCTTCTCGTTCGCCTCTGAACCAGAGTTGGCGTAATACACGCGGGACATGCCCGGCATCTTGTCGATCAGCATTTCAGCAAAGTTGGAGCCAGGGATCGAACCCGCAGAGCCCGCAAAATAGTTTAGCTTGATCAACTGGTCGCGTACTGCATTTGCGATCCGTTCGCGACCATAGCCGACGTTAACGGTCCAAACGCCACCGGATACAGCATCAAGGTGTTCTTTACCCTTTTGGTCCCAAACGCGCATACCTTTGCCTTCGACAATGATGCGGGGGTCCGTTGTTTCATAGGGTTTGTGCTGGCTCAGATGATGCCAGATGTGCGCGCGATCCGCCTCAACAACCCGGGAGATGTCATTTTCGTTGAATGTGCCGTCCATGGGTCAAACCTTTCGTGGTGGGGTGATTTCGTCAGCACGTATGCCAATGTATTGAACTACAACACTGCGTTTATCACGAATCAAGTAGGGCCAGTATCCTTTAACCCGTAGGGCCAGAAATTTGGCATGTCTATTGTTAAGGGCGATCAGAAGATGAAATCAGCCTCGTTCAGATCGTTGATATCAACACCCTGAAGGGTGATGGTGTTGCCATCGCCAGCGTTGATCAATACGTCTGCACCCTGTTGGGTCATATGATTGTTTCGCAAGTCCGTGATGCCTGTGATCGTGGTTACGGCGCGCAGGTCGATATTTTCGAACGGATTGATTGCGTCAAAATCGGTGATAACATCCTGCCCGAACCCATCAGCAAAGACAAAGCTGTCTGCGTTGAAATTCCCGCGAAGCGTGTCGTTTCCTGCGCCACCTGATATCACGTCAAAGCCAGCACCGCCAAAGAGCAAATCGTCGTCTTCATTCCCCTCCAGCGTATCGTTTCCCTGACCGCCGAACATGCGATCGTTCCCAGTGCCGCCCCTCAAAACGTCATTACCTTGCTGACCAAACAGGGCATCGGTTCCTTCGCCCCCGTTCGCCACATCATCACCAGTACCGCCAAACATCCGGTCGAACCCATTGCCGCCATTAAGGGTGTCATTGCCCGCATCGCCAAATAGATTGTCTGCCTGATCCCCACCGTAGAGTTCGTCATGGCCGTTGCCGCCATAAAGGGTATCGAACCCAGCATCTCCCTGAAGGATGTCATCTCCGTCATCGCCATACAGCAGGTCCTCTTGGGTCCCGCCAAAGAGTGCGTCCGCACCTTCGCCACCTGCAAGGCTATCGTTGCCCCTGTCCCCAAACAGAACGTCAGACTGCAATTGGCCAGAGAGGAAGTCGTTCCCGCTTCCCCCTCTCAACGTGTCGAATCCATGCGCGCCAAACAGACTATCGTTACCATCGGCTCCGATCATCAGGTCATTGTTACCGCCGCCATTAAGAACATCGCTGCCAAGGCCACCACTGAGTGTATCATTCCCAAATCCGCCTTGCAGATTGTCGTTGTTCGGCCCGCCCAACAACGCGTCATCGCCATCGCCACCGCGCAAATAGTCATTGCCGACGCCGCCATGAAGCGTGTCGCGTCCGGCACCTCCGTCAAGCCGGTCAACGCCACCAAATCCGAAAATTACGTTGCTGGCGCCGGTGCTAAATATGATATCACTTCGGGACGTGCCAAAGATCACGGTGCTTTGTAACGGTGGCAGCAATTCGTGGATAACCTGATTTATGGGATCCAAACTCTGGCTGAAATTTAAGGTTATGTCGGAACCTTCCAACAGCGTTACCATGCCTGCAAATTGATCAGGGCCAGTCAGGGTCAGGGTGTCTTCAATCGCCTGGGCAACGTCAGCGGCGTTCCAATTCAGACCCGTCAGACTGGCTTGGGTGGTTGGCCCCATATACTCAATCCTTGTGACGGTGCCGGTAATGGGTTGACCGTCTGGACCATAGGTAAATCCAAACCCGGTGACACGGATCTGGTTGGCACCTTCGGTGGGGGGCAAATAAAGAAAATAATCAGATTGGCCGCCGTCGGAAACAAATTCATAATCAGGCCCGATAAAATCCTCCAAAGGCCAGAAATCTGAACTGTCACCACTGTTGTACATCAGCATCTCGAAAATCCTTAGCTCTCGTTAACGAGCAGCTATGAGGTATATCGCCATTTGGATCAAGGAAGGCGCTTCAATCACCTGTGCAAACTGGACTCATGGAGGGGTGCCAATTGGACGTTTCAAATTTAGCGACGGCAGTCAGGGTATGCGCCACTAAGAACGAGCAACAGCTTCGGAGCGTCTGATTTTCAAATTTCGCTATAAATTGAATGAATGTAATGAAGGTATTGCTGCGGAGGAGTTTTACGGACATCCTCACCAATGATATTCTGAGAAACGCATTCTGCGCTGGGTGACAGCGCGCGATACGGTTCGAATGGATATGAAATGCCGACATAAGCTCGGTAAATAATTACCAAACCCGACCAATAAAGGATCGGGAATGATCAACGGGAGAACACAATGATCAAGAAGACAACAACTGGATTTGTAGCTGGCGTCGTTATGGCGATGACTGGCCAAGCAGCGTTTGCCGATGGCCACGGCGAAATCACTGTCGGATATTTCCTTGAGTGGCCAATGCCGATGATGTTGGCAAAAGCATCTGGTGCATATGACGAAGCACTGGGCATGAAAGTGAACTGGGTTTCTTTCGAAACTGGGACAGCAATGTCCGCGGCCATGGCATCTGGCGACGTTCAGCTGTCTGTATCACAAGGTGTACCACCTTTCGTTGTGGCGGCTTCCGGTGGTCAAGACATTCAGGTTGTAGACGTTGCTGTGTCTTACTCTGACAATGACAACTGCGTTGTTTCTGCGGGCCTTGAAATCGACAAAGATTCTGCTGGTGAACTGGCGGGTAAAAAAGTGGCTGTGCCACTTGGTACGGCGGCCCACTATGGCTTCTTGCGTCAGATGGACCACTTCGGTGTAGACGTGGCAAGCCTTCAGGTTGTTGACATGGCACCACCAGAAGGTGCTGCTGCACTGGGTCAAGGCGCTGTTGATTTCGCCTGTGGTTATGGTGGCGGTCTTTCCCGCATGAAAGAGTACGGCAACGTGCTGCTGACAGGTGATGAAAAGCAGGCGCTGGGTATTCTGGTGTTTGACGTAACAACTGGCCCTGCTGCGTATATTGCCGAAAATGGCGATACCGTTTCCAAGTTCCTGAAAGTTACAGCAGATGCCAACGCAGACTATGCAGCTGACCCATCCGACGAAAAGCTGGCAGTTATTGCTGAGCAAGCCGGTATGGACCTTGAAGCTGCACGTAGCTCAATCGCGACAATGAAGTTCCCTACAGTTGATGAGCAGCTTTCTGAAACATGGCTTGGCGGTAACGCTGCTACGTTCATGAAGGGTGTTGCAGATGTATTCGTCGAAGCGGGCTCAATTGATAGCGCGCTGGATAGCTACGAAGATGCTGTAAACACAGGTCCTTTGGCTGCTGCCAAAGACATGTAATCCGATAATTTCCGGCGTAGGTTCGCTTGCGCCGGAAATTTTCCAACCAAGATTTGAGGCAGCTATAAGTTGCCCATGCAGTCTCCAACATGAATAGGAAGACGCGGAAATGACCGGACTCTCCATTGAAAATTTATCGATGCGCTTTGATCTGCCAGATGGCGGTGCGGTGCAGGCGCTCAAGGGCGTCACACTTGATCTAAAAGCGGGTGAACTGCTCAGTGTGCTTGGCCCATCAGGGTGTGGTAAAACCACACTACTCAATATTGTGGCAGGGTTTTTGGCCCCGACTGATGGCCGCATGGTGTTGAATGGTCACGAAGTCAAAGGCCCCGATGCTGAACGCGGCATGGTTTTTCAGCAAGGCGCG
Source organism: uncultured Sulfitobacter sp. (assembly GCA_938003685.1). GTDB lineage: Bacteria > Pseudomonadota > Alphaproteobacteria > Rhodobacterales > Rhodobacteraceae > Sulfitobacter. Next base: position 6,474 of record CALKXT010000165.1, on the reverse strand, counting down.
CTGTTTGAGTGGATGTCTGTACGTGAGAATGTTGGCTTTGGTCCGTCGATGAAGGGCATGCCCAAGAACGACAAGGACGAGATTGTTAATCACCTGCTCGACGTGGTTGGTTTGCAGGACTTCAAAGAAAAAGCCGTCTATGAATTGTCCGGTGGCATGCAGCAACGTGTGGCCCTTGCCCGTTGTTTGGCAAACGACCCTGACGTGATCCTGATGGACGAACCTTTGGGTGCTTTGGACGCATTGACGCGCGAAAAGATGCAAGGCCTCGTTTTGAAGCTGTGGAAAGAAACAGGTAAAACCATCATTCTGATCACCCACTCTGTCGAAGAGGCGCTGCTGTTAGGGGAACGTCTGATCGTTATGGCCCCACGCCCCGGCCGTATCCACAAAGAATACCGTTTGCCCTTTGCAGAGATGGGCGTTGATTCTGATCTGCGAGAGGTCAAAAAACACCCTGACTTTGGGGTCAAACGCGAAGAGATTCTAGAAATGATCTGGGACATGGAAGAAGAAATTATGGGCCGTACGGAGGAAAGCGCATGACCGGTATATTTTTCCTTGCGATCTATGTTGGCATTTTTATTGCCGCATTTTTCATCATCACACGCGTCGTTCAAAAAGCGTCCACTGACTATACGTCGCTCAAGACTGTTACCTTTGGCGATGAAAGTGCCGTGCGGCCGAACCGCTATGCTGGTATAATTTCGATCCTGACGATCTTTGTCATGTGGGGAATTTTCACAGGATCTAGCCTGCTGCCGTCTTTCTTGCATGCACCCGGCCCGTTTGAGGGGAACACATCGTTCACCTATACCGCTGAGGCGAATGGGGAAAAGGACGACGCAACGGTTTCGATCATTGTGCATCCGCGTGAAATCGAAACCAAAGCAGCTGAAGTTGACGGTGGTGAAGGGTTTGCCAAAGACGATTCAATTGCTGTTGCGCAGTGGCGTACCAAAGTAATTAACGTCGCAGGCAATGACGAGATCAGCAAAAAGGATGGCAACACAGTTGTTGCGATCAATGGCACTAAAGTTGCGCCCGGCGATACCGTTAATGTCGACGGCGGTTCTGTGACCATTACGGATAAGGGTACGCCGAACTTTGAACCTACAAAAGGCTGGCAGATGGAGCCATTGTACCTGCCCTCACCTGAAAAGGTCTGGGTAAGGTCCATTGAGATTGCCAAAGATGGTTTCCGTAACTTTACCCTGCTTGAGCACTTGGGCTACTCGCTGTTCCGCGTTGTTGTCGGCTTCATGCTTGGTGCGTTGGTCGGTGTGCCGCTTGGCTATGCCATGGGTCTTAGCAATTGGTTCCGGGGTTGGTTCGATCCAATCGTTGAATTCATGCGCCCGGTTCCGCCTCTGGCACTGATCCCGCTGATCATCATTTGGTTTGGTATCGGTGAGACAGGCAAGATCATCCTGCTGTTCCTTGCTGCCCTTTGGATCATGGCGATTGCGGCGCGATCCGGTGTGTCAGGTGTGAACATTTCTAAGGTGCATGCCGCCTATTCACTGGGTGCCAGCAAGTGGCAGATCATGCGTCACGTCATCATCCCAAATTCGTTGCCTGAGATTTTCACAGGTGCGCGTGTGGCGATGGGTGTATGTTGGGGTACGGTTGTGGCCGCCGAATTGGTCGCCGCCAGCCAAGGTGCCGGTATGATGATCATGACTGCATCAAAGTTCCAGAACACGGACATCGTGATCATGGGCATCATTTTGATCGGGATCATCGGCTTTGGTATCGACATGTTGATGCGTTGGGCCGAGCGTATTTTGGTTCCTTGGAAAGGCAAAGGCTGACGCCTGCACTAAACCATTACGACACAAAAAAACGCCGGGGCATGCCCCGGCGTTTTTTACTATTTAGATGTGTCTTTGCCCCGTCTTGGCGTTGTTGCACCACCCTTTGGCTTTGGTTTTCCACCTTGTTTGCCGATCTTGTTGGGCGGTGTGAACCGTTTGGATGGATCTGATGCGCGCTTGTAAGATTTCTCACCGGCTGGTGCATCACCACGTGGCTTTGCTGGCTTGCCCGGTTTGGCTTTGCGCGGCTCATAGGTATCGCCAGCGGGTTTTTCCTTTTTCCACACGGCCTTTGCCTTGGGTTTGCCTGTTTCATCCGGCTTCGGGTTCGACTTTGGCTTTGGCGCTGCACCAGCTTTCATTGGGCTGCGCTCAGTCTTGTGTGACTTCGGTGGGCGCTCACCCTTGGGACCGCGTGGTTTTTCAAATTTAGGCTTGTCCGTACGTGGTTTGTCCGCGCGGGGTGCTGAAAATTCAGCAGCAGGTGCATCGGCTGGCTTTGGACGTGGTTTACGGGGTGCTGATGGCGCATCAGAATCGTAAGCCTGTTTGTCGCGCGGTGGACGTGGTCCGCGATCTGGGCGTCCACCTGGCTTTGGCCCGCGATTACCGCTTGGTTTAGGGCCACGTTCCAGAACAGGAGCGCTATCAAGTTGCGTCACAATCGCCCCGCTTTCGACCTTCATGTCCGCGCCCAGTGCCGCCACAAAACGCGGTGCGGATGAGGCAAGGATTTCAACAAAGCTGTGGCTTGGTTGAATTCGGATTGCGCCAACGTCGTCTTTTGTCAGATCGCCCAAACGGCACAGCATTGGTAGCAATGTGCGTGGTTCAGCCCCTTCGTTACGACCTGTCGAGACAGAAAACCAAACAGAAGGCCCAAAGGCCGCGCGCGGCTTATCATCACCCGGCGCGCCTGCATCACCCAATTCTTCGGGTGCGGATTGCCGTGCGCGATAGAGGTTCACAAAGGCTGTCGCCAATTGTTCCGGGCTGAACTGTGTGACCAGATTGGCAACAAAATCTTGCGCGTCTTCGGGTGCGGGATCGGTCCATGCTGAATCGGCCAGTAGGCGCTCTTCATCTGCTGCGTTTACTTCGCTGGCAGACGGCGGTGCCGCCCATTCTACTTTCAGTTTTGCGCCGCCAATAAGGCGGTTGGCTTTGCTACGCATTTTGGCTGGTACGATCAGGGCAGAGACACCTTTGCGCCCCGCGCGCCCTGTGCGGCCAGAACGGTGCAGCAATGTGTCAGAGTTTGACGGCAGGTCCGCGTGAATGACCAATTCCAGATTGGGCAGGTCAATGCCGCGCGCAGCCACATCGGTGGCGATACACACACGGGCACGTCCGTCGCGCAACGCTTGCAAGGCGTTGGTACGCTCAGTTTGCGACAGTTCACCGGACAGGGCGACAACTGAAAATCCGCGATTGGTGAAACGTGTTGTCAGGCGCGATACGGCGGCGCGTGTATTACAGAACACAATGGCGTTTTTGGCTTCGTAAAAGCGCAACACGTTAATGATCGCGTTTTCGGTATCACGCGGGTGTACAGTTAACGCGCGGTATTCGATATCGCTGTGCTGTTTGGCTTCGCTGACGGTTTCGACCCGTTGGGCGTTGCGTTGGTAAGATTTCGCGAGCTTGGCAATCGCGGCAGGCACAGTGGCCGAGAACATCAACGTGCGGCGATCTTCTGGTGATTCTGACAAGATAAACTCAAGCTCGTCGCGAAAACCCAGATCAAGCATTTCATCTGCTTCGTCCAACACAACGGCGCGCAAGTCTTGCAATTTGATGTTGCCGCGTTTGATGTGGTCACACAAACGACCCGGTGTTGCGACAACTATATGTGCACCCCGGTCCAATGTGCGCCGTTCAGTGCGTGTGTCCATGCCGCCAACACAAGTCGTCACAACCGCACCAGCAGGGCCATAAAGCCACGTCAATTCACGGCTGACCTGCATGGCCAATTCACGGGTTGGTGCGATGATCAGGGCAAGCGGTGCGCCTGCGCGGTCAAATCGTTCTGCGTCACCCAACAATGTCGGCGCAATCGCCAAGCCAAAAGCAACTGTCTTACCTGATCCGGTTTGGGCAGATACCAGCAGATCCGCATCCACAAGTGCCGGGTCGGAAACTGCCGTTTGTACGGCAGTCAATGTCTCATAGCCTTTTTGGGCTAGCGCGTCTGCGATGGTCTTAATCACGGGGTTCGTCCTGTTCTGATAAACACTGCACATGCGGCAGGGGCCAAGGACAAAGCGCCCACGGCAACGGTTGCGGCGTCCGTAAGCGCTTGGGGCGTGAATGTACATGGTGTTTGTGGGGCAACAGAGACAGCCCTGTCGTCGTGAACGATGATTGGGGCTTGATACAAGCGTGAGATTGGTGGACTTTCTCAACTAACATTTATATTTTTTCCTGAGTTTTATGACCAACGATCTTTCGCCAACTCTGCAAAATGAATTATTTGCGCCAAAACATCCTGCTGTTGGATCGATTGAGGACGTGCTGACGTTCAAATTGAACCGCCTTGTCGTGATCAATGAGCGCGAAGGTCATCGATGGTCTGGGGATTCCTTTGACCTAAGCCTCAACGAGTGGCGGGTTCTTGCCGTGATACAGGCAAAGGCACCGGTGCGTGCGGGTGATGTGTCGGCATTGTTGTTGATGGATAAAAGCCAGCTGTCTCGTTTGATAAAAAATTTGCAGGAAAAGCTGTTTGTTAAAAGCAAGCCGGATGCAAATGATGCTCGCGCTGTGGTTCTGACCCTGACATCACAGGGCGTTGTCGTTTATGATCGCATGCTTGCCGAAGTTATACGGCAAAATGAACAGGTGCTTGCCCCGCTAAGTGCGAAAGAAGTCGCGCTGTTGAATGACATGTTGAACAGGTTAACAGCCCATAACCTGTCTATGCTGGAAGAGCCTGTTCAGCTTGCGCGCTAACCCGGCCCGTTACTTCTTTGCAGCGATGGCATCGGCCCAAGGATGCATAACCTCTGTTGCACCTACATTCATCCCTTGATGTCGAGAAACGGCAGAGGGACAGGCGAAATGCAGGGGGTAAATTGTGCGCGGTGCGATCACGACCTTGGCCAGACGATCAGATAAGGTTTCGAGTATCTTGGGTGATATCGTATCATCTGCAATGGTGACGTCAGCCAAACTCATGTCGATGCGTGCGGTGTGCAAGGCTGTATCAAGGTCCATGCCGTAATCCAGCAACATTGAAGTTAATTGCGTGACAGCGGGCATGATTTTGCGGCCACCCGACGCGCCCAAAGCAAACCGTGCGCCATCATTGCGGGTAAGAATGGTTGGGCACATGTTGGTCAGGCAGCGCTTGTCTGGACCAATTGAATTTGGCTTGCTCGGTATAGGGTCAAACCACATGATACCGTTGTTCATTAAAATGCCCGAGGTTGGCAGCATCAGGCGCGACCCAAAGATTGACAACAAGGTCTGAGTGACACTGACCATATTGCCCGCCGCATCGACAATACTGAAATGACTTGTACAACTTTGATCGGGTTCGTGTTCGGTGTCGCCCATAGTGGCATAGCGTTCCGCATTGGCCTGACGGATTGCAGAATCGTAAGTGGCATAGGCATCTGCATCAGGTGTTAAACCGCTCGGGCACCATTGTATCATCAAATCTAGGGCGCGTTTCAGGGTTGGCCCTGCGCTTAAGTTAGGTGTGCCAAAAATTGTATGATCGCGGTAGCGATATTGTGCGGCGTCGACACGTGTTGCGCGGTAATCTGCAAAGTCCGCGAGTGAATGTCGCCCGCCTGCTGCATTTAGATCATCAACAATGCTCTGCGCCAAAGGACCGTCGTAAAAGGCTCTAGGTCCGCCATCTGCGACGGTGCGCAGCGAAGCGGCCAAAGGGTGGAGATCACAGCGCACATCACCAAGAGCTGTCCATCCTGTGGCTTTGGGAAACCCGTTCTCATCGAGAAACGTCGCACGTGAGGCTGGAAATGCAGCAAGGTCTTTGGCTGATCCAGCTAGGATCAATTGTGCAAACCAGTCAACAGGCAGGCCTGCATCAGCAAGGGCAATGGCCGGTGCCAACAGGTCTGCCCAGTCCAATGTGGCGAAGTGGTCATGTGCCAACCCCATGCCTGCAACTTGGCCGGGGATCGCAACGGCCTTGGCCCCAAATACATTGCGGTCTTCTAAGACCGCGGGCCATGCAAACAGATCACCCGCCTTGCCGCCAACAATCGGGTAGTCATCAACACGTAGGCCTTGCGGCGCGCGCATGCCAAATTCGATCACTTGCGGTTTTGACGCATCCGCCATCTGGACAACCATATACCCGCCGCCGCCCATCCCGCTCATCCAAGGCTCAGCGGCACCCAAGGCAAAGGATGTGGCGATTGCCGCATCCACCGCATTACCCCCGCGCGCCATGATGTCCGCGCCAACCTGAGCGGCGATGCGCGACTGACTTGCGACAATACCGTTTTTGCTGTGCACCGCAGGCTTGCTGATCTGCCAAGATGTATTTTGCTGTTTGGTCATGGGTGTTCCGATATTGGGGTTGTGTCATCCAAGACCATTGGTGAGGCTATTGCAAATAAGAGTGTTTTGATCATCGCGGGATTTTTATTAGCGGGCGGGGTGTGTGGCTGTTACCTAAAGG
>CALKXT010000164.1 GCA_938003685.1 uncultured Sulfitobacter sp. | reverse complement strand
CAAAGCGTTTGAGCGACGATCAACCGACACGGCAGCACTGTCAGGTACGATGCCCATGGATTCAATAACACCCAACACTTCGGATGCGTTTGCGTTGCGCAGTCGGATCATTTCAATCGGTTGTTCGCGAGGGGTATCCAGCCTGCGCACCAATGCTTCGATGCGGGCGTGGTTCTGGCCGCGATCAGAGAGGATCAATAGCTTAGAACCGGGCACAGGGGTCAGTACAGCCTCGGATGGCAGTAATGGCCGGATGACCTCAATGATCTCGCTCAAAGGAACATTGTTGACCTCAATCACACGTGTCTCAAACCCGCGCGGGGCGGTGCGTGGCCCACCAGAGGAAAGTTCGCGTGCGACATTCATCGGAACAATGCGGTCCACTGAGCCACCTGAAACGATTGTCAGGCGGTTCAGTTCCAACACGTTCAAAAACACTTCGTACAGTTCTGCTTTGGACAATGTATCAGGGGCCAATACTGTCACAGTGCCACGCACGGCAGGGTCCAGAACAAAGCTTTTGCCGGTCGCTTCTGAAACAATCTCTGCAAAGCTGCGCAAGTCTGCGTCGCGCAGATCAAGTTTGATTTGCGCATTGGCTAAGTTTGGTGTCACTACCGTCCAAAAAACGGCCTGTGTACACGCAAGAAAAAGGGCCAGCACTGCTGCCCGAATGGGGTAATCCTGTGTCATGACTGCTCTCTGCCTAAGCCCATACGCGGTTCTTGATGACCGTGTTTTGGGGGTTGCCATGTATTAATGTGAATCTTAGCGCAGTTTGATGGGTTTGGCACCTGTTCGTTGTTCAAATCGGCGTAATGTGGCGAACGTGCCGCTTTTTTTGTCATTGTGGTGATCTAGAGTTGAATTTACTCTTTAGAATAGGCCAACAACTCAAGTTTATCCGCGCCATTGTCGACCCATAGGCCTGCTTCATCAATGCGTTTTATGATCACGCCATCGGCCAAGTCATCTCCAACGCGCATCAACTTGTTTCCTGTTGGATGCGACACCATCGCCATGGCGCTGTCCCCTAAATCAACCAACCCGGTGATGCTATAACCAAGGCTGCTAACAGGCGGTTTTGGGGGCTGCGGTTCTTGTGCCGGTGTTGGTGTCTCTGCGATGATTTCAGGTGCTTTGGGCAAGGGTGGCTGTACCTCACCAAACAATGCAGGCCAGCGTTGTGATGGCGCTGCGGGTGTTGGTGGTTGTGGTTCTGCGCTGTTGGTTTGTGTTAATGCAGCCACATCAAGTGCTGCCTCTGGCACATTTACTGTCTCATACAATTGCTGCCCTGCCAGCCCGGCGGCTGCCAAAGTTACCAGTGTCATTATCGCAGCAATCAGCCGCATTCTGCACCTCCAATGCGCATGTTACACTGCTTTTGTGGACGAAAGCAGAGGCGGGTGATAGAGTTTAACAAAATAAAAATACAAAATTGAGCAGGTACATGAAAATATTTACACGCACCCGGGCCGGGTTTCTTGGCCTGTCCGTACTTATGGTTTCAAGCTGCGCAGAAACAGGCAGTATTGGGCAAAAGTCGTTTCAGTCAAACTATATTACCGCGCGCTCTGCATTAGAGCAGGGTGATTATGACAAAGCCAATAGCGCCTATCGGACGTTGTTGCCGGACGCTGGCGAACTTCAACCGCGCATCCAGCTTGAGTTGTCGCATGGCTATTTGCGCGCGGGTGAATTTGCTGCTGCTTCCAAGGAAGCCTCTAGACTGGCGGGTTCCCAAACAGGCAAAGGGCGCGCTGCGGCATTGTCAGTACAGGCTACTGCTGATCATGAAATGGGGTTGCAGGCTTTGGCCAAAGGGGACGCCAAGACTGGCAAATCTTATCTGATGCAAGCTGACGCTGCGCTGACGGAATTGTTGAAAACAAATCCTGATCTGGACCCGTTGGGTGGCATGGCTGGTCGCAAGTCAAACATCAAAACTCGTTTGGAAACCTTGCGCTAAATCAGCCGCGTTAAGTTTGTGGGGACAGCGTCAATATGGCGCTGACTTTGCCTTCAGTTTGCGTGGCTTCAAAGCGGAAGTTGGTCATGGCGTAACCCCACGTGCGATTGTTCGCTGATATCCAATTGGTCAGTGTGGTGAACCGCACCAGATCAAAACGTAGATCAATTGTACCATCCTCTGAGGCGCTTAGATCGCTGATGGCATCGCGTAGACCAGCATCAATCAGGCTTTGTTCAACGGCGCTGGACCCAATTGGGTCAACAGCCACTGTTTTTGGTGCCTGTGCCATGCTAGTTTTTTCAAATACGCGTTCATTCACCCAACGGTGCAGTGCGATAGCTTCTTTTTGTTGTAACTTTGCCGCGTCTTGAGCGTCACGCAACGGCAGCAATATAGCAAAGAAGATAACAATCGGCAGGAACACAAAAACCAACAGGCCAAGCAAGACACGTTCGCGCGGTGATCGTTGAAGTAGCATGTCGATAAAGTGGGCAGTCATTGGCTGGCCCCCTCGGTGTCAAGTGCTTGGGTAAGACGCAGTTCAGTACGCACCAAGGATGAACCGTCACTTGCCCGCGATTCACGAATCTCGGTCGCAAGCCCTGAGGCGCGTAATGTCGCTGCCAATTTATCTACCGCAGCAAAGCTTTCAAGCTTTAGGATGACCGCGAGTTCTTGGGGGGATACGGCACTAACTTGTTCAGTGATGGCACCGGCATCTTTTAGAACACCAGCAGCTTGTGCAAACAGATCAAAGGCGTTTTCTTGGGGCCCATCGCTCCCTGTCTCACCGCGCAATTTTGCGAGCGCTTGTGTGACTTGAATCCGCATGTCCAACAATGGACCGGATGGCACAAAGTGGGTTTTGACCAATGCGCGTGTTTGATTGTTGAGGTCTGCTGTTTGTGTCGTGATTCGACGCGTTTCGATGACCTGCGTTGCAGCCCATAATCCGGCTGCGATGATTCCAAACAACAACGGCCAACGCCATGGTAATACGGTTGCACGTAATCGTCTGCGGGTAACCTGAGGATCACGGCGCAGATCAAAATCTAATTCCCCATGGCCCAAAATTTTGGGCCGAGGCAGATCGAAATCTTTGACCGCATCAAGTGAAGTAACAACAGGAATATCGTGCTCTTTTGCCAGTGTGGATAGTCGTGAAAATTCATCATCTAGGCACAAAATAGCCTTGGGTTTTTCCGCACCCCCTTCCAGTTGCTTTGCAAGCAGCGTCAGCGCAATTTCCGCTATGGCAGAGAAACCATCGTCCGGTCCAAGTCGTGCAACAATGACGTCGTCTAGATTGGTCACGGTCCAAATACCCGGTGTGCAAGGTAAGGCCAGATAGTCAGGCAGCAACGCGCGGCATTGCGAGCCTGCGATGATCTTCCACTTATCTAACTCAGCCGCATCCGTGACTAAAACCTTTGACCATGCATCACCCTGACGAGGCATAAAGATGGGCCGCATTTCGATGTTGATTGCTTCTAATCCAACACGGTCCAACAATTGCCGTCGCGCAACTTGTTCACGGGCCTGACCGCGCAATCCGGGCGGTAAATCTAACGCCAGCACAGGCACTTCGGCACCGGGGACAAGCGCGATTTGCTGTGCTGTCGGTGCAGATGTGTTTTCGCTAAGGCGGACAAAAGGGTCGCCAAAGCTTTCTGGTGCGGGTTGTTTCACGCGGGGTCCTGTTTTTGATTTCTGCTAAATGATGCAGGCTGTGTTGTGATTGTTCAATGCCATGTGATGTGCTTGCAGTTGTTGTTACCGATATGAGCTGCTGTGCCAATAGAGCACTGTCCCGGTCGGGGCGGCGAAACGCCGCAAAATACTGATGCGACTGGCCGTTTGCCCCTGCAATTCGGCATTGATGCGAACCTCAAACCAATCGGAAGCCACTGAAAATCGAGAGGCGTCGACCTCCTCGGACAAGTCTTCTCCTGCTGCGATATTCAATGCTTCCATAAATACATCGACTGAGGTGAATGGTGTTCGTGTACGGGGGATCAGCATAGCAGAAAGTGCGGCGGGGCGAACCTGTGGCACGAAACCTGCCAAAATATCTGCGGGGACCATATTGACGTTGATTTTGCTGTCACCCGGCAGAACCGTTGCCACTTGTTTTATCTTTGCAAGCTCATCAGGTGCTAAGTTCGGAATATCGGCCAATTGTTCAACTGAGAAAAGCGCGCCGCCGACGGGGTCAATCGCAGGGATTGATGCGGCGTAAATTTGTCGATTACGCGGGCCACCGGGCTGCATAAACGCACGGATCGCATTGCCAGTGCTGGCTGAAATGCCATTGCGAACCAATAGGCGGTCAAAGGCATCGGGTGCGGATAAATTTGTTGGGTCCGTCAACCAGTTCAGATTGAACACCCCTTGCATGTCAGTAATTGCCCCGCTGACCTGTCCGCGATCCAGCGGCACGTTGTAATCGGCTTTGGCCCAATTTTCTCCACGATGATCGACATCGCCGCCTCGCATGTCTTGGTTAAGTAAGGTGATCGAAAGCGCCTCAAATGCGTCAAGGTAGTAACCAAGCTGCCCAGAGTTTTGCCCGGTTTCCAATCTTACACGCCCTGCATCAGCGCGGGCCAGCAGGTACACAGCAGCACCAGCAAGGGCGGCCACGATGATGAGCGCATTCACCAGAACAAACCCGCGATCACAGTAAGCAGATCGATGTGCCTTCATCGCAAACTCTCGATCATGGTGAGAGTGCCATAGGCTTGCGTTGTCATTGTAATTTCGATGCCGCTTGGTAGGATGTCAGAGTAAGTTTCGGGCGGACCACCAGTACTGTCGCCGTCTGGGTTTGCACTAATATTCGCGAAATCAAGCAATGGATTATTTGCCCCGTCAATCCAACCTTGGCCTTCCCAATATGTGCGTATGCTTAGTGTACTAACTCCTTCCAAAATAATGGTTTCGGGTTGCAGTGCTGTCTGGTTAGCAGGCGTTAGCGTGGTCCAAACACTGCGATGCAATTGTGCATTGTCACGATCCAATCGCCATTGCGCACGATGAATTTCGCCGTTGGCTTGCCCGCTCATGTCAGGTTGCCCACCAACAGACATCGCAAACTTTGATCCACCAGAGGTCAGGCGCAACGCGGATCTGGGGGCACCACGATCTGGGGGATAAAATAATAAAGGCATAATGGATGTCAGGTCATTCCGCATAACAGCGAGGGCAAGGCCAATTTCCGCGTTCTGATCATCAAGGGTCACCAGGCGGTCGCGAATACGCAGCGTTCCAGTAAGGCTTTGTAAACCCATGATCGCGACCAAGGCAAAGATTGCCATTGCGACCACCAGTTCAATCAAGGTCATTCCAGTGTCGTTATTGGGGCGCTTCATTGTGCAAACCCACGCGGCAAGTAGACAACATATAGAGCGCCGCCGCCTCTTTCTGCACGTGCCGTTACGGTCGTTTCGGTCAATCCAGCAGCGGTTGTTTTTGTGCTGATTTTCAAGGTAAAGTTCTGACCTGCGATCTCGACCATTTCGGGCAATGCGCTGCTATTCACAGTGCCTAAAAGTTGTAGTTCCTCAGCACGGTTTCGTGCTGCAAGTTGCGCCAACACACGATCTTGACCACCGCCAATTGCTAGCCGGGACTGATCAACGGCGCGCAGTGCAGCGATGGTTCCCATTGCAAGGATCAACACCGCAATCGCCAATTCAACCAGCGTCATTCCAGCATCGCGTTTGCGTGGTTTCAATTTTGGTCGCATATCAGGCCCGTCCACCCATCACTGCTGCATTTTTGTGGGCGTGACCTGCGGTCTGAAAATATTACGTCAAAGGCTGTGTTCTGCCCGTTGGCGAGCAAGATGATGTCTGGCGCATCTTGCTTTGATCGCGGTCCAAGGCGCGAGATTGTGGCCGTTCCTGACCATTGGTGCAGGATTGGCTTTATCACCCAATCGCCCTTTTTCATCACTGCAGTGCTTAAACCTGTTGGGCCCACATTTAACCCGCGCGCGCTGCGTCCTTGGATCGCGAGGCCACGTGCGGCGTTGAACTGTTTGCGAAATGTTTCTTTATCGGATTGCGCTGATTGTTGGCCTGATCCAAATGCAGTCAGGCTGACACCCACCGCCAAAATCGCTAAAACGGTTATCACCACTAATAGTTCAATCAGGGTGATTCCAGCGTCAGGTGTGACTGAGGGGGTTAGTTTTGTTGCCATGACCCAATATCGGTATTCGCAGCTGTGCCACCGGAAACGCCGTCAGCCCCGTAGGAAAAAATGTCGAAATCACCATGCACGCCCGGTTCAAGATATTGATAGGGCTGGCCCCATGGGTCTGTTGGCAGGCGCTCCATGTACCCGTTGGTTGCCCAGTTTTTGGGCTGTGGATCGGTTGCCGGCATGTTCACGAGTGCAGCCAGACCCTGTTCAGTTGTGGGGTATCTAAAGTTATCAAGACGGTACAATTGGACTGCGCTAGAAATGGCGGCAATGTCTGATTGCGCTCGTGCTGCGCGCGCTTGATCGGGGCGATCAATGACACGCGGTACGATGACAAGGGCAAGAATGGATAGGATCACTACAACGACCATCAGTTCCAGCAACGAAAACCCAGCGTCGCGCTGCACTGGACGCCTGGCCGCAAATGGTTTGACCTTTGATCGTGATTTCGGCGTTGCCCGCAGCATCAAATTGTCCTTTTATTTTGAGGCATGATATGGCTCGCGTGCTGGTATTGTCTATCCGCAGTTTCCTGTTTTGATGGTTTAGATAAATTCACTTTGCTAAGAAATTATGGAATTCAATCAAGGGTTATATGTGGTCGCTCTGACACCCGTTACATTGCTACTGATTATCGTCAGCCCAGCTATTGGATCGTTCATCGGTGTTTTGATCGACCGATTACCACGTGGTGAAGACGTCGTCGCCAAAGCGTCTGCTTGTCGTGATTGCGATACGGCGCTGCGCCCAATGCAGATGATCCCGGTAATCTCGTTCATCATGCAGCGGGGAAAATGTGGCATCTGCGGGCAGCCTTTTCCTACGTGGATATTCTACGTCGAACTCTTGGCGATTTGCGCTGCGGTACTTGCTGCTATCGCGGGGGGCGACCCGATTCATGTGTTCCTGTCCGCACTATTTCTGTGGGTGTTGATTGGATTAGCGGGCGCTGATCTTATCTGGTTTCGGCTGCCTGATATTTTGACTGCCGCATTGGCTGCTGTTGCGCTCGGCCTCGCTGTCGCCCCCGGAGGCATTGGGATTTACGATGCGTTGTTGGGTGCGATATTTGGCGCGGGAAGCTTTGCGTTACTAAGGGCCGGTTATTTTTGGCTACGTGGCCGTGAGGGTCTGGGGTTTGGTGATGTAAAACTAATGGTGGGCTTGGGTGCCTTTGTCGGCCCATTCGACTTGCCAATGTTAGTGCTGCTTGGTGCTGTGTTTGGCCTGTTGATGGCCTTGACCGATAGCCTCCGAAATCGCTCTGCATTAAAGGCTGCTGGCCCTATCCCATTTGGCACGGCGCTCTGCGCGGCTGCGGCATTGCTGTGGCTGATCAATTGACTTCACTTTGTGGCGGCGTATGGTTCGCGCAGTTTGAAATTAAGAAATTTATGTCGATCTGGCCGTTGTTCTCAGGAGCGTGCAAGATTGATGATTGACCCGCTGAGTGAGTGAAAAAATGTCAAAGATGAAATTTGCCTATCGGATTCTTGTGACTGGATTCTGTGTATTTGGCGCGGTCGCGCACGCACAAGATCCCAAAGCGGTGGATGGTGATGGGGCCGGGACGCAAGGCGAAAACCCTGTGACGATGGCCAGTGTGGAACAGGCCTACCAGCGCGGCGATTTCGTGTTTGTCAGAGATGCATTGACGGCAATTGCAACCCGCGATGGTAGTTCATTGGCGCAGTATCGGCTGGGCAGAGTTCTATTTGATGGCATCGGCGGACCACGTGATCAAACTGCCGCTATCGGGTGGCTAGAAAAAGCAGTTGCCCAGAACAATGCCGATGCGGCCACGTTGTTGGCGCGCATATACCTGAGTGCAGGCAGCCAACGTGATCCGGTAAAGGCAAGCGAACTGTTCGCCAGCGCCGCGGCGCGCGGCCATCCTGAGGCGCAATATTATCTCGGGTTGCTCTATCAAAACGGAACGGGTGTCGCACAAGATGACGTGCAGGCGTTCAACTGGTTTCTTGCTTCAAGTGAGGCAGGGAATGCATCGGCGCAGTTTGAGCTGAGCCGGGCTTTACTAAAGGGTGTTGGAACGCCTGAAAACCAAAGTGAAGCAATGCGTTGGCTGGAAGAGGCCGCGGGAAGTGGGCAAGTGGATGCGCAATATTATCTGGGGCAGGCAATTGAAACTGGCGCAGGCGTGGCACAATCATCCGAGAATGCGCTGAAATGGTATCGCCGTGCGGCTGAGGGTGGTCAGGCGCTTGCGCAGCGCACACTTGGGACGAAATATTTGCAAGGCTCCGATGGGTTGGAGCCGAACGCAGAAGAAGCGCTGCGCTGGTTGCTGGCTGCGGCCAAGGCGAAAGAACCCGGCGCAATGAATAATCTGGCCTTTGGATATGCATCAGGAAAGGTGTTGCCACAAAATGATGCAGAGGCCGCGTTCTGGTATGAACAAGCCTCAGAGATGGGTTTGGCGCGCGCCAGTTTTGCGTTGGCGCAATTATTTGAAGTGGGGCGTGGTGGTCCGGTCAGTTTGAATCGGGCAATTACGTATTATCAAACCGCAGCACGACAAGGTGACAAGCGCGGACTTGAGCGATTGGCAAAGTTGACCCTTGCAGGTGCTTTGGACACTGTCGCCGCGCCACATACGGCAGTGCCTTGGATGATGATTGCAGCTTTTGAAAACGAAGATGCTGACGCGTTGGCTTGGATTCAGGATCAAGCCTCAAAAGGGGTGCGCCCCGCACAAGTTCAATTGGGCATGTGGTATCTGGATCAGGAAGATCGCGTTGAGGAAGGCACCGCATTGTTGGAGCAAGCGGCAACTGCCGGAAGCGTGACTGCGCAGGCTAAGTTAGGGCAGATGTACACGACTGGGGCAGGTGTGCCTTTGGATTATGTCGTCGCGCACAAGTGGCTTAACATTGCAGCGGCCAGCGGCCATGAAGGCGCGGCAGAAACCCGTTCTTTGATTAATGACTTGATGACGCCCGACCAAATTGCCCAAGCGCAGACCGAAGCGCGAGTTTTTTTTGAAACGGTTTCAGAGAGAACGCCGCAGACAAATCAGACCGTACGCAAGGGTGCGGATACAGTGAACCAATGAAGGCTCTACGCTTCGTTTCTTTTGCGCTTATCGCCATTCTGTACATGGGTTCAGTCCAAGCGCAACAAACAGATATGATCCAAGACCAACTTGTTGCGGCTGCACAATCGGGCAGTGCGGACGCGCAATATGCGTTGGGCCTCGTGTATCACGAAGGACAAGGCGTTCTGCAAGATTATACTGAGGCGGCTAAGTGGTTTGAGCGCGCCACTGAACAGGGCCATGCAGCAGCGCAGAACCATCTCGCGCGGTATCGCTATGAAGGCTTGGGTGGCCCAAAAAATATCGCAGATGCTTTGTCTCTTTTTGAACAAGCGGCGAAATCGGGTGAGCCTCAATTCCTGTATGATCTTGCATTGGTGTCAGAAACTGATCCGAAAACACTGTCGCTTGCCGTCGAACTCTATGCGCAAGCTGGTAAAGCGGGTCACATAGGGGCATCCGTTAGCCTTGGTGTCTTGTATCAAGATGGCAAAGGAGTTGCGCAGGATTTTGTTCGGGCGCGTGAATTGTATGAAGGCCCGGCAAATGCAGGGCATGCGCGCGCGCTCAATAACCTAGGTCTGTTGTATGTTAGGGGGAATGGAGTTCCACAAGATTACACGCGCGCCGCACAGTATTTTGCCGCTGCATCAGAACAGGGCTTGGCAACGGCAATGACAAACCTTGGCGTTTTATACGAAAATGGCTTTGGCGTGCCGTTGGACGAAGAAAAGGCCGCTGCTCTTTACAGGCAAGGGGGGGGGCGGTCAGAGGTTGATATTGGCGACGTCTCGCAATCACCAACGCTGGTTTATGATGGCCGGTTACTGCCACCAGATACAAGCGAAACGGGATTGTTGTTGTTGGCAGATAAAGCTGAGGCTGGTGACCCTGTTGCCCTGTTCCAAATGGGCTGGCTGATTGGCAATGGTCCGGGTCGCCCGTTTGAGAATAACGTTGAGGCGGCAGACTTGTTTCGCGCGGCCGCAGAACGTGGTCACGGACCGGCGATGTTGAATTTAGGTGTGATGTATTTTCAGGCGCTTGGGTTACCCCAGGACTATGTTTTGGGTCATATGTGGCTGCTTCTTGCCAGTGACGCAGACGCTGAAGGGGCGGACAGAACCAATGCATATTTCGCGAATAGACTCACCTCCGTACAGATAAATGACGCCCAACAGCGCGCTCGTATGTGGCGTATCTCAAGCGCGAGAAACCACTCCAGATAGAAATTGTTGAAGGGATGCTTTCTAAGCGTCATTTATTGTTTATTATAAACAGTGGCTTGTGTAATTTTTTGCAATCTAGTGTTTGCCAAAATGCTACAACGTGGTAACTTTTGATCTATATTAGTGGCTTATTTTAAGACGTTTCGAATTTTTATCGACCACATTGAAGAGAAAGCGGGCATTGCTGTGAGATTTTGTTCTGGTTTAGCCGTATTGGCATTTTCGTCACTTGCTACATTGGCGATTGCACAAGACACGCCCAAGCCTGTTCAGCAGCATAATTCAAATGCGGTATGGTTTGAGAACTGGGTTGGACTTAGCAATACAACCATGACTGTTGCCGATCCTATTGGCAAAGTTACAGCCATTCATGCAGATTCAGGCACGCCAGTTTTCCAGTTGGAAAGTGGTGATGTCGTGGACGGTATCTATCGGTACGAAATTAAAGCTGCGACAAAAGAAGAAGAGAAAATCGTGAACCAAATCGATAACGGTCGCGGTGAAAATCAAAAAGACACGAACGCAAAGCCCTATTTCTTAAGCGGCTATTTTACAGTTTCACGTGGTGTGATCGTCACGCCGGATGATGTGAAAGAAGAATAATCAAAGGTCTGCAGGACACATGGGTGGGTGCTGTAAGATCAATATAATCCTCAAGGGGGACACGACATGACAAAATTTATATCACGCCTAAAGCGCCGCACGGCACTGACATCGGCGGCATTGCTGATGACAGCAGGCGGTGCGCTTGCGGATCAGGTAATTATTGATGACCTGATTGTTCAGGGTTCAATCTGTGCCGGTCAGGACTGTGTGAATGGTGAAAGCTTTGGCTTTGACACACTGCGCCTCAAGGAAAACAACCTGCGCATCAAGGCACAGGATACGTCCAACTCCGCCAGCTTCCCAACGGTTGATTGGCAGATCACGTTCAACGATTCTGGCAATGGTGGTGCGAACAAATTCTCCATTGATGATATCGATGGTGGTCGCACACCGTTCACAATCGAAGCATCTGCACCTTCCAATTCGCTGTATGTTGATGACGGTGGTCGGATCGGTAACGGCACAGCAACACCCGTTGTTGAAATGCATATCGTTGATGGTGACAGCCCGACCATGCGTCTTGAGCAGGACGGCTCATCGGGCTTTACCCCACAGACATGGGATCTGGCGAGTAACGAAGCGAACTTCTTTATCCGCGACGTGACAAACGGCAGCCAGTTGCCTTTCCGCATTCAGCCCGGCGCTGACACCAACTCTTTGTATATCGCCAATGATAACAACGTCGGTATCGGTACGACGACCCCCGACTTTGCTCTGCATGTTCGTAAGACAGACGAAACCGCACGTTTGATCGTCGAAGAGGCCAGCTCAACCGTTGCGGCGCGTCGCCTGCTGTTGCTCGAAAACAACGGTGCTGTTGTGTTTGGTATGAAAGACAATAGCGCGGGTGGCACAACTTGGTCTTTCCAGAACCAAGCTTCTGAATTCCGCATCGCCAACGGAACCACAGCGGGTACTGAGCTTGCTATCGATACATTGGGTAATGTGTCTGTTCTAGGTTCACTGACAACCGGCACTGCTGGATCTTGTACACCTGCGACGCCGTGTGATGGTGTGTTTGACGCTGAACAATACACTGTTCCATCCATTGCCGAGCACGCGCAAGAGATGTGGGCCAACAAGCATCTACCAGCGGTTGGGCCAACATTGCCAAACCAGCCTGTCAACATGACCACAAAAGTACTGAGCATGCTGAACGAACTAGAGCATGCGCACATCTACATCGAACAGCTGCACACACAGATTGGCGACCTCGAAGGCCGTTTGACAGCGATCGAAGCTGACAAAGGCTAACGCTTACTGAGTGACTTTTGAGGCCCCGGTCATTGTAATGACTGGGGCCTTTTTTATGCAAAGGGTTTGGGAATTGGTGTGGTCTGGCGCTTGTCAGTCAACGTGATGCCATCCATGGTTTGCAAAATGCTCACAAACGGAAAAATATGCCGATGATTTCTCGGATGATCCAACCCGGACAAACGGTGCGCTTTGCCCTTGGCGCGCTTTTGATTTGTGTCCTGGCTTATCTGTTTTGGACTGGATCGCGATATCCAGCGTTGGACGAAAAGGCGATGATGTCTGGTGCGATCCAGCTTGAGGATTCGCTGAGCTTTGAAGCGAAATATCCGCTCAACCCTGACATGGCGCTTCCAGAGCAGATTTTTTGGTCAACGCTGAATTGGATCCACACGAATAAAAAAGGCATGACTTTTGGCGTGCTGTTTGCTGCGGCCTTTCTAACGATTACACCTTACTTGCGTAGGCGTAGCTTTCGGGGTGGGTTTGCAAATTCGGTCTTAGGGATGGTCATTGGCGCACCTTTGGGCGTCTGTGTGAACTGTGCGGCACCCATAGCAAAAGGTATGTATTCTGCAGGCATGCGCGCGGAAACGACCCTGTCTGCGATGATTGCATCGCCCACGTTAAATGTTGTTGTGCTGACCATGTTGTTTTCGATCCTACCGTTCTTCATGGCGGTGACAAAGATCGTGTTGAGCCTTGCCATTATCCTTGTGGTGATACCGCTGCTGTGCCGTTTGTTACCGCAAACTGAGTTGCCTGATGATGAATTGATTTGTGCAATGCAGCCCACCCAACCGGGTGATGTTGCGCGATCAACACAAGGCGAACCTGTGACGCGTGCCGTGATTGGGGTTACAGCGGAGTATGTCAAAAACCTGTGGTACATCATTAAATTGACGGTGCCGCTGATGCTGTTGGCTGGTGCGCTGGGCGCGACGGTGGCTACTTTATTGCCGCAGGATTTGATCACGGGGCTACAGTTTTCATTGATCGCATTGATTTTGATTGGGCTCGTCGGTGTATTCTTGCCCGTGCCAATTGCCTTTGATGTGGTGGTGACGGGTGCCCTGCTCAGTGCGGGATTGGCGCAGGGTTATGTTATGACGTTGCTGTTCACACTGGGGACATTCTCAATTTACTCATTCTTTATCGTGTATCAGGCCATTGGTGCGCGCGCGGCTTGGTTGTTGTCGGGCGCTGTGACGGCTTTGGGTATATTGGCCGGGGTTGGCGTGCAGACCTACTACAACTGGCAATCTCAACGCGCGCTTGAGATGTTGTTGCAGGGCAACGCGGCACCCGAAAGCATGTTTTGGGCGGCCCATGCAGATGAAGTCGCGCCATGGCAGGTGACCAGCCTAGATGCAGATCGCATTGCGGTCAAAGAAACCCCACTGCGTCCCATGTCACCACCTGATAAACTGCCCTTTACACGGTTAGAGGCTGATCAAATCGGTATCGACAAGCCATTAGAGTTTTCGTTCCGCGACATGTGGCCGCCGTTCTGGGAGGGGCGCGGTGTGTCTTCCGGGGATATTGATCGGGATGGTGATTTGGATATCGCAATCGCGTCAACAGAGGCGGGCCTGTATCTGTATCTTAATGACGGACAAGGCAGATTTGATCGGCTGCAAGTTGACCTTGGGGCGCTTGCAAAACAGCAGATATTCCAATCCGCCTTGGTTGATATTGATAACGATGGCTGGCTTGATTTGTTTTTAGGCACCTATCTGCAAGGCAACTACGTATGGCGCAATGTTGATGGTGCATTTGGTGATGAACCCCCGCACCCCGTTACAAACCGTGAAGACGCAGTGATGTCGATGGGTCTTAGTTTTGCAGATGCAGACCGTGATGGTGATCTAGACGTTGCTTTGGGCAATTGGGCTGCGGGCTGGTATCGCCGGATCCCCGGCGAAGAGTCGCGCAATCGGATTGTCTGGAATGACGGTGGCGCGTTGTCTGGCGAGAGGTTCACCGATCTGCCAGGGCTGCCCGGGGAAACGCTGAGCATCCTTTTTACAGATATGGACCGTGATGGCGCAACGGACCTGATTGTTGGCAATGACTTTGACATCCCTGACTATTTCTACCGCGGGAATGGCGCGGGTGATTTTGAAATGATTGATCATGCCTCTGGTCTGATCCCACATACCACGACGACGACGATGGCTGTGAAAACGGCTGATCTACTGAACAATGGTGTGCCTGAAATATATTTAGCACAGATCGCTGGCAGGTCATCTGGGGTGTCCGATACGCTCAAAATGCAGTCACTGGATGTCTATTGTGACAGTATTGAAAACCCGCAGTCAAAGGCTACCTGCATCCAAAATATGCAGATCAAAGATTGGTACAAATCTGGCAATAACTTTGATCCAACTTATGCCAGTAAATGTCAGGCCCTTTCTGGTCGCATGCTTGATGAATGTCGCGCAATGCTGGTTAAAGATTTGGCTATTCAGAAGCGTGATGCAAAGGTCTGTGCGCTGATCCCAGCAACTCAACCTATCCCGCGCGCCTATTGTGACCTGCATTTCCTTCCCGTCCGTCAGCCACAAGCAGATGAGATCGCTCTAACCCATCCTCAGATTTTGCGCTCAAACGTGCTGTTGCAATGGGATGGTAGCGCCTATGCGGACACGGCCAAAGCCCAAGGTTTAGATGTTGGCGGTTGGAGTTGGGATACAAAGATCGCTGATTTCGATCATGATGGGGGGCAAGATGTTTATATCGTGAATGGCACGTGGGTGCCAAACGAAGTGTCACCCTCAAATC
The DNA here is from genome assembly GCA_938003685.1 of uncultured Sulfitobacter sp. Classification (GTDB taxonomy): domain Bacteria; phylum Pseudomonadota; class Alphaproteobacteria; order Rhodobacterales; family Rhodobacteraceae; genus Sulfitobacter. Next base: position 6,120 of record CALKXT010000164.1, on the reverse strand, counting down.
TGTTTTTCCACAATCAAGGTAATGGATCGTTTGCTGAGGCATCAGGCCCGTTTGGGTTAGAAGATTACCTCATGACTGCATCTGCGACCAAGTTTGATATGGACGGCGATGGCGACCTTGATCTGCTAACCCACCCGGTGAACGGCCCGCTGATCGTGTTTCGCAATAACACACAGACACCGGGTGTTGTGTTTGAATTGCATGATCTAGCAGGTAACCGAGATGGTATTGGCGCGGTTGTATCGATAACCGATAGTACGGGTCGCGTACAAAGCCGTGAGATACAGCTTGGCGGTGGGTTTATGTCATTTGATGCATCGCAAGTTCACTTTGGGTTGGGGAGTGAAAGGCGGGCGACGCGCCTTGAGGTTCAGTGGGCTGATGGGACGCAAACGGTCATGAACGGGCTTTTTGATGTTGGCCATCGTTATCGAATTACGCGAGCGGCCAACTAGCCTGTGTGGCCTTCAAATTGGCGTAACGTGACACCTGCCGCTTCGAGTTGCTTACGCACCGATGCTGCAATTTGCACGGCTTCTGCCGTGTCGCCATGCAAACAAATCGTGTCGATTTGGGTCGGGATGTGTTTGCCGCTTTCTGTGATGATCGCGCCTGCTTGTACCATGTTTACCATGCGTTGACCTGCGAGGTTTGCATCATGGATCACGGCACCGGGTTTAGAACGATCCACCAAAGTTGCATCGTCATTGTACGCACGATCCGCAAAAATCTCACCTGCCCACTGACAGCCAAGCGCGCGTACTGCGTCTTGCTGGGCGGTGGCGGCAAGCACCATGATAATTAGATCAGGGGTTACGCTTAGGGCCGCCTCATACAGGTCGCGGGCCAAATTCTCATCTTCAGATGCCATGTTGGCGATAGCGCCATGCAGTTTCAAATGACGCACTTTTGCACCAGATGCACGCGCCATGCCTACGCTGGCCGCGACCTGATAACGAATTTGATTTTGCAATGTCGCACGCGGAACCGACATGCGGTTTCGTCCAAATCCTGCAAGGTCCATAAACCCCGGATGCGCACCAATTCCAACACTGTTTTGATGTGCCAAAGTCATTGTCGCGGCCATGACATCCGCGTCACCAGCATGACCACCACAGGCGATATTTGCCGAGGTAACGATGCTCAACAAAGCCGCATCATCACCCATCGTCCAAGGGCCAAAGCTTTCGCCCATGTCGGCGTTCAGATCCACGTAAGGCATTTTAGAGGTCCTCTTCAAAAGGGTCTGCATTGGCAGAAACTGCACCGCCAATTAATTGATAATTCAGCAAATCACGGATGTTGGCCGGGTCACGCACCAATGGTGTTACATGGCTTGTTAGGCTTTTTAACTCTTTCAGGTATCTTAGCTGTAGGGTTGCGGCCTGATCCAGACCAATGAATTCGAATCTTATTGGTGTTCCGGCTTGAGCTTGAGCGATGCGCGGTAAATCGCAGGGAATGACAGTACCGATACGAGGGTAGCCACCCGTCGTTTGGCATTCACACATCAACACAAATGGCGCGCCATCCCCGGTGATCTGGATATCGCCGGGAACAATCACTTCCGAGACAATGCTAAGTTGCCCATCTGTGGAAAAACCATCGCCCTCATGGTCCATCCGAACGCCCATACGGTTGGCGCGGGTGTCACGTTTGAAAGGCGTTTGGAAAAATCGTTCGCGTGTCTCAATGGCAAAGGCTTCAGTTTGCATTGATGCGACAACCCGCACAACACCACCGCCAAAGCGTGGATCGGCGGGCAAGGTCATTGCGGTGTCTTTCCCGCTATCTGCGCCGACAGGCAGGGTTTCACCGCTCTTTAATGCGTGGCCCAGCCCTGCGCTTAAATGACTGGCGCGTGAGCCCATTTGTGGGTCAGTGGCAAAACCGCCACCTACATGCAGATAGCCATAGCTGCCGTTTTGCGCACCACCAATGGTTAATTTGGCACCAGCCGGAAGCATATGACTTGCGTTCCAGATAAGTGGATCACCGTCTATATTGGCCGCCATTTTGGCTCCGGTCAGTGCAATGCGTATATCAGTATCCGCACTAAAACTGCCCCCACTTCCAGCCATTTCGATCACCGCATAAGTGGCTGATTGGCGCAACAAAGCAGCACCTTCGTAAATCGCTGTGGGGTCAGCAGCACCGCCTAAAGTCAAACCTTGGGCGCGATACCCCGGCCTACCCAAATCTTGGAGACTGAGCGCGGGACCGGCCTGTAAAATCTGCAAAGATGCGGTCATGTCAACACCTCTGTGGTGGCACCGCCATTGCCAGACGCATCCTTGGCTAGGATGTTTTTTAACTCAGATGTTGTGATCGCCGGAAAGATCAGTTCATCGCCGGGTGACAAGGCAAAGGGCTGTTGAGATTTTGGGCGAAAGGTCTGAAATGCTGTCTGACCAATGTGCCGCCAGCCTGTTGGCGTGTCATTTGTAAAGACAATCAATTGCCGGATCGCAATGACAAGCGCCCCTGCGGGCACCGACTTTGTCAGGCCCTGTTGGCGGGGGATATCCCACGTCTTGCTGAGTTCGCCCATATAGGGTTGGCCCGGGGCAAACCCGATGGTCAAAACACGCACGCGGGATTCAGATACTTCCTTGATCGCGGTGTCAGGATCAACGCCTGCAACCTCTGCCGCCTCTTCCAACTGTGGCCCCAAATCAGTGCCATAGACAGTTGGAACATGCCACAATGTACGGCCTTGGGGCAGGGGCGCGGCAAACCAATCTTGTTGCGCGATCAAGTCTGACAAGCGTTCGGTCATTGCCTCAGCGGGTGTTGCGGCGAGATCGATTTGCAAGAAGGTAGAGACAAGCGATGTGCTGGTTTCAGATACCTCTTGCCAGTCTTGCGCGTCGACAGCAGCGCGAAACGCAAGGGCGGCGCGGTTTGCGGGTTCTGACATTTTATCCGCAAAGCTGATCAAGATTCCAGACAAACCAACGGTACGGATTTGCGGCCATTTAGTCATTGGACAAGACCTTTGCATAGAGTTTTGGAAGCAAAATTGGCGTGAGGTACATCGGTAGTTGCCAGCATCCGATAAACACCATGAGGGGTGCTAGGATGTCTGCGGGCAGTGCCACAAGAAACAGTGCGATGTTTCGGTTTCCCGCGCCAATTGCCAATGGTCCCGCGACTGGGTGCAACCGGGTTCGGCTGAGGATCAGTAAGGTTAATATTTGCAGAATGTAACTGATTGCGAAGGCTAAGACCGCCCATCCAGCAACCGCCCAAGGATCGCTGCGCAATGCAGGATTTAGGGCTGCCATTAAACCCACAACGATAATCGAAAACGCGAGAACTGACGCGCCATCGAGCGCTTTGATTTGCTCTTCGGAAGGCTTGGGGAACAACCATGCCCGAAGTACAAATCCTGTCGCCGTTGAGAACAGGATGACAAACAACATTTTGACGGCGGCAAACGCCACTTCGGTGGCGGGGCCAAGCTGTGGCAGCATAGCAAGGACGGGTAAGATGGTGAGCGGAAAGGCTGCCGTGCCTAACACCAAAATTTGCATCATGCGCCCGCCATCCAAACGCATGATCAAGGCCAGATTGACACTGCCAGTGATCGCTGGGGCCGCGCTGGCCAAAACGATCGCTAGGGCGGCTGGCGTGTCTTGTAAGTTGAATAGGGATAGCAATATCAGCAGCGATATTGGCAATGCCATTTGCAGGAGGGCCACCGCCACCAAGCCCCACCGCAGGTCGCGTGCAGCACCCATCGATGCGCGGTGCCCGATGCGCAGGGCGGTGATGGTTAATAATGCTGCGACCATCTGTGGCAACCATGGCACCATGGTGCGCGCCAAATCTGGCAACAGCAGGCCCGCCGCCAACCCAACGATCAAACACAGGCGTGCATGGCTTGAGGCCAGCCAAAGGATGTGGTGCATTTTTCACGCCCCTTACACTGGCCCTTTGCGCAGATTATCAGGCAGCCACGTTGCGATTTCTGGGAACCAAATCAGCAGGAATACCATCAGCACCATGATTGCAAACATGGGCAGCGCGGCGCGGGTGATATAGCCCATTTCGTGATCCGTCATACCTTGCAGCACGAACAAGTTGAACCCAATTGGCGGCGTGATTTGCGCCATCTCGACGACGACGACAACAAAGATACCGAACCAGATTAGGTCGATACCTGCGCCACGAACCATAGGTTCAACAACAGCCATGGTCAGAACAACTGAAGAAATGCCGTCCAGAAACATGCCCAAGACGATGTAGAAAACCAGTAAGGCCATCAGCAATTGAAAGCGCGTGAGTTCCATTACGGCAATCCCATCGGCCAAGGCGCGTGGCAATCCGGTGAATCCCATGGAGAGTTTTAGGAATGCGGCCCCGGCAAGGATCAAAGCGATCATCGCAGAAGTCCGCATTGCGCCCATCAGGCTTTCACGAAAGCTGAACCAGTTTAGGGATCCTTGGAACAGCGCCAAGGTTAGCGCGCCGATCACACCAATTGCGGCGGCTTCGGTGGCGGTCGCAAATCCGAGGTACATAGAGCCAATCACAACGGTGATCAGGGCGAACACAGGCAACAAAAAGCGCGAGTTCTTAACTTTGTCGGAAAAGCTCATCCCTGTCTCTATCACTGGGTTCCAATCCTTGGACGTCCAACTGATGATGGCGACATAGCTCATGAACATCACGGCCAGCACAAGGCCCGGCATGACGCCTGCAAAAAACAGCTTAGTGATGCTTTCGTTTACAGTCACTCCATAGACAATCAAAGCTAGTGAGGGTGGTATCATCAGGCCTAATGTTGCAGCCCCCGCCAAGGTGCCAATTATCATTTTTTCGGGGTAATTACGGGCGCGTAGTTCCGGGATCGACATTTTGCCTACGGTGGTCAGCGTTGCGGCGGATGATCCTGATACAGCAGCAAACACGGTACAGCCGACGATATTTGTGTGGACCAGACCGCCGGGCAGGCGGGCGAGCCATGGGGACAACCCCTTGAACATGTCTTCACTTAATCGCGTTCGATACAGGATTTCGCCCATCCAAATGAACAGCGGTAAGGCGGTCAATGTCCAGCTAGAGGAAGACGCCCAGATTGTTGTGATCATCGCGTCGCCGACGGGGCGCGTGGTAAAGAGTTCCATTCCGACCCAAGCCACCCCCATCAGGGCAAGGCCGACCCAGACACCAGTACCAAGCAGGAAAAAGAGGACAAAAAGGAAAAGGACGATGGCATATAATTCGGTCATCAGTTCATTCCCCAAAGCTTTGGTCAACAAGGTCGCGGGTGATCCGATGATCCCCCTTAACGATGACGTGTAAAAGATTGTCGATCAAAGCGACGGTTAGGATCGCACCACCCACAACCATCACGGATTGCGGTATCCAGAGTGCGGTTGCGTCTTGGTCTTGGCTCACTTCGTTGAATTTCCATGACCAATAGACAAACCAATAAGCGTAGTAGGTGAAATAGGCGGCAATGGCGGCAGCTAGGCCAAAACACCAAATCTCAAGCAGGCGCTTTGGCCCTACAGAAAGCGAATTGAGCAGGATGGAAACCCGAATGTGAGCCCCTCGGTTCAGCGCATTGGCAAAGGCAAGGAAGCTGGCCCCGGCCATCGCATAGCCTGCGTAACTGGCGGCCCCTGGAAAGACAGTGCCAGTCCAACGTGCGACCATCTGGGCCACGATCAACAATAGAATGGCGACAAGGCAAAGGGCGGCAATGGCCCCCGCCGCGACATATAATGAATCAAGAAATTTGCGCAGCGTCGTCATATCGTCCTGCCCCCCCGCAGTAGATGTGAAAGAAGCGGCGCTGTTATCAGCGCCGCTTCTTATGTCGTGATTTACTTCATCGCCTTGAAATCATCGACAATGCCCTGACCTTCGGCACCTGCGGCCTCGAGCCATTCAGTGGTCATCGTTGCACCGACTTCGCGGAGGCCAGACATCAGCTCGTCACCGGCTGGTTCAACGGACATACCGCCTGCGCGCAGACCGTCATAGGTGAACTGAGTGTAGTCCTTGGATGCTTGCAAACCGCGCTCGGCAGCTTCGGTTGCACAGCCATTGATGATGCCTTTGTTGGCGTCAGAAACACCTGCCCATACGTCAGCATTCACCATCACA
>CALKXT010000163.1 GCA_938003685.1 uncultured Sulfitobacter sp. | reverse complement strand
ATCACTATGGCAATGGCTGGAATGACACCGCGCTTATCGCGTTTGGTATCGCTGCAGTCTTTTCTGTCGCCACAGTCTGGGTACCAGCCTTGGGCGTCCTCAGCGGATATGCATGGGTCATCGGTGCCGTCCTAGGCGGCGCAATCTTCTATGCAATGAGCAAAAAGGGCTAAAATGCTAATCCTGTGGTCGCCCTCGATCGGGCGGCCACAGTCGTTAGACCAGCCAGTTGAATAAGACTTGCAATAGCGAGGGGGCAGTGTTCCCTCGCTATTTTCACATAGCGCATTTTACGCCTGTGGCGTTGATTGTGGCGGTGACTGTGGTTGGCCATTCCCAAGCCCTTCGGTAACCACCTGGTGCATTTTATCATTTCTAATATCCACTCAAACATGAGAGATACGTAGAATGAAGGCGGGAGATGGTATGAAAACGCAGGTCGCAATTATAGGTGGTGGACCGTCCGGCCTTTTATTGGCTCAATTACTACACACGCGCGGAATCGACAGCGTTGTGTTGGAGCGTAAGACCAAAGACTACGTGCTTGGCCGTATTCGCGCAGGCGTTTTGGAACAGGGGCTTGTCAGCCTCATGGAAGAGGCGGGATGTGCAGACCGTTTGCACGCCGAGGGCATCCCACATGATGGCACTTTAATTTCTTACGGGGATGAGATGTTTCGCGTCGATTTCACCGAACACACAGGCACGCCCGTTATGGTGTACGGCCAAACCGAAGTGACGCGCGACCTTTATGATGCACGCGAAAAGGTCGGCGGTAAGATCGAATTCAACGTCGAAGATGTGGTGATCCACGGCGCAGACACGGACACACCCAATGTCGAATACACTGTTGATGGTACAGCACACCACCTTGAGTGTGACTTTGTTGCTGGGTGCGATGGATTTCACGGCGTTAGCCGCCAAACGATCCCACTGGACGTTCGCAAGGAATACGAAAAGGTCTATCCGTTCGGCTGGCTTGGCATTCTGTCAGAAACGCCCCCCGTTAATAATGAATTGATCTATGCCAATTCGCCGCGCGGTTTTGCCCTGTGCTCAATGCGCAATGAGAACCTAAGCCGATATTATATTCAGTGTTCATTGAGTGATCGACCAGAGGATTGGACCGATGAGGCATTTTGGCAAGAACTCAAACGTCGCATCCCTGCGGATCAGGCTGAAGAACTGGTTACAGGTCCAAGTATCGAAAAATCTATCGCACCGTTGCGGTCCTTTGTAACAGAGCCAATGCGCTGGGGGCGTCTATTCTTGTGCGGTGATGCCGCGCATATCGTGCCGCCCACAGGCGCGAAGGGACTGAACACCGCCGCTTCAGATGTGAATTATCTTTATAATGGCTTGCGCGATTTCTATGAAAACAACAGCACTGACGGTATCGACGCTTATTCCGAAAAAGCACTGGCGCGCGTGTGGAAAGCGGAACGGTTCAGTTGGTGGTTTTCATCTTTGATGCATACCTATCCTGATCAGTCCGAGTTTGATCTAAAAATGCAGGTGGCCGAGATTGAGTTTTTGCGCACCAACAAGGCAGCACAACAGGCGATGGCAGAAAACTATGTCGGGTTGCCGTACTGATGCGGGGCACAGCAGGATTGATGACCACACCAAAGGAGCCTTCAGATGTCTGAGCGTTTTGAAAAGGGCATGGCGACCCGTCGTTCCGTTCTAGGTGACGCGCATGTTGATAAGGCCGAGGCCAATAAATCAGCGTTTGATGAACCGTTCCAAAGCATGATCACAGAAGGTGCATGGGGCACACTGTGGTCCGATAATGCAATCACCAAGCGCGAGCGTTCGATGCTGACGTTGTCCTTGCTTGCCGCAACTGGCAACTTTGAAGAAATCCCCATGCATGTCCGCGCTACCGCCAATACCGGTGCCACCCCCCAAGATGTCTTGCAGGCCTTCATGCATGTTGCTGTTTACGCCGGTGTACCAAAAGCAAATCACGCGATTAAACTCGCCAAACAAACCTACGAAGAGATGGGAGTCACCTTGTGAGTATTGGTAACAGGCCTCCAAAAATGGGCGGCTTTATTCCGCGTGATCGTAATTGGCAGCCCGACGCGCTGACTCCACCTTATAAGACGAGCATTAAACGCAGCCCGCAATCCGCACTTTTGTCATTTCCCTCTACACTAAGCGAAGAGACATCGCCCGTCTTTGGCCACGATATGCTGGGAGCTTTGGATAACGATCTGATCCACAACTACGCGGCATCTGGTCAAAGCGCGATTGGCCCGCGCATCATCGTTCATGGCCGCGTATTGGATGAAAATGGGCGCGGTGTGCCCGGTGCCTTGCTTGAGTTCTGGCAGGCCAACGCAGGTGGGCGATATCGTCACAAGAAAGAAAGCTATCTGGCCCCGTTGGATCCTAACTTTGGCGGCTGTGGGCGCACGATCACAGCCGAGGATGGCAGTTACGAGTTTGCCACCATTCAGCCAGGTCCTTACCCATGGCCCAATGGCATGAACGACTGGCGCCCTGCGCATATTCACTTCTCAATTTTTGGACACAGCTTTGCACAACGCCTTATCACCCAAATGTATTTTGAGGGTGACCCACACATCAAGTTGTGTCCCATTGTTGGCATCTTGAAAACACAGGAAGCGATTGATGCGTTGACTGCAACCTTGGACATGAACCGCACAGTACCCATGGACAGCCGTGCGTATAAATTTGATCTGGTTCTGCGCGGGCGGCGTCAGACGTATTTCGAAAACCGCAAGGAGGGCATGTAAAATGCAGCGTCTTGAGTCCCTGCGTGAAAGCCCAAGCCAGACTGCGGGCCCCTATGTTCACATCGGCTGCACGCCTAACTTTACCGGCCTAGATATGTATGGCG
>CALKXT010000162.1 GCA_938003685.1 uncultured Sulfitobacter sp. | reverse complement strand
TCACCAAAATACTTGGTGATCGCCGCGGTCAGTGTCGTCTTGCCGTGGTCAACGTGGCCAATCGTGCCGATGTTAACGTGCGGTTTATTACGTTCAAACTTTGCCTTTGCCATGGTGTTGGCTCCTTTGGTGTTACTGTGGTGGACCTAAATCCACCTTACGTTGGTTGGGTAAGGTGGGCCGTGGCCCACCCTAACTTCATGCGAATTTGGCTTGAATCTCGTCAGAGATGTTCTGTGGCACACCTTCGTAGTGATCGAACTGCATGGAGAAGTTCGCACGACCAGAAGACATGGACCGCAAGGTGTTGATGTACCCAAACATGTTGGCCAGCGGTACGAATGCGTCGATTGCAATCGCGTTACCACGTGTATCTTGACCCTGAACTTGACCGCGACGTGAGGTCAAATCGCCGATGATACCACCAGTGTATTCTTCTGGTGTAATCACTTCGACTTTCATGATCGGTTCCAACATCTTGGCACCCGCTTTGCGCATACCTTCGCGCATACCCATACGGGCCGCGATTTCAAACGCAAGAACGCTGGAGTCAACGTCGTGGTATTTACCTTCGATCAAGGCAACCTTGAAGTCGATAACCGGGAAGCCCGCCAATGGACCGGAGTCCATGACTGATTTGATACCCTTTTCAACGCCCGGAATATATTCCTTGGGCACCGACCCACCAACAACACGAGATTCGAACGAATAGCCTTCGCCCGGCTCTGTTGGCATCAGGATCATTTTGACTTCCGCAAACTGACCAGAACCACCTGATTGCTTCTTGTGGGTATAAACCACTTCGGCTTCACGAGAGATCGTTTCACGGTACGCAACCTGCGGGGCACCAATGTTGGCTTCCACTTTGAATTCGCGCTTCAGACGATCCACAAGGATGTCCAAGTGCAATTCGCCCATGCCCTTCATGATGGTCTGACCGGATTCGATATCGGTCTCAACGGTGAAGGATGGATCTTCAGCAGCCAAACGGGCCAGGCCTGTGGACATCTTCTCTTGGTCAGCCTTGGTTTTAGGCTCAACCGCGATTTCGATAACCGGCGTCGGGAAGGTCATTGTTTCAAGAACCACAGGATCGTTAACCGCACAAAGCGTATCACCTGTTGTGGTGTCTTTCAGGCCTGCAAGAGCGATGATGTCACCCGCAAATGCTTCGGTGATTTCTTCGCGGTTGATAGAGTGCATCATCATCATACGGCCGACGCGCTCTTTTTTACCCTTCGTAGAGTTCAAGAGCGTGTCGCCCTTGTTCAGAACACCAGAGTAAATGCGTGTGAACGTGAGTGAGCCTACAAAGGGGTCGTTCATGATTTTAAAGGCAAGACCAGAGAACGCCATATCATCATCCGCACGACGCGGGATATCACGTACTTCTTCTTCGTCACCAGGTTTAAAGCCCATGTAATCGACAACGTCCATCGGGCTGGGCAGATAGTCGATTACAGCGTTAAGCAGAGGCTGAACGCCTTTGTTCTTGAACGCAGAACCACACAATACAGGGATGAATTTGATCGCCAGTGTACCCTTACGGATCAGCTTGCGAAGCGTATCGACGTCAGGCTCAGCGCCATCCATCAGATAGTTTTCCATGGCTTCATCGTCCATCTCGACCGCATTTTCGATGAGATGTGCGCGCCATTCGTCGGCTGTCGCCTTCAGGCTGTCGCGGATTGGTTTTTTAACCCAGCTTGCGCCCAGATCTTCACCTTCCCAAACCCATTCTTCCATGGTGACGAGGTCAACCATGCCTTCCAACTCGGTTTCGGCACCGATTGGAATTTGAATAGGAGCCGGAACAGCGCCTGTACGCTCTTTGATCATCTTAACGCAGTTATAGAAATCCGCGCCAATCTTATCCATTTTGTTAACAAATACGATACGCGGAACTTTATAACGGTCGGCCTGACGCCAAACTGTTTCGGTCTGCGGCTCAACACCAGCATTGGCGTCAAGAACAGTAACCGCGCCATCAAGAACAGCCAAAGAACGCTCAACTTCAATCGTGAAGTCAACGTGACCTGGGGTGTCGATGATGTTCATGCGGTGCTTGGGAGAATCCGGATTCAAGCCGTCTTCTGTACGTTCCCAGAATGTCGTCGTCGCAGCCGAAGTAATTGTAATACCCCGCTCCTGCTCCTGCTCCATCCAGTCCATTGTCGCAGCGCCATCGTGCACTTCGCCAATGTTATGCTCTTTACCAGTGTAGAACAAAATACGTTCGGAACATGTCGTTTTACCGGCGTCGATATGCGCGATGATACCAAAGTTACGGTACAGATCGAGGGGATAGTCGCGTGCCATTTGAAAGCTTCCTCAGAAGTGTGCTTTGAAAAAGGGAAAACCCTTTTGGAAAATTGGGGCCCGGCGTATCCGCGCCCCGATCTTGAAATCTTACCAGCGGTAGTGGCTGAACGCTTTGTTAGCGTCGGCCATCTTGTGCGTATCTTCACGCTTTTTAACGGCTGTACCACGGGACTGAACTGCGTCCATCAATTCGCCTGCAAGGCGCTCTTCCATGGTGTTTTCGTTGCGTGCGCGGGCGGCTTTGATCAACCAACGAATGGCAAGGGCCACACGGCGCTCTGGGCGCACTTCAACTGGAACCTGATACGTAGCACCACCAACGCGGCGTGAACGTACTTCGACGGACGGCTGGATGTTTTCCAGCGCTTCGTGAAACACTTCAATCGGCGCGCGTTTGATTTTGTCTTCAACGCGGGTCATCGCGTTGTAAACGATACGCTCTGCGACCGACTTTTTGCCGTCGATCATCAGGTTGTTCATGAATTTTGTTAGAACCAGATCACCATATTTGGCGTCTGGCAGTACTTCGCGTTTTTCAGCGGCGTGACGGCGTGACATGTCGTTGTCTTCCTCTTAGCGGGGGCGGCGCAATGCACCACCTTACGTGTCGATTGGTCAGGTGGGGACATTCCCCACCCATGGCGATACTTACTTCGGACGCTTTGCGCCGTACTTGGAGCGGCGTTGCTTACGATCTTTAACGCCTTGTGTATCGAGAACACCGCGCAGAATGTGGTAACGCACACCGGGAAGGTCTTTTACACGACCGCCACGGATCAGAACCACTGAGTGCTCCTGAAGGTTGTGGCTTTCACCCGGGATATAGCTGATGACTTCAAAACCGTTTGTCAGGCGCACTTTGGCAACCTTACGCATGGCCGAGTTCGGCTTTTTAGGTGTGGTTGTATAAACGCGCGTACAAACGCCACGTTTTTGTGGACACTGCTCAAGGTGCTGTGACTTTGAGCGTTTGATTTTTGGCTGGCGCGGCTTGCGGATCAGCTGTTGGATCGTTGGCATTCCGGTTTTATCCCCGTTTAGCTTCACATTTCATACATGAGGGAACCCTCATGCGGTTTCGATTTCGGTGCCTTGCGTTAAACAAAGCAAAAACACCGCCACGTTCCCGTACCGAGGAAAACGAGGCAGTGGGGCTACAGAGGACCGGATCAACATTAGATCGGGTCGTGACCACTTAAGTTATGATGTCGGACCTGCAAACATAGGTCTGCTCCCGAGATATGCGGGCGTATAGGGGGTTGGGCGAAAGGTGTCAACAGCAGCGGCTGGTCGCGACACACCTTGAAATCACTCGCGCTTAACGTGCAATCGGCCTTGCCACCAGATACCGTTGCCTTGCATATTCATCTTAATACAAAGACATTTAAGACCGAACAGGGTTCTGACATATGCAAGCAATCGGATTATGCCGCTTTTCCTATCCTGCCATCGGCGGCTTTCAGGTTGAACATGACGATATCGAGGACAGAATCGCCTATCTCTATGAAGAACACCGCCTAGAAGAGCGGTTTCGCCTATTCGAAACAATCGCTCTACCCTGCTTAAAGGCGCAAACTGATCCAAGCTTTAGTATGATTATTGTTATTGGTGACCAATTTCCCGCCCATCACGAAAAGCGGCTTGAAGCCTTGATTGCGGATTTTCCACAGGCATTGATCCACAAAGAACCGCCCCGCAACCAACGCGAAGTGATGAAAGAAATCCTAAACGAGGCACGCCTTGATCCAACGGAGCCATGTTTGCAATTTCGGTATGATGACGATGACGCAATCGCCGTCGATTTTATCGAAAAATTCCGCAAAGCAACTTGGGACTGCGCACCTTTGTTAAAGGAGCACAAAACAGTCGGGTTTGATTGGAACGTCGGTTACATCGCACAATTCGATGCGACGGGTATTCGCGCAACTGAAACTTTTCGTCATTTCTATACAGCCGCCTTGGGGATGTTTGTAAAAGGCAATTGTCCGCTGACAATCATGAACTTTGCTCACGATAAACTTCCACGGTTCATGCCTGCGGTCAGCTTCTCTCATACACCTATGTGGGTCCGCAGCCACAATAGCTCAAATGACTCTCGACAGAACCAAACACTACAAGCACCAGTGTCCACACTAACCGCCGAACAAGAGCAAATGTTTCAAGACCGCTTTGCCATTGACGTTGCTTACGTCCGGCAGGTGTTCTCAGCCGGCTGACACCTTGCGTTCGCGGTAAAGCGTGAAAATACCTGTGGCGACCACTATGAATGCACCAAGCAATGTCATCCAACCGGGCCAATCGCCAAACACAAACCACCCCAACACCAAGGCCCAGATCAACCCCGTATAGCGGAAGGGGGCCACAAACGACACGTCACCCACGCGCATGACCTGCACGGAAAAGAAATACCCACCCAACACAAAAATGGACGCCCCCGCAATCAGCACGGCCACATCGTTTGTGATTGGCACCCAAGGCGTGCTGAGCGACGCCAACCCCGCAGCGATGGTGATGGACCCCGCCGTAACAAGGGTGACCGTCATGGACGGCACACCTTTGGACAATTGTCGCGTGGCCAGATCACGCACCGTCACACAGGCCACCGCAATCAGCGCATAGATTGACCAAATGTTAAACCCGTCCGCACCCGGTTTGATGATCAACATCACCCCACAAAATCCGATCAAAATGGCCAGCATACGCCGCCATCCAACGGCCTCGCGCAACACCAGCGCAGAGGCCAAAGTCACCGACAGCGGCAGCACCTGTAAGATCGCGGTGACGTTGCCAAGCGGCATGTTGAACAACGCGGATAAAAAGAAATATGCGGCAACAACCTCAGCGCCGCTGCGCACCGCGATCACGCCCCAGTCACGTCGGTCGATATCCAAGTGCATTGGGCCAAGGCGCCCCTTAGTGACAAGGATAAGCGTGGTTGTCAAAAGTCCGCGCAGGAAGATCAGCTGGAACAGCGGTACAGCACCAGCCGTCATTTTGACCAACGTGTCATTCAGCGTGAAGCATGCCATCGACGCCATCATTAACAACGCGCCAATCATATTGGGAGACATCTATAGCGCCCTTAATTCATCAACGGTCTTGCCAAAGCCGACCCGCAACACTCGCTCAATCTCGCGACGGCTCAAATCACCGTGCCGCCCCGTCGGGGATGCCCCAGAATCGTTATCCATATGAACAGAACGGATGAACATTGGCCGCTCTACTTCGGTCATGCAATCGTAGTATTCACCCAGCTTGCGGTGATTGCGACGAAAGACATTCACCGAAGACCCCACAGGCGCGACCAAAGCAAGCCCAACACCCAACGGGGTCTTTTCATACCATTCCGAAATCGGTTGCTTCTTATTCGCAATATCGAGGTAAAATCCACGATTAAATGCAATTCCAAAAGGCGTATTGGGATCACGCAACGACAACAACGGGCCAGCCAATTTATCAATGCGGTTGGTTGTGATCCTGTGCATTGCGTCATCGTCATCCAACCGGAACGTCGCTGTATGCGTTGCTTCTGGATCGTCTTTAATCGCGCCAAAGGCATGTCGAATCGCGTTAAAATGCACCAAAGGCGGCAGCGAGATAATTTGAATTTGAGGAACGTCTTTTACAAGTCCCTCCAAACGAACCCGCGCCGCATCAGGTAGGCTATCACCTATCAACACGCCAACTTTGAAATTCAGATTACGCTGCCGTTTGATCGAATGCAGCGCCAAATTTTCGAACATGTGAAAGCGGCGATCAAGCCGTGCGGGGTCATACAGTATGTCGCGCACGGCATCGGCGCCTTGCTCTGACATGGCGAAACCATTTTCAGAAAGATACGAAAACCGTACCAATCCTTTGATCTGCACCTTAAAGCGCCCTGCCATCACCCTGCCCCGATTGTTTCCCCAACCATATGAGGTGACATAAGTAAAAAAAAGGCCCCCAATCGCATCTGCGGTGGGGGCCTTTCACTATTTTAGTCGCTTAGGCGATCAATCGCGGCTTTCTTCGTCGATGATTGGCGTGCTGAACACGTCACCACCAATGATATCGTCGCTAGGGGCTGGAGCTGCCAAACGTGCGGCTTCCTCAGCTTCAATGCGACGCGCTTCGATCACCACGTTGTCACGGTCAGACGCAACCTTACGCATTTGCATGGTTGCACCGCCCGTACCCGCAGGGATCAAACGGCCCACGATCACGTTCTCTTTCAGGCCGACCAGTTTGTCGCGCTTACCTTGGACAGATGCCTCGGTAAGAACACGCGTGGTCTCCTGGAAGGACGCCGCCGAGATGAAGCTGCGGGTTTGCAGCGACGCTTTGGTGATGCCGAGAAGGATCGGACCGCCGGTAGCAGCAGTGCCGCCCTTAGCGATTGCTTTCTCGTTGGCCTCATCAAATTCGGCTTTGTCGACGTGTTCGCCTTTGAGCTAGGTCGATGTGCCGGAAGAGGTGATTTCCCTCTTCTGGAGCATCTGACGCACGATAACCTCGATGTGTTTATCGTT
>CALKXT010000161.1 GCA_938003685.1 uncultured Sulfitobacter sp. | reverse complement strand
TCAGCACCGGCGGCGAATGCCTTTTCCGACCCGGTAATCACGATACAGCGTACTTTTTCGTTTTCTTGCGCTGCTTTCAGGGCGGCGGCCAATTCAGTCATCAACTGATCATTGAGCGCATTGAGCGCATCAGGTCGGTTTAATGTGATCAGGGCCACGTGGTTGTCGACGTCTACAATGATCGTTTCGTAAGCCATCAAGAATGCTCTCGTTTGCTGCGTTCAGACTGCCTTGCATACCACGGGCGCACCCCGTTTCAAGTCATCTTTGACAGGTCGGGCAATAGAAGGATGATCGACCCGATTGGACGATACGTCCTATGATGCTGCTACAATCAGAGGTTCTGCATGGTTCACCCTCGCGGCCATAGACATCAAAACTATGTTGAAAATACCCCAATTCGCCATCTGCTTGGCGAAAGTCCTTTAGGGATGATCCACCCGCTTCAATTGCCTCTGTCAGCACCTGCCGTATGATCGGAACAAGCGCCGCAACGCGAGCAGATGAAATGCGCCCCGCCTTGCGTGTAGGGTTGATGCCTGCACGGTAAAGCGTTTCACAGACATAGATATTTCCCAATCCTGCAACGATACGCTGATCCAACAGCGCGGACTTAATCGGCATGTTGCGACCCTTGAGGGCGGCAACCAGATGCGCCTCATGAAAGTCGTTACCGAGAGGTTCAGGACCAATGGTTGCCAGCAGTTTATGCTTTTCAGCGGTTGCAGTATCCAGCAAATCCATCGCCCCAAAACGACGGGGATCGTTAAAGGTAATGCGTGCACCATTCGACATATGAAAAACCACGTGATCGTGTTTTTCAGGGGCAGGGTGGCTGTGCACAAATTGCCCCAGAGGGTCGCCAGAGATCAGCATACGCCCCGACATGCCCAAGTGAATCAGCAGTGATTCTCCTGACGCGAGGTCTGCCAAAATGTACTTTGATCGTCTGCGCAGGCGTTCAACCTTTTGACCTGTGAGGCGCGCGGCCATGCGTTCCGGGAACGGCCAACGCAAATCGGGGCGGTTGACGTCAGCGGTTTTGATCACAACCCCTTCCATCACAGGCGCTAAGCCACGGCGAACGGTTTCAACTTCGGGTAATTCTGGCATCAGGCCCTTCGGTTCATCTTTTCTACGTCTGTGACGAATGTAAGGAAGGTTGGCATGCCGACAAGGAATTTCTTAATTTTAAGGGTACCGTCTTCGAAAATCAGTTTGTAGTGCACATTGTCTACCCGCTCAATCGCGATGAGTTTTGACCATGCGTGATACTTGGCTTGAAAAAACATGCCCGGCGCAGTGACGCCATCCGAATCATAGCGCACTTCGTACATTGAGAGGAATGCCCCGAAGTAGGCAAAAACGCCCCCGACAAGGATCCACGTTATCAAATCCTTTCGGTATGCTGCCCCACTTGATCCCATCATCACCTGTATCAACAATGCGGCCATGATCAGCCCAAACAATTTGATCCCCCAAGTTGGCTTTAGGATCATTGTATCAAGGCTGCGTTGCACAGGCTGTTTGGCACCCAATTTGGCCATCAACAGACCCGGATTGATTTCTGGGGTGGATAAATAGTCTTTTGCAATGTTGGTTCTGGCAATGCGCCGCCTGCGTTCCGCGGCCTTGTCGATCGCAACAAAGGCGATGACTGCCAGCACTGATACGAACATACCAAAACCAAAAATGAGATATATTGAGTTCATTTGGGTGCGCCCTGCGTCATAATGATGATTTGTCTCTTGCCGCCGGGCAATATAACCCCAAATGGACCGCAGTAAGGCAGGATGGTGTCATGGATACGGACAAGACAACGCATTTCGGCGCACAGACCGTTTTAGAAAGCGAAAAGGCCGGCAAGGTTAAGTCGCTGTTTGGCGATGTGGCCAGCAAATATGACATCATGAACGACGTGATGAGTGTCGGCATCCACCGTATCTGGAAAGAGGCGATGATGGATTGGCTGGCACCGCGGCCGGGTCAAAAGCTGCTGGATGTGGCTGGTGGTACAGGTGATGTGTCGTTCAAGTTTCTGAAACGCGCAGGCCACGGTCATGCCACTGTGTTGGACCTGACCGAAAATATGCTGGTTGAGGGGCGTCAGCGCGCCGAAGCGGATAGTTTGGCCGATAGCCTTGATTGGGTTGTGGGCGATGCGATGGCGCTGCCGTTCCCTGATAATACGTTTGATGTCTACACCATCAGCTTTGGCATTCGTAATGTGACCCGCCCTCAAGAGGCGTTGAACGAAGCATATCGCGTCCTGCGCCCGGGTGGTCGATTGATGGTGTTGGAATTCAGCCAACTGCCGAACCCGATGATGCAAAAAGCCTATGACCTATATAGTTTCAATGTGATCCCGCGCATGGGACAGATGATCGCTAATGACCGCGATAGTTATCAGTACCTCGTTGAATCTATTCGTAACTTCCCGGATCAAGAAACATTCCTTGGCATGGTACGTGATGCTGGTTTTGATCAAGCGAAATACCGCAACATGACCATGGGTGTTGCCGCCCTGCATTCTGGTTGGAAATTATAACATGCGCGGACCTCACAACATTTGGCGGCTGATCCGAACGGGTGCCACGCTGGAACGCACCGGAGCGATGAATGTTGTGTTGGATGCATTTGACGCGACGCCCGCCTTGCGGTTTGTTGCGCGTGCGCTGGGCCTGCCATTCAAGTTTTTGGGTTACAAGGGCGACCCAACCATGCCACCCGCCACCCGCGCGTTGACGGCACTGGGCCCTGCCTACATCAAATTTGGTCAAGTTTTGTCGACACGCCCCGATGTTGTGGGTGATGAATTGGCCGTACAATTGCGCGTCTTGCAGGACAAGCTACCGCCTTTTTCCATTGAGGAAGCCAAGGCAGAGGTTGAGCGGGAATTGGGCGAACCTGTTTCAAACATTTTTTCTGAATTCAGCGAACCTGTTGCTGCGGCATCAATCGCGCAAGTTCACAAAGCGCGGCTTGTTGATAGCGGCGAAGAGGTCGCGGTCAAAGTACTGCGTCCCGGCATTGAACGCGCTTTTGCCAAAGATGTAGACGCTTTTTATCTCGCCGCCCGCATGGTCGAAATCTTTTCCCCCGGTTCGCGCCGTTTGCGCCCGATGGAGGTGATTGAACATTTTGATGGCGTTGTGCGCGGTGAACTGGATCTACGTTTGGAAAGTGCCGCTGCATCAGAATTTGCCGCAAACACCAAGAACGATAAGGGCTTTCAACTGCCCGAGATCAAGTGGAACCATTCGGCACGCCGTGTGATGACATTGGGGTGGGCAGATGGCGCTGCGATGGGCGACAATGACGCAATTGATGCCGCAGGGCATGACCGCGTTGAACTGTCCAATCGGGTGCTGCAATTGTTTTTGAACCATGCGTTGCGGGACGGGTATTTTCATGCCGACATGCACCAAGGCAACCTAAAGGTCGCGCCAAACGGTGACATCATTGCCTATGATTTTGGCATCATGGGGCACATCGATGAATACACGCGCCGGGTCTATGCCGAAATACTGTATGGGTTCGTCAGCCGTGATTATAAACGTGTGGCAAAGGTCCACTTTGAGGCTGGATATGTGCCTGCTGATAAGGACGTTGATGAATTTGCACGTGCTTTGCGCGCTGTAGGCGAGCCGATTTTTGGCATGGATGCCACCCGTATTTCGATGGCACGATTGTTAAGCTATTTGTTTGATGTGACGGAACGCTTTGGCATGGAAACCCGCACTGAACTGATCCTTCTACAACGCACCATGGTTGTGGTTGAGGGGGTCGCACGGTCACTGAATCCGCATATCAACATTTGGGAAGTCGCCAGCCCCATTGTTACGGATTACATCACCAAGTCTCTTGGTCCGCGTGCGATCGTATCCGATCTTGGCAAAACCGCGCAAGTGCTGGCCCGATTTGGTCCGCGCCTGCCTGCGCTGGTTGAGGGTGCTTTGTTGCGTCAAAGCAATGAAGTCTTGCCCAAACACCGCCCATTTTGGCGGTGGGTTCTATTGTCTTTGATGATTGGCGCCACCTTTGGGGCGGTTGTGGTGTTGGCGCTCGATAAGATCGGTTAAATCCGCTCAATTGCCAGTGCGATCCCTTGGCCGCCGCCAATACACATGGTGATCAAAGCGCGTTTGCCGCCTGTGCGCTCTAGCTCATACAACGCCTTAACGGTGATGATTGCACCCGTCGCACCCACCGGATGACCCAGTGCAATTGCGCCGCCATTGGGGTTCACACGTGCAGGATCAAAACCAAGGTTCTTGGTGACCGCACAAGCCTGTGATGCAAAAGCTTCGTTGCTTTCGATCACGTCAAAATCGCCAACCGATAGTCCAGTACGTGCCAATAGATTTTGTACTGCTGGCACCGGACCAATGCCCATTACCTCTGGTCGTACGCCTGCATGTGCATAGCCAATGACCCGTGCCCGAGGTTTCAACCCCGCCTTCTCGGCGGCATCTGCACTGGCCAAAACCAATGCGGCGGCACCATCATTGATGCCACTTGCGTTGCCCGCAGTTACGGTGCCGTCCTTTTGGAACACCGTGCGCAATCCTGCCAGTGCGTCGAGGGTCGTGGCCTTGGGGTGTTCATCTGTATCAAAGGGCACCATATCCCGCTTTACGCGCACCTCAACGGGAACGATCTGTTCTTTGAAATATCCTGCTTTTATTGCTGCTGCCGCGCGGTTCTGGCTTTCCATGGCAAAGGCATCTTGATCTGCGCGACTGATCCCATGCTCTGCTGCCACATTTTCTGCCGTAACACCCATGTGTCCGGTGCCAAAGGGGCAGTTCAACGTGCCAAGCATCATATCAACGGTGCCCACATCGCCCATCTTTTGGCCCCAACGGGCGTCCTGCATGATGTAAGGGGAGCGCGACATGTTTTCTGCACCACCTGCCAAAGCAAAATCTGCATCACCCAGCATCACGTTCTGCACGGCAGAAATAATCGCCTGAACACCTGAACCACACAACCGGTTCACATTCATTGCAGGAACTTCATCTGGTACACCCGCTTGGCGCGCCGCAACGCGGCTGAGGTACATATCACGCGGTTCAGTGTTGATCACGTTGCCAAATACCACATGCCCAATTTGTGCAGGGTCTACGCCTGCGCGTGACATTGCCTCGCGGGCGACAACGGTGCCTAGATCAGTTGGCGCTGTGCCTGCCAATGCGCCACCAAACGCCCCAATGGCAGTGCGTGCGCCGCCTAGAATGACGATGTCTTTGGTCATGATGCTCTCTCCCGGATGTGTTTGTAGTTTGCACTATGCGAGGTGGTCGTTGGGATGTCAGCCAAGACGTGCCGTAATATTGGATTAAAGATATAAAAATCCCCTATTTCGGAAAATAATCCTATATGTTAGATATTGACTAGCAAAGGAGCTTTTATCATGACCCAAGCCTATCTCGATCACATCACCGAAACCCTCGCAGGGATCGATGCTGAGGGTATGATGAAACAGGAACGCATGATCACGTCACCCCAGGGGGGACAAATTAATGTTGGTGAACACGAGGTTATCAACCTTTGTGCGAATAATTACCTAGGGTTAGCGGATCACCCGGAACTGATAAATGCGGCAAAGGCGGCAATGGACCCACGCGGATTCGGCATGGCGTCCGTGCGGTTCATCTGTGGAACGCAGGATATTCATCGCGAGCTAGAACAAAAGTTAGCGGCGTTTCTGGGCAAAGATGATTCGATCTTGTTTGCTGCGTGCTTTGACGCCAATGGCGGATTGTTTGAACCCTTGTTTGGACCAGAGGATGCAATCGTTTCAGATGCGTTGAACCATGCATCTATCATTGATGGCATCCGGTTGTGCAAAGCCAAACGCTATCGTTATGCGAACAGCGACATGGCTGATTTGGAAGGGCAGTTACAACTGGCCCGTGATGAGGGTGCGCGGTTTATCATGATCGCAACGGACGGCGTATTTAGCATGGATGGCTATCTGGCAAAGCTGCCAGAGATCGTTGCATTGGCCGAAAAATATGATGCCTTGGTGATGGTGGATGATTGCCATTCAACAGGGTTCATGGGGCCAAAGGGCCAAGGCACGCCGGCCCATCACGGCGTTGATGTTGATATCCTGACAGGGACGCTGGGCAAGGCTTTGGGCGGTGCGATTGGTGGTTATATCGCCGGACCGCAGCCTGTGATTGACCTGCTGCGCCAACGTGCGCGGCCCTATCTGTTCTCCAACTCACTGCCGCCCGCGATCGTGATGGCGGGGATCAAGGCGTTGGAACTGGTTGAGGCGGGCGATGACCTGCGCACGCGCCTGTTTGAGAATACAAAATATTGGCGCGCCGGGTTGGAACAACTTGGCTTTGATCTTTTGCCGGGCGAACACCCAATTGTGCCTGTCATGCTAGGCGAGGCGCAGTTGGCACAAGATATGGCCGCGCGCCTGTTTGACGAGGGTGTCTATGTCAGTGGTTTTTTCTTTCCGGTTGTTCCACGTGGACAAGCACGGATCAGGACGCAGATGAATGCCTCTTTGACACAGGATGATCTGGACCGCGCATTAAAGGCGTTTGAGATCGCTGGCAAAGCATGTGGGGTGATCAAATGAGCACCAATGAAATGAAGGCGTTGTCGAAACTACATGCGCGCGAAGGGCTGTGGATGACGCACGCGCCTGTGCCCGAAATCGGGCCAGATGATGTGTTGATCAAGATCAACAAGACCGGGATATGTGGCACGGATATTCATATCTGGAACTGGGATGACTGGGCCGCTAAAACGGTGCCCGTGCCGATGATCACAGGCCATGAATTTGCTGGTCAGATTGTAGAGATGGGACGCAATGTCGAAGGATTAGAGATTGGGCAGCGTTGTTCAGGTGAGGGCCATCTGATTGGTAAGAACTCACGACAAAGCCGTGCAGGAAAATTCCACCTTGATCCTGCAACGCGGGGCATTGGGGTGAACGAACAAGGCGCGTTTGCACAATACCTGAAGCTTCCCGCATTCAATGTGGTGCCTTTGCCAGATGAAATACCCGATGAGATTGGGGCGATCCTCGATCCACTTGGCAACGCCGTACACACTGCCCTTAGCTTTGATTTGGTTGGTGAGGATGTGTTGATCACTGGGGCGGGGCCGATTGGTATTATGGCCGCTGCCGTTGCGCGCCATGTCGGCGCGCGCCATGTGGTGATCACGGATGTGAACCCGGATCGTCTGGCGTTGGCGGAACAGGTTGCAGATGTGATTCCCGTTAACGTCGCATCTGAAGAGTTGCGTGATGTTTTCCCAAAGTTGAAAATGAAACAGGGTTTCGATGTTGGTCTTGAGATGTCCGGCAATCAACGCGCATTGGATCAAATGGTTGATGCGATGACCATGGGCGGGCGCATTGCAATGCTGGGTATTCCCCCCGGTAAATCTCCGGTGGATTGGAGTGCGATTGTATTCAAGGCCATCACCATCAAAGGGGTTTATGGCCGCGAGATTTTTGAAACATGGTACAAAATGATTGCGATGCTCGAGAATGGGCTAGATGTGTCCAAAATCATCACGCATCGGTTTGGTGTTGATGAATTTGAGGCAGGCTTTGCCGCGATGAAATCTGGGCAATCGGGAAAAGTCGTTTTGGATTGGACGTGATCGTGTTTGGTTGCGGCGGCTGACAAATCAACGCATCTTCACATGATGTACGCAGAAGATTCCTTTTATACACTTAGCCAAAATGCACGGCTTGGGTTGCTGGCTTTGTCTGCGATCCTGACGCTTGGCGTAGTGGCGATTGCATGCGTCACGATGCGGGGTCGACGTGGCTCCGTTCGGGTTGCATTGGTCGTGATGCTATTTTCCCTGTTTGTTTGGATATCACCGCAAGCTTACTATGAATATTACCAATTGGTCCTGACAGGTTTGCCGCGGCAATGGGTCATTGGGCAGCCGCCGCCGTTTGATGAGCTATTGAGTTTGGTGACCTTTACAGGGCAACAAACGATATCTGCACACAGTTTAGGCGCTGTTTTCTGGGGATTGATCTGGCTGGCGTGGCGGATCAGGCCAAAGGCGTCAACGCCAGCCGACCTTGATCCGTAAGCAGGTCACAATCCCGGCCTTCAAATACCGCAGCTGTTAGCGGTTTTCCGTATCCCGCACCCGTATCAAGATTAACGCGGTTGCCGTAATGTGTCGCCTGATCAATGGGGGTGTGTCCGTGCACGATCAGCTTTGGATGGACATCGGTGTAATTGTGAAATTCCTGCCTGATCCACAGCAGATCTTCTTCGCTCTGATCCGCCAGCGCGACACCGGGCCTAATGCCAGCATGGGCAAAGAACAGGTCGCCTGTTTCATAGCTTAACTCAAGACCCTGCAAGAAATGTAAGTGCGCGCTGGGCACTTGTTCTAGGGCCTGCTTATGCACCATAATCTGTCGATCTTTTTCGGTGAAATCCATGCCGTATGACGCTAGCGTTGTATCGCCGCCAAGCCGGGGGTGCAGCCAGTACAGTTCAATCGGCAAATATGGTTCTTGGCGCGGAAAATCCTGCATGAACCATTCAAACATGCGGTCATGATTGCCCTTGATAAAGGTCCAATTCTTACCCGCTTCTTTGCCGTTGATTAGCAAATCCAACACACCACGGCTGTCGGGGCCACGATCCGTATAATCCCCCAAAAAGATGATCTGAGCATCTTTGCCACCGTCAGCTTCGATCAATGCCAGCACGCGGTGCAATTCCGTTAACTGACCGTGAATATCTCCAATGGCATACAAAGGGTGTGACACTATTTATTCCTCAAAAAAGGCACCCGCCCGTGCGGGTGGATGCCTTTGGTTTAGCATTGCAGATTCTATCAGGCCACGTCGAAGTTCAGTGGCTTCACTTGGGTGAACATGCCTGTGGCCTGTAGCTTTTGAATAACGGGCGTTGGCACTTCCTCATCCACATACAACAAGGCGATGGCTTCGCCTTTGGCTTCTGAACGGCCCAAGGTAAAGTTCGCGATGTTCACGCCATTCTCGCCCATGGTTTGACCCAATGTACCAATGATACCCGGCACGTCCTCGTTGGTGGTATAGAGCATGTGCGCACCAACTTCGGCATCTATTTGGATGCCTTTGATCTGGATAAAGCGTGGTTTGCCATCTGAGAACACGGTGCCCGCAACTGAGCGTTCGCGTTTATCTGTGACAACAGTCACTTTGATATAACCATCAAAGACGCCAGATTTATCTTGGTTGGTAGTGCTGATCTGGATACCTTTTTCACGGGCAACCACGGGCGCGCTGACCATGTTCACATCCGGGTTTGCACGCTTCATGATGCCCGCAACAACACCGCAGTTCAGCGCGTTCAGGTTCATTTCAGCAACTGTACCATCGTACAGAATGTTGATGGCCTTGATTGGTTCATCTGTCATCTGCCCGATGAACGCACCAAGGTGACTAGAAAGTTGCAACCACGGCCCCATAACCTTGGCTTCTTCTGCAGTGACTGATGGCATGTTCAACGCGTTGGTCACAGCACCAGTGAGCAGGTAATCAGACATCTGTTCTGCCACTTGTAGGGCCACGTTTTCCTGTGCTTCGGTTGTTGCTGCACCCAAGTGTGGCGTGCAAACGACGTTTGGCAGGTTGAACAACGGGTTCTCTGTGGCGGGTTCTTTGGCGAACACATCAAAAGCAGCACCAGCGATATGGCCGGATTTCAACAGGTCGGCCAATGCTTCTTCGTCGACCAAACCGCCACGTGCACAGTTGATGATCCGCACGCCTTTTTTGGTTTTTTCCAGTGCCTCACGACTAAGGATGTTGGCCGTTTGATCGGTGAAGGGCACATGCAACGTGATGAAGTCAGCGCGCGTGATCAATTCATCGAGTTCGACTTTCTCAACGCCCATCTTCTCGGCTTTTTCTTCGCCCAAGAAGGGATCATAGGCAATGACTTTCATCTTGAGACCGCGCGCACGGTCACAGACGATACCACCGATATTACCCGCGCCAATGACACCAAGGGTTTTGCCCGTCAGCTCAACACCCATAAACTTGGATTTTTCCCACTTGCCTGCATGGGTTGATGCGCTGGCTTCTGGGATTTGACGCGCCACAGCAAACATCATTGCAATCGCGTGTTCTGCGGTGGTGATCATGTTGCCAAAAGGTGTGTTCATGACGATCACACCTTTCTTTGATGCGGCGTCTTTGTCGATGTTATCGGTGCCGATACCCGCGCGGCCAATCACCTTGAGGTTCGGCGCATTAGCGAGGATTTTTTCAGTCACTTTGGTGGCAGAGCGAATGGCAAGGCCATCATAATT
>CALKXT010000160.1 GCA_938003685.1 uncultured Sulfitobacter sp. | reverse complement strand
TGGTGTATTGGACATGAGCGAACATTCCATTGCCACAGCCCTGCATGATGGGGGCTATGCCCGGTATAATCCAGCCGCTGTTGGTGCTGCGTTTGATAGGGATGATGAAACTGCGCAGATCAAAGCATATTTTGGCGACCTTGCACTTGATCCTTATTCAAAAGGCAATCGTTTTCGTGCCTATGCGCAGTTCAAACGTGATGGCGGCGAATTGGTTTTCGGCAAGTTCGAGGACTACTTGCAGACCAAGAAATACAACCCCGTAACGGGTGGCGTCATCCGCGATTATCCGCCCATTTCGCCGGATATTCTGCAAACCGATACAATGCAAAAGCTGCTGGAACAAGACATTGAGATTTGTTGCCAACTGCCGGGTATTCCACCCTTGGAGGAGATGATGAATGGCATCCATTTCTTCCGCTATCGTGCGGATGTGGACACGCCTGCCTATAGTTCACCTGCATGGCTGCACCGGGACGATGAAACCGTTGTGTTCCTACACCTGATTGATCGATCTGATGACCTCTTGGGGGGCGATAACATCATCGCCACCTCTGGGACTGACATCGAAACAGTGCTGAGCCTTGATAGCTTTCTGGATACGCTTGTCGTTAATCAGAAAAAGCTGCACGCGGTAACGCCTATGGGCACGCCATCGCACTATAAACCAGGCGAGTTCGTGTATCGTGATATCATTTTGGTGACTTTCCAAGCGCGTGATGCAGATGTCTGATCAAACCCAGACACGTGTTGCCATTGTCACAGGCTCTGGTGGGTCCATCGGGAAGGCCATTTGTGAATGGCTGCTAAACGATGGGTTCACGGTCTATGGCCTTGATCGTGACAACGCACTTGAACACGCGCGGTTTACCTTTCTGGCAACGGATTTGACGCGCTATGCGACGCTGCCTGCGTTGCTGGAAAGCGAGATAGAGTTTGGCGATGAAAACCTGTTGGTTAATTGTGCGGGTATCCGTGAAATTCTGCCGATAAAAGATCTATCGCTTGAGGTCTGGGAGCAGGTCATGGCGGTCAATCTGACCGCGCCATTTGTGTTGTCCCAATACTTTGGCACTAAGGTCAAAGAGGCGGACTTGCAGGGGTCGATCGTCAATATCGCCTCTGTTGCTGGCACGTTAGGTGAACCTGAACGGACCGCTTATGTTGTGTCAAAAACAGGTGTGATTGGATTGACCAAACAGCTTGCCATTGAATTTGGCGATGCGGGCATTCGCGCCAATTCCATCTCGCCCGGTGTAACGCGCACCAACATGACAGAACAATACTTTGACGATCCCGAACAAGTGGCGTTGATCCATAATGGTCTTTGCCTGAACCGTGTGGGGCAACCCAATGATATTGCGTCGATGGTTGGCTTTCTGTCTGGTCAAAACGCTGGTTTTATCACCGGGTCGAATTTCATCGTTGATGGCGGCTGGACCGCAGGAAAGCAGCTATGACTAAAGATATGCTGGCAAGCCATGCGATGCCTGATAACCGTTCGGTTGTGTTGTCCCCTGATCTGATGGCGTTCTTAGCTGTTGTGATGTGGTCGTTCTCGTTTCCTGCGTCAAAGGTTGCACAGGCCGATCTGTCACCGACGGGTATCGTTTTACTGCGCTATATTGCGGCCAGCCTGTTCTTTGTACCTTTCCTGCTAAGCGGTAAAATTGCGCGAGTACCTGCCAGCGATTGGTTTCGCATTGCACTGCCTGCCCTGATTGGTGTTACCGCCTATCAAATACTGTTCGTCAGCGGGGTGGCGCGTGTCACCCCAGCGGCGGCATCAATGATCATTTCAACCACCCCGATTTTTGCAGCACTGTTGGCCTATTTTATCCAAGGTACGAAATTGAGTAAACGTCAGCTGAATGGCACGGCCTTGGGCTTTGTTGGGGTTGCGTTGATTTGTACGTCAAACGGCACCGATGGTGATCTGCTTGGGTTTGGGATGATGCTGGCGGCAACGCTGTGCATGGCGGCTTATTTCTTGCTGCAAAAGCCGATCTTGGCGAAATACACATCATTCGATCTGGTCGCCTATAACACGTGGATTGCAACGATCAGTATGTTGGTCTTTGCGCCCTCTATGATTGCCGACCTTTCTGCTGGGCCAAGTACCAGCAGCCTGATCTCTGTGGTGATTATGGGCGTGTTTTCCAGTGGTCTGGGGTTTGTGTTCTGGTTCAAGGCAATTGCCTTGTCCAACCCCACCCGCATCGCCTCTTTTATGTACCTCCAACCCGTCATCGTTGGTCTGATGGCTTGGGTATGGATCAATGCTGTCCCCACATTTCAAGCCTGTGTGGGCGGCGCCCTTGTCCTGTCTGTCTTAATTTACATGAACCGAAAGTGAGAAACTAAATGATAAACCGAGTTTGGATGTCCTGGCGCGAGCAAAAAGACCTTGCTGCCTATGTGGAAAAGATCGCGTCTTTTGATGAACCTACCTTGTTCCGCATGATGCCGGAAATGCGCGAGATGTTAAGCAACATTCTTGAGCCTGCTACCTTTGAAGCGATTGCCGGGTTCATGAAATCTGATGGCACCATCATTCGTGTCTGTGGGTTGCCATTCGACAAGGCACTGCCGGAAACACCCTATGGTGGCTATATCGAAAACGAAGAAATCCCAGTCGCGACAGTGATGCAATTGGCCTTGTTTGCAGTCGCGGGGATTATGCCGATCTCTTACAACCGCGAAAATCGTGGTTTGTTGTTCCGTCACGTGGTTCCGACCAAAACAGCGGCCAGTAAGGTGAGTTCGCATGGCAGCAAGTTCACCTTGGACATGCACGTTTCCAACCCGATCTTGCCAATCACGCCAGAAGCCACTGATGGTGTGTCTGCATCACCTGAAATTTTGTCCTTTTATGGTCTGCGTTCTGATCCTGATGTGTTCACCGAAGTGGTGGAATTGGATGAGGTATTAGAACAACTGCCCCAGCACGTGATCGAAGCCTTGCAGGAAAAGAAATACCTGTTCCGCATGCCATCCTCCTTTGGTGGCAGTGAAGTCAAAGGCCCGTTTTCGATCATTGGTATGAAGGACGGCAAGTTCTTTAACCGAACGGATATGGATACGGTTATTCCCACCGATTATGCCGCCTTGCAGGTTTTGAATGCCTTTATGCAGGCCACCAAGAAAGTGCGTAATTTGCACCGTTTCCAACTAGGCACAGGCGATATGCTGTTTTTCAAAAACCAGCGCACGTTGCACGCCCGCCAGAAATTTGAAGTGCGCTACAACGGTTTGGACCGCTGGATGATGCGCCTTTACGGCACAGCCACACCTGAGCGGCACCATTGGGTGCCTGACCAAGAACCCTTTGTTGGCGCAACATATTAATAGGAAGCATGAATATGACACATGTATTGATTATCGACCAAGATTTCACCGCTGAGCAGGTGCAGACCCATGCTAAAGGCCCATTTGTTACCGTCAAAGGCCACTGCCCGATTGACCTTGTCAAAGCACTGGACGTTCAAACATTTGACCGGTTTGATGAAGCTGTGAAGGGTGCTGAAGCTGTGACAATTGCGGTGGGGTCTGAGCGTTGGGATGATGTTCTGCTGGGTGCGGAAGGTATTTTAACCACCATCACGGAAGGTGCAGAAATCTACTGTGCCTCAGACTTGGACGATGCGAAACACGCTATCTATGCGTCATTCCTGGCGTCCAAGAACTTGTCGTTTGTGCCTATGGCGGCATAGTTTTGATCGCTAACCCAGCTACCGCTTAATAGGCGGTAGCTGGGTTATATGTTAAGTACGGCCACGCGGTATCACTTCGTATCCGGCTTCCTCGGGCTCATCATCAGTCATCTCATCCGGGAAGCCATCCGCTAAAATGGACAGACCTGTCGCATCTTCGAGGCGGCGGATGATATCATCTGATTGCGCGCGATCACCGTATCGGTTTTGACCATCCTTGAACATTTCGATCATCAAAGGGCTGATCTCAAGTGGGATATCATGTTGCTCTGCAATCTTATGAAACAACCCGATGTCCTTGAGGACCAAGTCCATCGTGAAGGAAATGTCGCGACTGCCGTTCAAAATGACTTGGCCTTCGGTTTCGGCAGCGAACGATGTACCAGATGAGATTGTGATCGCCTCATAGGTAGTGGCCATGTCCATACCTGCGGCTTTCATCGTTACCATCGCTTCGCACAGAGTTAATAAGTTCGCGGTCGCCAAATAGTTTGTCATCACCTTGAGAACTGACGCCGACCCGATTGGTCCGGTGTGCAATACCCTGCGCCCCAAAGTGGTCAGCATCGGGAGCATCCGTTCAAACGTGTCGCGCTCGCATCCGGCAAAGATTGAGATATTGCCCGTCGCGGCGCGGTGGCAGCCACCTGATACCGGACATTCAATTGGCGCGGCCCCTTTGGCCTCAACCAGTTTGGCGATGCGTTTGACTTCACTTTCATCAGTGGTGGACATTTCGGCCCAGATTTTGCCGGCACTCAGCCCGGCCAAGACACCGTCATCGGCTTCCATGACGTCGCTACAGGCGGCGGGTGACGGCAGGCACGTGATAACGATATCACACATCTCTGCTAGTTCTTTCGGACTGTTGGCGCTTCCCGCACCACGGGCCACGAAATCGGCAACCAAATCTTCGTTCAGATCGCGAACGGTCAGATCAAAGCTGTTGCGCAGGATAGATCCAGCAAGCTTTCCACCAACATTGCCCAGGCCAATAAAACCAACTTTCATACGACTTTCCTATTTAGAGACTGTTTTGGATGAATGTTATGCATTTTTAACAATCAGCAACACACGAGCTTCGCCTTGCGCGTGGATCGAATGATCACGGTCTGCGCGGTAGCGCACGGTGTCGCCAACCTCTGCTGTGGTTGTTTCGGTGTCTGATATTACAACCACTGTGCCCGACAAGACCGTCAGACTTTCCTCACAATTGGTTTTGTGTGGTGCGCTGTCTAGCAAGGCATCTGGCTGAAACGTGATATCGTAAACTTCGGTTTGCCCGACATCATCAGGCGCGCTTAAAATACGAATGACACATCCACCCGCCTTGTTGGTGATCTGCGGTATTTCAGCGGCACGCACCACATCACGGATAGATTGGGGGGTGTCAGCGGTCGCATCAAGCAGACCAGCAAAATCAACATTCAGTGCGCGTGTTAAGTTCCAAAGGCTGGCGACCGTTGGGCTGGATTCGCTGCGTTCAATCTGGGACAGCATTGAGCGCGACACCCCAGACAATTGGGCCAAAGCTTCTAGGCTTAGGCCTTTTTTCTTGCGCTCTTCCTTTAGCCGCGAGGCGAGTCGCGCTGCAATTTCAAGGTCGGCTGGCACGTGATTAGGCTCTCGAAAAAAAGACTCAGTTTATTGTCCGAATGTGCGCAGAGAATCTAAATTTGGAAAGAGATAGTTTCGTGAACTTTATGCTGCCCGCTGGCGAGCAAGGTGAATGGCGTCGTACCAGCGCAAGACATGATGCCCGGGCCGACCGTGTTCAGGTAACCCGCCGCGATCGAATCCATGCAAAATACTGCTTTGTAGATGGGTCGTGTTGCGCCTGATCCGCCCGATATAAAGGCTTTCCAGCGCAGTGCCTGCCGCGAGCATGGTGTCATGGCCCGGTAGCAAAAGCTGCGAATATTGGATGGTTGGTCCACATGGTTCTTGTAGAGCTGCAAAACCGTTCACCAGATGGCGGGCGGGAACTAAAACGGCTTCTTGGTTGAACAGATATTCCACTTCAGGTCCATCGATAACAAGGCGCTGATCTGGTGATACGATAATATCATCCTGCAAACCAAAGTAAGGCGCACGCAGACGGATTGGTCGAAAGCTGCCGCGTGCGGGAACCATACGACTGACACGGTGCAAAACAGGTACGACGCCTGTGCTTTTGGTCATAACTGTATCGCCACGTTGCAATTGCGCGGCGGGCTTATAACCCCAAGGGGTGGCCAATGGAGTACTAGGCAATAATGTAGGTGTGGGCCCAATAGGTTCAATCTGATCTGAAAGTGCTGCGAAAATCATGTCGGGCGCAAAGGTCTGATCGTTACGCCCCAACATAAGATCACGAATGTCGTCCAGCGATAAGGGACGTGGGTTGTCAACGGCCACGCTGACTACATGCGTGTCCTCGGGTTGTTCCAGCGTCATCCGTCCCCATTTTGCGGTGCTGTCCCATGAATATGTGATGCGCACGACGTCGGTGCGCCCTGCGTCTTTGTGATGAATGGCGGCATGGGTAATATCTTTGTCTTGCACCTGCACCATAGCAACACCACCACCTGGAATGGCCTGAAACGTGAGGCTGCGCAGCCATGGATGTGTGGTTTTATACCCAAATAACACCTGCGGGCGACCGTCTGCGGATAGGCGTGTTTCAAACATGACCGTGCCACGGGTCAACATCACGCGCGGGTCGTCCTGCAACACTGGGTCAGCTTTTTTATCAGACCCTAAACCTCGTAGGGAAAAGCGGCGGTCATCGTGATCACAAAGGGCAAGCCATGTCATAGATCAGGCCGCTTGCGTCGCGCGAAGCAGGTCTGCTTCGTAGCGTTTCAAAGTGCGCCGCACGGCTGGGGAATACCCCAATCCGGTGACGGGATCTATTTCAGGGAAGATTGCACAGATTTCATCGACGATTTCGCGCTCAAAACTTTTGGTCGTTTGTGGCCCGGGCAAGAAACTTTCAGTCTCTAACCCTTCTGAAAACACAACTTGATGTCGGTCAAACATCAGGTGAACATATGTTACATCACCGCCTTCGCGCCGCAGCACGGATCGATCATTGACCAGATCACGTGCCGCAATCAGAACTTCAGCTTCACCAAACAACAACTCAGCAAGATTATCGCGAATTAAGACTCTATGTAGGGGCGAAACCAGTAAATCGCGATGTGTACCAAAGGTATTTGCACGTATGTGAATGGGGGCAAAATCACCTGTCGCAGCAACGGTGCGTGTGCCAAGCCAACGTAGGGGTTGCGCGCCATCGTCCTTAGTCAGAACCAGATCACCAGGCTGTAAAGTCTCTGCCGGACATTCACCATTTGGTGTGGCAATCAGCGTACCTGCAACGAAACACGGCACACCCGTCGCGTTGACGAAACCCACGTCTGTATCGGTGCCATTGGAAATGGTATAGGTAAAATTAAAGTTCTCAACATCGCCATCACCGGTGACGGTAAATGTGCCATCGGCATTTAACCTAACGGTCTGCCCCGTGGGTAATGTAATCGTATCGCCTACGGAAACCGCCACACCATTGATATGCGTGATGGTCAGAACGCCACCACCGTTGTTGATATCGTTTCCAAGAACGTCAATGTCGCGTTCACCTGTAGGGAAAAGATCAACATTGTCGGATAGGGCAACCAGATCAGTTTGAACTGAATCCCCAGCGATCAACAGGTTGGAATCATAGTTACTGTCTGAGACATCAGCGATGGCAATGCGCATCGAATTCACGACACCGGGATTGACGAACATAGTCAGCGTCAATGTGATGGTAAAACCGTCCATCTCGGTGTTGGCTTCATCATTTTGGTTCGATACGTACATGTTAATGTTGTTCGACGTGTTGACGTTGCCGGGGTCAACATCGCCGTTCCCGACATCCATCGGGACAAGCGTACCGTTGATCCATACGCCAACGAAATCCTGATAGATCGAATTCTCAAATTCTGGATATTCCTCAGACGAGAATACAAACTGCATTGTCATGATGGATGTGTCAGGAATAAAATCGATGTCTAGTGTTGCGGCGTCATATGTACGCGCACCGGCGGCTGCGTTGTACGGGCCAAAGTTATTCGTACCGGATGTGTTGGTTGACGTATTGGTGTTTTGGTTCGCTTCACCGCTTGAATTGGTAAAGTCCTCTGCATTGCCAGTGGACAGGATCACACCAGTATCACCGGGGACGACACCCGGTGAATTACTTAAACCTCCTGAATAGATACCTGCGCTGTCGTTGTCACCGTAGTAGGTGGCACCGGTTACTGTGACACCGTTGCCAAAAATGGCATTTGCCATGTCTTCGGCTGTTGTGCCTTCACGCACTGTTTCAATAGGAAGTTCCGACGCTGCAACCATGTCTCTGCCCCACACCTTTAGTCGAAGCAGCCACAGTCAGCACAGCAGGGTTTTATCCCATGCTTTTTGGATTTGAAGACCGATCTGCCCTGTTTTCAGGTGCTAAACACGGTCGTACACTGCTGATGCCCTGCCTCGGGTCATTTTATTAATCCAAGCTTAACACGGGAAACGTGAAACTGTTAAGCCTTTCCTGCATCCGACCCCTTGGCATCGCGGTTTTTTAGCCACAAAAAGAGGGCAATCGCCCGTTTCCCATGTAAAGGAGCCGCTATGTCTGGCTTGGACCCTGCTGAATTGACTGCAAAACTGGTGCGCTGCGCCTCTGTCACGCCTGCAAATGAGGGAGCGTTGGAAATTTTGCATGAATTACTTGCAGACGCAGGTTTTGAATGTGCTTGGGCAGATCGTGGTGGCATTCGAAACCTTTTTGCGCGATGGGGCAAAAAAGGAAACACAAAGTCTTTTGGATTTAACGGCCATACCGACGTGGTCCCGATTGGGAACGCGGCGGATTGGTCGATGCCGCCCTTCGGTGCCGAGATTAAGGATGGCATCATGTATGGGCGCGGCACAACGGATATGAAATCTGGCGTGGCTGCATTTGCTGCCGCTGCTGTCGATTTTGTGCGAGATGCGCCGCCTGACGGATCGATCATCATCGCGATAACAGGTGATGAAGAGGGCGATGCAGATCACGGCACAACTGCGCTGCTCGAATATATGAAAAATAATGGCGAACGCATGGATGTCTGTCTGGTAGGCGAGCCGACGTGCCCCGACACCATGGGCGACATGATGAAAATCGGCCGGCGCGGGTCGCTGAATGCGCATTTTCGTGTGGTTGGAAAACAAGGCCATGCCGCCTATCCGCACCGTGCGAATAATCCGCTGTCAGCAATGGTGCGGTTGATGGACAGCTTGGCATCACACGAGCTGGATCAAGGGAGCGATCATTTCGATGCTTCAACGCTGGCTGTTGTCACGATTGATACAGGAAATCCTGCCACCAATGTGATCCCCGCAGAATGTTGTGCTGCGGTTAATATCCGTTTCAACGAACTACATTCGGGTGCCAGCCTTACTGAGTGGCTCAACCAACGGGCGGCTGATATTCAGGATCAATATGGCGTTCAGATCCAGGTCGATGTCAAAGTATCCGGCGAAAGCTTTATCACGCCCCCCGGTGTTTTGTCTGATCTTGTAGGGAATGCTGTGAAAGCTGAAACTGGAATCACGCCAACGCTGTCGACCACGGGTGGCACGTCTGATGCGCGATTTGTAAAGTCACATTGTCCTGTGGTGGAATTTGGTTTGGTCGGACAGTCTATGCACCAAGTTGATGAGCATGTGCGGGTTGAGCATATACATCAACTTAAGGCGATCTATGGGCGGGTGCTAAAGGACTATTTTGCGTGAGTGTAGTGGTAGAACAAACACATGACCTTGAGGCGTGTTTTGCGATACGGCGCATTGTTTTCATGGATGAACAAGATGTACCGGAGGTGGACGAACTGGATGGCCTAGATGGTCAATGTCTGCATGTCTTGGCAACGGATGATGAAGTTCCGGTTGGGACTGCTCGGGTCTATATCCAAAATAAAATTGCCAAAATCGGACGTGTGTGCGTATTGAAATCCCATCGAGGAACTGGGCTTGGTGTGGCACTGATCAACGCTGCATTGGGTTTGGCAAGAACGCAGAGCGGAGTGGACACCGCCAAATTAGGTGCGCAGGTACATGCTATGGGGTTCTATCAAACCCTCGGGTTTACGGCGATAGGTCCGGTCTACAAAGACGCAGGCATTGATCATCGTGATATGGTCCGTGCGCTGTGAAAAAGACTTTGATCATTATGGTCAAAGAACCAAGGCCGGGCAGGGTGAAAACGCGACTGGGGCGCGACATTGGAATGACCGCATCGGCGTGGTGGTTTCGTCACCAAACGCGCCGCCTGTTACGCCGATTGCAAGACCCGCGTTGGCAGATTGTGCTGGCGGTTGCACCTGATGTCGAGGGAATGCAAAGTCGCTTTTGGCCCAGAGGTTTACCACGATGGCCACAGGGGCGTGGCGATTTGGGCGACCGCATGGCACGCATGATGGGGCGGGTTTCAGTTGGTCCTGCTTGTGTCATAGGTGCCGACATTCCCGGCGTTATGCGACACCATATTGGAGAAGCGTTTCGCGTGTTGGGCAATCATGATGCCGTTTTTGGCCCGGCACCCGACGGAGGCTATTGGCTGATCGGATTGAAACAACCCTGCCGTCAGCCACCGAATATTTTTAAGGGCGTGCGGTGGTCTACTGCCCACGCACTTGCGGATACTAAAACAACATTGCCCAGTTATCGTATTGCTGAGGTCGCAACTTTGGCTGACGTTGACGAAGTTACCGATTTGCCATGACGCGCTCCCATGCGCGTGCTACCTGATGCCCATGAATAAATTACCTAAAAAGCCCGAAATCCTTGAATGGATTGAACAGAACCCGACCTTGACCACCAAGCGCGACATCGCAAAGGCGTTTGGTATCAAAGGTGCGGCGCGCATCGACCTCAAGCGTATGATGAAAGAACTTGAGGCCGAAGGACATCTGGAAAAGCGCAAGCGTAGTTACAATGATCCTGACCGTTTGCCACCTGTTTCAGTTTTGCAAATTACCGGGGCAGACAAAGACGGCGATCTATTTGCGAGGCCGATGGAATGGCAGGGCGATAGAGATGAGCCTGTTGTTTTTGTGATACCACGTGCTGGTGATCCTGCGCTGGGCGAGGGGGACCGTATTTTAGCGCGCCTGACCTTGGTTAAGGATGAGGCATTTGCATATGAGGGCCGATTGATCCGGCTGATTGGAACCAACCCTAAACGTGTCATGGGAATTTTCCGTAAGTCCGCTGAGGGCGGTCGTATTCACCCCATCGACAAGGGTGCGGATCGCGAATGGATTGTGGGCAGCGATGCGACCAACGGTGCCAAAGATGGTGAATTGGTTGAGGCGGAACAAGCCGGACCAAAGGGGCGAATGGGCCTGCCGCGCGCGCGGATTGTTGACCGTTTGGGTGATCCATCCGCACCCAAGGCAGTTTCGTTAATTGCCATTCACCAACACGGTATTCCTGATCATTTCCCAGATGATGTGATTGCTGACGCAGACGCGGCTATACCGATGGGCCTTAAGGGGCGTGAAGACCTGCAAGATTTGCCTTTGATCACGATTGATCCGTCTGACGCGCGCGATCACGATGATGCTTGTTATGCCCATGCAGATGACGATCCCAAGAATCCCGGTGGACATATTGTTTGGGTAGCGATTGCCGATGTTGCGGCCTACGTGACGCCCGGTTCTGCATTGGATATTGAGGCGCGCAAGCGGGGCAACTCAACCTATTTTCCTGATCGTGTGGTTCCAATGTTGCCGGATCGTTTGTCTGGTGATCTGTGCTCGTTGCACGAAGGGGTTACGCGCGCCTGTATTGCGGTGCGTATGGTACTAGATGCCAAGGGACAAAAGTTGTCTCATGGTTTTCACCGTGGCCTGATGAAATCGCCAGCGTCTTTGCATTACGAAGAGGTTCAGGATGCAATTGATGGCAACCCGAATGAGCGTACTGGCCCCTTATTAGAGACTGTTTTGCGCCCACTTTACGACGCATATGCAGCGTTGAAAGAAGCGCGTGCGTTACGTCAGCCGCTCGACCTTGATCTACCAGAGCGGCGTATCGAATTGAGTGATGACGGCAAGGTCAGTTCAGTCAACTTCAAAGATCGATTGGATGCTCATAAGCTGATTGAAGAACTGATGGTTTTGGCGAATGTCGCTGCTGCCGAAACCTTGCTGGAAAAGAAAACACCGTTGCTTTTCCGCGTGCACGAAGAACCTACGCCAGCGAAGCTGGAAAGCCTGAGAGAGACGGCGCAGGCAGCTGGTTTTAACTTGGCAAAGGGTCAAGTTCTGCAAACGGCACACTTGAATAGGTTGTTGAACGATGCGGCGGGGACTGATGATGCAGAGCTGATCAACATCTCAACACTGCGCTCAATGACCCAAGCTTATTATGCCCCCGCACATATCGGCCACTTTGGCCTAGCTCTGAGATCTTATGCTCATTTCACTTCACCGATCCGTCGGTATGCGGACCTTATTGTGCATCGCGCTTTAGTGACCGCACATGGCTGGGGCAAAGACGGTTTGAAGATAGAAGAAATTGAAACGCTTGAACAAACAGGCGCTCATATTTCGGACACTGAACGCCGATCCATGGTGGCAGAGCGTGACACGACAGATCGCTATTTGGCGGCCTTTTTATCAGAGCGTGTGGGGAATGAATTTAAAGGGCGGATCAGCGGCATCGCGCGATTTGGTGCCTTTGTGAAGCTGGACGAAACGGGCGCGGATGGGTTGCTGCCGATGCGATCATTGGGCCGTGAGTATTTCCACCATGATGCTGATGCTCAAACACTGATTGGTTCTGATACGGGTATGGTCATCAGTATCGGCCAGCGCGTTACTGTGCGGCTGGCCGAAGCAGTGCCTGTTACAGGCGGCATTGCGTTGGAATTGCTAGAGATCGAAGATCAAAAAGTTGCTCAAAGCAGCCGCAGCCCAGCAGGACGCAGTCCACGTCGCAAAGGCAGCAATGCCAAGCGCAAGAAGGACAAGATCAAGCGCAAAGTGACACGGACGCGGCGTTAGTGCGGGGTGCAGACATTGCGTCCTCAGCCCGGTCTATATAGCGACAAAGGATTTCATCCTCAGCGATCCGTGTTTTCAACAATGTTTTGCCTGGGGTGGCGCGCATGCCTGCCAACATGGGTGCAATAGATGCATCTGCGGCGGTGGGCAGATCTCCAAACAGAAATTTGCCGTGCCATAGGCGGGTTGTGATGGCTTGAAGATCGGGCTCAATTTTTTGCAAGCGTTCTTCGGGTGTCAGGCGCCCCAATCCTTGGCTGTACAGGCCCTGCAAACAGGTTTTACGGATTTTATTGGTCACAAGACCCCGTAGAATCTTTGGGATGGCACTAAAGTACTGATCGCGAACGATCGGCCAAATAGTATCCTCGCCCCAGCGCTGCAACACACAGTGAAAATATAAGTGCTCTTCAGCCATGCGGATAAACGCGCGCGATGTTGCTTTTTCCATATCGCTCAAATCAGCATCAAAATCTGCGCCCTGCTGTTCCAAATATGCGCGAATATTGTCGCTGTCGTGGATGAGGTCACTGCCCAGCCGAATGACTGGTAGTTTTTGTTTGGGCATCTGACGGGGGTCCATGCTGTCTTCGCGTTGCCATTCTAGACCTGACATGTTGAGCAGCCAAATCGCCTTGACACAAAAGGGGCTGGCAGCTGTTTGACCAAAAGCGGGGGCATAGGTGATAAGGGTGATCATTGGGCTCTCCTGTTGGGTGTACGGAAGACCTATCAGTGAGTACTGTCAATTTTTGTCAGTATGCAGTAAAGATATTTCATGAATCGCACACATCGCTTATTCCAAATGATGACCGCGCTTCGTCGAATGCCTGCTCCCGTGCGCGCAGTGCAGTTGGCCGACGAACTTGATGTGTCGTTGCGAACGATCTATCGCGATATTGAAGGGTTGCGGGGTCTTGGTGCTGTGATCGATGGCGAGGCTGGCTTTGGCTACACACTGATTGAAGATGCAGCATTGCCGCCTCTGGGCTTTGAAAACGATGAGTTAGAGGCCTTAGTGCTGGGCTTACGGGATGTTGCGGTGATCGGTGACCCCGCTTTGGCACGTGCCGCGCAATCAGCCTTGGCGAAACTGACAGCGCGTGTCCCGCCACGTCAGGCCCATCGTTTGCAGCACGCAATATTAGATGTACGTCGTTTTAAACGCCCGAACCCACCACGTATTGATGTTGCTAAATTGCGGGCCGCGACGTGGGATGAGGAAACGGTGCGGTTTTCGTATACGGATGCCAAAGGCGCATCATCGGAGCGCGAAGTGGATCCGCTTGGTATAGTTTACATGCAAGATACAAATATGCTGATGGCGTGGTGCCATTTACGGTGCGATAATCGCGTGTTTCGGTTGGATCGGATGGATGACCTATCGCGCACAGGAAAAAGCTTTCGGCCTAGACGCGTATCTATGTTGCGCGATCATGTGGCCAAAATAAGGGCCGAAATCGAAGCGATGGCGGAAGGTCGCGCTCAGGTCGAGTGAAGGCTTTAGTACCGGGCAAAACCCAACTAAAGATTGGGCAGAGCATAGAAAAAGAAACGGAACATTCATGTTGAGGCAGCTATTCACGGGCATCTTGCTATTAAGTACTGGTCTGCCACAGATGGTGCCGGCTGAAATCATCGAAGCATCTTTACGTCCCTTAGCACGGGGTGAGGTTGCTGTGACTGGGACAGTCGCTGCGCTGACACGCCCCCCACAAAAAGGCACTGATGCGGGGTTAAGGGCATGGATAAAAGATTTTCGGCCTCGTGCGTTAGAATTGGGCATAACGGCCAAGGTATTTGATGCAGCGTTAAGTCGCGTCACCTATGATGAACAGGTGATCCAGAGGGATCGTAACCAGTCTGAATTCACCAAGACCATATGGGACTACCTGAATACAGCCGTATCTGATCTGCGGATTGAGAACGGGCGCAAAGCCTTGGCGAAATGGGACGACACGCTCACTGAAATTGAAACCCAATATGGCGTCGATAAAGAAATCATCGTGGCCATTTGGGGCTTGGAAAGTGCATATGGCACGTTTCGAGGTGGGGATAGTGTGATCAATTCCCTCGCGACACTTGCCTATGACGCGCGCCGCGCCGAATTTTTTGAGGACGAGTTGATCAATGCGCTGCGGATTTTACAAAGTGGCGACACGACACCTGCCAAAATGACGGGCAGTTGGGCGGGGGCCATGGGTCATACGCAATTTATGCCTTCATCATTTAACAAGCTTGCCGTTGATCACGATGGTAATGGTAAGCGTGATAT
Source organism: uncultured Sulfitobacter sp. (assembly GCA_938003685.1). Taxonomy (GTDB): domain Bacteria; phylum Pseudomonadota; class Alphaproteobacteria; order Rhodobacterales; family Rhodobacteraceae; genus Sulfitobacter. The sequence goes on along the minus strand of CALKXT010000160.1, from coordinate 57,578 downwards.
CTGGGGTGATGATCCGACGGATGCGCTTGCGTCGACCGCGGCATATCTCAAGCACTTTGGGTGGAAACAAAATCAGCCATGGGGCGTTGAAGTCCGTATTCCAGATGGATTTGATTACTTGCGTGCCGATCGTTCGGTGACCAAATTGCCAAGTGATTGGGCGGTTCTAGGGGTCACCGATATGAATGGCACGTCGGTCAGGGATTATGGATTGGCCTCTGTGTTGCTGCCCGCTGGCGCAGAAGGCGCAGCATTTCTAATCTTTTCAAATTTTGAAGTGATTGAAAACTATAACACTGCGGATGCCTATGTCGTCGGTATTGGGCACCTGAGCGACCGTATCAAAGGCAAACAACCGTTCAGACATGGATGGCCCGTCGCGGATCGCGCACTGACCTATGATGAGCGGGTCGAGTTGCAAAAACGCCTGACCGCAGCGGGTTTTGATACGGAAAAAATTGATGCAAAGATGGGCCCGTTAACAGTAAGTGCTGTGCGCAGGTTCCAAGCTTCAACAGGAATTGTACCTGATGGCTATCCATCACTGCGATTGCTGGAACGTCTAAGGGCGCTTTGACTAAAAAGGCGAGGGTTAGGGCGCAGCTTTAGTACCCTAACGCTCGTGTTATTTTAAGAGGCCGCTTTCAGCATGTCTTTGTTTTTTAAGTCCGCATAAGTCGCATCCAAAGCCTTCTCTGCACGTTTTGCAAAGATCGTGATTTCCTCGGGTGTGATGACCAGCGGTGGGGAAATGATCATGCGGTCTCCCACGTGGCGCATCACGAGGTTGTTGGCAAAACAATGCTCACGACACATGAAGCCAACGGTGCCTTTGTCAGATGCAAATGCAGCGCGGCTTTCTTTGTGTGGAGTCAGGGGGAGGGACGCCATCATGCCTGATATGTTCACCCCACCAACCAGTGGGTGATCTCCTAACTTTTGCAGCGCTTCATTCAGGGCGGGGCCCGCAACATTGCGTACATGATCAAGGATATTTTCCTCTTTCATGATACGTAGGTTTTCCAGCGCAACGGCGGCACACACGGGGTGGCCCGAATAGGTATAGCCGTGATTAAACTCACAGGCGTCGATCACCTCTGCGATCTTGTCGCTAACAATTGAGCCACCAATGGGGGCATAACCGGAACTAAGTCCCTTAGCGATTGTCATAATATCGGGTGTGATACCCATTGTCTCTGAGCCAAACCAATTTCCGGTGCGCCCAAAGCCACAGATAACTTCATCTGCGATCAACAATACGTCGTATTTTTTACAAATGCGCTGAATTTCAGGCCAATAGGTGCTGGGCGGGATAACGACACCGCCAGCGCCTTGCACAGGTTCCCCGATAAAGGCGGCAACTTTGTCTGCGCCCAGTTCAAGGATTTTTGCTTCTAGTTCTTGAGCGCGGGCAAGGCCGAATTCTTCGGGCGTGTGATCACCACCTTCTGACCACCAATCGGGTTGACCGATGTGATGAATACCTGGAATCGGCAAACCGCCCTGTTCATGCATATAAGTCATACCGCCTAAGCTGCCTGAACCAACGGACGAACCGTGATAGGCATTCTTGCGGCTGATGATGTGGCTTTTATCCGGCTGGCCCTTTTGTGCCCAATAGGTGCGGACCATACGTATATTCGTGTCATTCGCCTCTGAGCCGGAACCTGCAAAAAATACGTGATTCAAATCACCGGGTGCGAGATCTGCCAACTCCTTGGACAAAGCAATGGCAGGCACGTGGCTGGTCATGAAAAATGTATTGTAGAACGGCAGTTCGTTCATCTGACGCTCAGCAATCTTGCCCATTTCAGCGCGACCATACCCAAGGTTCACGCACCAGAGGCCCGCCATGGCATCCAAAATTTCGTTTCCGTCACTATCGGTGAGATAGACGCCTTTGGCCCGTGTGATAATACGTGCGCCTTTTTCAGCCAGCTCATCATTGGTCGTAAATGGATGCATATGGTGTGCAGCGTCCAACGCCTGAAGTTCGGCTGTTGGCAGGTGGTTTGTGATGGCGGTCATGGCGCGTACCTCATTAAATGCAGCGGGAAGTTATCTGCGAAGAATATGATCAAATTATGCGAAGTCAAATCGAATCGCTTGCGGAATCATTCAGGCTGTAAGGCTGCACGCACTTGACGGATACCCTGTTCAACATCTTCTTCCATCGCCCTAGCAGCAGCGTCTGCATCACCTAAAGAAAGTGCATTTAGCAGATCCATGTGTTTGTCTGGGAGGTTATTGGTGCCAAATCGCCCACAGACCACACGCAAAGACGGCCCAAATCGGAGCCACAAGCGATCAACAGTTTCTGAGATGATTGTGGCATCTGCACACTCATAGATAAGTGCATGAAACCTATAGTTGTGAGTGAGATATCCGCCAATGTCACCTTGTGTGATGGCCCTGTTCAGATCGTCATCGTATTTGCGCAGCAGCTTAACCTGTGTAGGTGTTATCCGTTCTGCGGCGCGTCGGGCAAGCTCAATTTCCAGAGATTTTCGCATAAAGCCCAGTTCTTCAATGCTTTTTGCCGTGAGTATGGGCACGGTCACGCGGCGGTTGCCCTTATGGGTCAGCGCCCCTTGTGCGGTTAATCGTCGGATTGCTTCGCGCACAGGTGTCATGCCTGCACCTAATTCGGTCGTCAGGCCTTGGATAGTTACGGCTTGACCGGGTGTGAGATCGCCAAACAAGATCATCGACCTGAGTTGTTCGTATACATGTTGATGCACCGGTGCTTTGCCGGTGTCATCCGCGGTGAATGGATTTGAGGGTGCAGTCAGTTCCACGTTCATCTTCAAGCGCCTGCTTTTTGGTCGAATTTCGATACCTTGCACCACGGTGCAGTGCGTGAGAGCATAATTCATCTTGCCGTAAGAGGCAAAACTTGATCAAATTAACCAAAGGCGGGGAGCAACCCTGTCTGTCTAACGGGAGTTACACATGAAATACGGAATTTTGGGCAGCGTTGCTGCAACGGCCCTTATCGCATCAACAGCCATGGCCGAAGAAGTGCGCGTTTATAACTGGTCTGACTATATCGATGAAGCGCTGCTTGAGAAATTCGAAGCCGAAACAGGCATCGATCTGGTTTATGACGTATTTGACAGCAACGAAGTGTTGGAAACGAAAATGCTGGCTGGCGGATCAGGCTATGACGTTGTGGTGCCATCAGGCACATTCCTGCAGCGCCAGATTAGCGCCGGTGCGTTTCAAAAGCTGGATCAATCCAAGCTGACAAACAACGGCAACATGTGGGACGTGATCAACACCCGCGTCGCAAAGTATGACCCTGATAACCAATACGCGATAAACTACATGTGGGGCACAACTGGCCTTGGCGTGAACGTCAACAAAGTCAAAGAAATCTTGGGTGATGATGCACCGATCGGTTCTTTGGAGTTGGTGTTTAACCCCGCAAACATGGAGAAACTTGCGGAGTGTGGTGTACACTTCCTTGATGCTCCAGCTGAAATGATCCCAGCGGCATTGGCATACATTGGCGAAGACCCAGACAGCCAGGACCCGGACGTTATCGCAACAGTTGAGCCAACGCTGACAGCAATCGCGCCGTTCGTTCAAAAGTTCCATAGCTCTGAATATATCAATGCGCTGGCAAACGGCGACATCTGTGTGGCCTTTGGCTGGTCCGGCGATGTTTTGCAGGCCCGTGACCGCGCAGCAGAGGCAGATAATGGTGTTGAGATCGCATACAACGCGCCAAGCGAAGGTGCCTTGATGTGGTTTGACAACATGGCGATCCCAGTAGACGCACCAAACCCAGAAGGCGCGCACAAGTTCTTGAACTTCATTATGGATGCCCAGAACATGGCCGCCGCGTCGAACTATGTGTATTACGCAAACGGAAACTTGGCCTCGCAGGAATTTCTGGCAGAGGATGTGATTGGTGATCCGGCGATCTACCCGACGCCAGAGACACTGGAAAATCTCTATACCACGTCTCCATATGGCCCCAAAGTTCAGCGTACCGTGACGCGCCTTTGGACCAAGATTAAATCAGGCACCTGATAAACAATAAATGGGGCGGGGCTGTTATGGTCCCGCCCTTCTCTTTGCTAAGCAGACCTGAATAAAGAAAGATGCACAACGTGAGCCAAACCGTTTTCGCACCGTGGGATGACCCTGACAAAGAACCGTTGATTCAGTTCCAGAACGTAACCAAAAAGTTTGGTGAATTCGTTGCAATCGACGATCTGACGCTGGACATCTACGCGCAGGAATTCTTTGCGCTGCTTGGGCCGTCTGGCTGTGGCAAGACCACCATGATGCGGATGCTGGCCGGGTTTGAAAACCCAACCAGCGGTACGATGAAATTGGCTGGGCAGGACATCGCGGATGTGCCGCCCAACAAACGTGCTGTGAATATGATGTTTCAGTCCTATGCGTTGTTTCCGCACCTAAGCATTTGGGAAAACATCGCCTTTGGTTTGAAAAGAGATAAGCAAAGTAAAGACCAGATTGCTGCTCGCGTTGATGAGATGCTCAAACTCACGCGATTGGAAAAGTTTGCACAGCGCAAACCGCATCAGATTTCCGGTGGTCAAAGGCAACGAGTCGCTTTGGCGCGATCCTTGGCCAAGGCACCAAAATTGTTGTTGCTGGATGAACCACTGGGTGCGCTTGATAAGAAGTTGCGCCAAGATACCCAGTTTGAATTGATGGATATTCAAGAAACCACCGGTACAACATTTGTGATCGTTACCCACGACCAAGAGGAAGCAATGACAGTCGCATCCCGCGTGGCTGTGATGGACGAAGGTCGCATCATCCAGGTGTCCACGCCAGCCGCGATCTATGAATACCCCAACTCGGTTTATGTTGCGGATTTCATCGGTGAAGTGAACATTATCGACGCAACCGCAAAACCCGCAGGTAAAGACGAATATCATCTGGATTGGGCCGCTGGTGAAGCGCCTATTTTGGCCGCCTCAGAGCGGCCTTTTAGTGAAGGTCAAAAAGCACATCTAGCGATTAGGCCTGAAAAAATCACAATCACAACAGACAAGCCCAAGGATGCATCCAATGCGATGCAGGGCAAGGTCTTGGATATCGCTTATCTTGGCAACCTTAGCACCTATCACGTGCAACTGCCGGGTGGTCAGATCATCAAAGCGCAGACCGCGAACACGCGCCGCATCGCACGACGTGACATCACATGGGAAGACCCTGTCTGGATTTCATGGAGCGCGACCGCCGGCGTGTTGTTGGACCAATGATGCGTCGTTTTACCCTAATTGCGGTTCCTTATGCTTGGCTGCTGGTCTTGTTTCTGGTGCCGTTCCTCATCGTTTTCAAAATTTCATTGTCAGATGCGGCGGTTGCCATCCCGCCATATACGCCGAACCTGAAAGACGGGCTTGGTGCGCTTCTGGCGGAATTGGATTTTGAGAACTTTGCCTTTATCGCTTCTGATGATCTTTATTGGAAAGCCTACCTTAGTTCGCTTCGCATTGCGCTGATTTCGACTTTTTGTACGCTGCTTGTTGGGTATCCAATTGCATACGGCATGGCCAAAGCCCCTGAAGAATGGCGCCCCACGTTGATGATGCTGGTGATCCTGCCATTCTGGACTAGTTTCTTGATCCGGGTTTACGCATGGATGGGCATCTTAAGTACCGAAGGGTTGTTGAACCAGCTTCTGATTGGCATGGGTGTTATCAGCGAACCGTTAAAAATTCTGAACACCAATACTGCCGTATATATTGGCATCGTTTACACCTATCTGCCTTTTATGATCTTACCGATCTACGCAGCCTTGGAGCGTTTGGACGAGTCCCTAAATGAAGCGGCAGAAGACCTTGGATGTTCGCGCACACAAGCATTCTGGTTGGTTACGATCCCGCTGTCGAAAAATGGTATCATCGCTGGCTGCTTCCTTGTCTTCATTCCGGCGCTGGGCGAATTTGTGATCCCATCGCTTCTTGGCGGTTCTGGCACATTGATGATTGGTAAGGTTCTTTGGGAAGAGTTCTTTAACAACCGCGATTGGCCTGTGGCGAGTGCGGTTGCCGTGATCCTACTGTTGATCTTGATCATCCCGATTGTGCTGTTCCAACGGAACCAACAAAAACAAGCGGAGGCGGAACAATGAAGCGGCTCAGCTGGTTTAACGTCACCTCGCTCACGCTTGGGTTTGCGTTCCTATATATCCCGATGATCATCCTGATCGTCTATAGCTTTAATGCCGGTAAACTGGTCACGGTTTGGTCAGGTTTCTCTACCAAATGGTACGGGACCTTGTTCCAGAACGAGGCGTTTATGAACGCGGCTTGGGTCACGATCAAGGTCGCGGTCATCTCATCCACATTTGCGACGATCCTTGGCACAATGGCCGCCTATGTGCTGGTGCGCGGTGGCAGGTTCATGGGCCGCACCTTGTTTTCAGGTATGATTTACGCCCCGCTGGTGATGCCCGAAGTTATCACTGGTTTGTCTCTATTGTTGTTGTTTATTGGCCTAGGGTTGGATCGTGGTGTTATAACAATTGTCTTGGCGCACACGACATTTTCAATGTGTTATGTTTCGGTCGTAGTTTCCTCTAGGTTGGTGTCATTTGACAGATCACTAGAAGAAGCCGCCCTTGATCTAGGGTCATCCCCATGGGAGGCATTTCGTCTTGTAACACTTCCTATCATTGCCCCCGCTGTGATCTCTGGTTGGCTCCTTGCCTTCACGCTTAGCCTTGATGATCTGGTAATCGCGTCGTTCACGTCTGGGCCATCTGCAACCACATTGCCGATTAAGATTTTCAGCGCTGTGCGGCTGGGGGTATCCCCAGAGATTAATGCGCTTTCGACCATTATGATTGCAATCGTGACGGTGGGTGTGATCAGCGCATCACTGGTCAGCAAACGCAATTCATTGCGCGCGCAAAAGGATGCACAGGCGGCTGAACGTACTGCTGAATGAAACGCATTTATCCAGACTTTGCGTATGGCGACGCACCGCGTGCAGGATGCTGGTGGGACGAAACTTGCTCAACCGTTGATCGCTCCGCACTTCGTGGCGATCATCGATGTGATGTTGCGATCATTGGTGGTGGATTCACAGGAATATCGGCCGCCTTACACCTCGCAGAGGCAGGTGTTGCGGCCACTGTTCTAGAAAGCCGCTATGTCGGGTGGGGGGCTTCGGGTCGCAATGGTGGGTTTTGCTGCCTTGGGGGCGGCATGTTGGAAAACGCCGCGTTGGATACGCAATTTGGGCGTGACGCACGCAACGAATGGCGACAAGCAGAGCATGCTGCGGTGGAGTTGGTCGAGGACCTAACCACGCGATTCAACATTGATGTTGACCGTCATTCAAATGGCGAAACCCAATTGGCGCATCGCCCAAAAGACATGGAGGACATGCGTGCGCAGGTCGATTATTATGCCGAAAGCTATGGCGTAGACGCGCGATTGACTGAAAAAACTGACCTAGTTGGCGCAGGCATGAATGGCGGCTTCCATGGCGCTTTGACGGTGCCTATCGGTTTTGGCCTAAACCCGCGCAAATACATTACGGGTTTAGCGAAGGCTGCAGAAAACGCAGGAGCACAGATTTTGCAGGAAACGCCTGCCTCTGAGGTTGTTCGAAAAAAGGGTGTGTTTGAAATCAAAATACCCGGCGGAACTGTGACAGCCGAAAATGTGATCATCGCAACGAACGGCTACTCATCTGAAGACCTGCCAAAATGGTTGGCCGCGCGCTATATGCCGACGCAATCCAGTATTATTGTGACACGACCCTTGGCCCAAAAAGAATTGGATGCACAAGGCTGGACCAGCGCGCAGGCGTCATATGATACACGTCACCTACTGCATTATTTCCGCCTGATGCCAGACAATCGTATGCTGTTTGGTGTGCGCGGCGGATTGATGGCAAATGCAGGGTCAGAAGCTCGCGCAATCAAACGCGCCCGCGCAGATTTTGATGCAATGTTCCCAGCGTGGCGAGGCGTTGAGACACCTCATTCGTGGTCAGGAATGGTCTGTATCGCCCGCAATAGAATGCCATTCGTTGGCAAAGTACCGGGCGAGCCGGGGATGTTCACTAGCCTTTGTTATCATGGGAACGGCGTTGCAATGGCGAGCTACTCTGGTGCGTTGCTTGCGGATTTGGTCCAAGGTAAAACGCCAACACGGATTTACCCCGATGTGGTGAAACGCCCGCTTGCCCGCTTTGAGCTAGGTCGCTTTCGTCGCGCAATCATGCCCTTTGCTTATGCGGGCTTTGCGCTTTCTGATCGCTGAAACATAAACGGAGCAGTTGACAGAACGTGACAGTTGCCGCATCCGAGTAGGCAAAAAGCGTAAAGGGTGAGCAGATGAAAATTGCGATGATTGGGACCGGCTATGTCGGGCTGGTGTCTGGTGTGTGTTTCTCGGATTTTGGCCATGACGTGATCTGTGTGGATAAAGACCCTGAGAAAGTATCGCAACTAGAACAAGGTATTGTGCCAATTTATGAGCCGGGCCTCGAAGAACTTATGGCCAAGAATGTCGCGGCGGGTCGACTGTCGTTTTCTGGAGATCTGGCAAAAGCCGTAGATGGGGCCGATGCGGTGTTTATCGCAGTAGGCACACCAACACGACGTGGTGATGGACACGCTGATCTTACCTATGTGATGGCCGCCGCAGAAGAGATTGCGCATGCCCTCACTGGCTATGCTGTTATCGTCACTAAATCGACCGTTCCAGTGGGGACAAACCGCCAAGTTAAACAGACGATCCACAAGGCGAACCCCAAGGCAGAATATGACGTTGCCTCTAACCCGGAATTCCTGCGTGAAGGGGCGGCGATTGATGACTTTATGCATCCAGATCGTGTGGTCGTTGGTGTGCAAAATGATCGTGCCGCTGAAGTATTGAACGATATTTATCGTCCGCTGTATTTGCGCGACTTTCCGATTATGGTGACTGATCTGGAAAGTGCAGAAATGATTAAATACGCAGCCAACGCATTTTTGGCGACTAAAATTACATTCATAAACGAGATCGCCGCGCTCTGTGAGCGGGTCGGCGCAGATGTCAAAATGGTGTCCAAAGGTATGGGCATGGATGGCCGGATTGGCTCAAAATTTCTACACGCTGGGCCGGGCTATGGCGGTAGTTGTTTTCCAAAAGACACCAAAGCACTGGCACGTATTGGTCAAGATCATGGTATGCCAATGCAGTTGACAGAGACTGTTATCAAGGTGAACGACGAAGTTAAACGTCGCATGATCGACAAGGTTGTCGATATTTGTGGCGGCAACGTGAATGGCAAGATTGTTGCGGTTCTTGGCGTCACTTTCAAACCCAACACGGATGATATGCGCGATGCGCCGTCGCTTACCATCATTCCGGCGCTGGTCGGGGGTGGGGCGAAAGTCCGCGTGGTTGACCCGCAAGGCCAGCGCGAGGGCGAGGAACTCCTGCCCGGCGTGAATTGGTCGGAAGATGCCTATAAGGCGGCACAGAATGCCGAAGCCATTGTCATCTTGACAGAGTGGAACGAATTTCGCGCGCTCGACCTCAAGCGTTTAGCTAAGCGGATGACGACACCCGCGATGGCCGATTTGCGCAATATTTACACAACCAAAGATGCTAAGCGTGCGGGGTTCACGTCTTATGTTTCCATAGGTCGCGAAGGATTTGGCGTTTAGGCTGCTTCACGCAACCCACTGACACTGCTTGCCAACACTGCAGACCCACCTTCAAGGATCAACAGTGTTTCGCCGCCCTGCGTTCGGGCCTCTGTGATGCGTGCGTAGGTCTCTGCTGGGTCTGCTAACAAAAGCTCGCCATTGGCGCGGCTCTCCACCTCAAAACTGTAAAGCCCTGCATCAAACGGTGTTCCATCATCTGAAACGCCCGCCCACTCGATTGGGTCAGCTGAAACTGGGATTGATGTGCGCTGCACTTCCTGCCCGTCGCTGTCATAAACAACAAGGAAAACCTCGTCTGAAACGGCTGCTGGATTGGGGGTGATTGTGACGGGGCTGCCATCAAACTGTACAGGGGCAGTTGTGCGCGCCTCCATCCCAATCCAATTGGCCATTTGCGCCATGTTGCCCGAACCCAACTGTGCAGTTAATGCGCCCAAAAGATCGTTCGATAAAACCTGTTGCTCTACCATCGAAAATTGCGCCAACTGTGCGGCGTATTCCGATGAATCAATGGGTTCGAGCGGGTCCTGATACTTGGCTTGTGCGGTTAACATCTTCAAGAAAGTCTCGAAATCTGACGCCAATACGGGGTTGTTGGCCGTCGCTGATCCTGCGGAGGTGGCTGATGCCATTGAGTTGGGGGAAATTTCCATTTTCTTTTCCTTATAATCTGAGATCGAGGCCGGCAGCGGCCCCGGCCGATAGATGTATCTGCGTTGCTGTTGCATCAGCTCGATCTATTTCACCCGCTGGGGAATCTTTTTGTTCTTCAGACCCAGGGCTCTCGCCATCATTGTCCGCATCGGTTTCAGCCCCAGCAAAAGAAAAGGCAATATCTTTGTACCCAAGGTGCTGAAACTCTTGGGATAACTGATCAACATGCCGGCGTAACAGGTCCAATGTCTCTGGCCGTTCTGCCAAGACATTCACAACGACTCCGGTCTCTGATGTCGACACAGACAGGCGAACACGGCCCAATTCTTCAGGACTAAGCGTGATCTCGACAGGTCGTGATGGCATGTGCTGCACCACTTCTGCCAGTTGCCGTGTCATGTGGATTGGCAAATCTGCGCGCCCAGCACCAAGAGTATGTTGAAGTTGAGCAAGCGGTATAGTCTCACTGAATGGTGTCGGTACAGTATCTAATAAATCAGAAATACTTATGTTTGGTTGAATTTGAGGCTGAATGATTGGTGTCATACCAGTGGCCAACTGAGGAACATGCGCCATTTTTGAGAAGGGTTGCATCGGTGTCAATGTTTGCTGAACGTCGCTTTTTACAAAATGCATCGGATCGTTTTGCATACCTTTGGACAAGAAAGATTCTGGACTGTCACCAGAGTGAATAGCTATTCCTGCGGTATTAATTACCACTGGCATGTGCGCGGTCGCCGGGAGTGTCGACTGGGTTTGAGGCATAGGCTGATAGGAAGGTTTTTGTACCGATGGCACCATTTGACTGCTCGGTTCGGGGGAGATATTTTTATTGGCTTTATTTAATGGAATGGCCAACTTAACTTCATCAAGGGGCTTTTTCAGGTCTTCTAAGACGTGTTTAGTTGGTCGGCGTGTGTCAATTTCTAAAAGATTTTCCGCTTTATCAGTGGGCGCTTGGCGAGCATCAACAGGTAATGCCATCATCAATTCCGCAGCACTTTGCACTGCTCGCTGAGAAGCAGCCATTTCTTTAGAAACTTGGGTACTTGTAAACTGTGAAGTAGCTTGACGCACCAATTCATGAGTGGGAGTCTTAGTCTGGGAACTCTGACTTGTGAATTTGACACCACTAACTAAAGAGAGTGTTTGGTTCGTGTTTTCTGGTCCAATAATCTGCGACTGGTTGAGTGAAATTTCCTTGCCATGCCCCAACAAGAGGCTCCGATTTTGATCGGTTAATGGGGTTTGATTCCTGAATAACATCGGGAGTTGTGTTCGAGCAACGGCGTTAACTTCAGCCACATTTATTTTGAAATCTTCAGCGGAATCGCTCGTTGGTATTTTGAGATTAGGATGCTCATCTGAATCAGTTCGAACCGCAATAGAATCTTTAGATTCGGTGTCAGGTATAGCAGGAATATCCGGCTCTATATGAGGCGTATCTATCACATTGAGATCAAAGAAATGTTGAAAACTGTCGATGAATTTGTGATTGCTTTCAGCGTCTCGATTAAAGCGTGGAAGCATGTGCCATTGGCCTTTTGCATCGGTTGGCTGGTTGTTTGATAACGCACTTTGGTGCGTTGATTGCGTTGATATAGGATGCATAGCTGACCTCCGGGAGTTCTTCTCAGATTTGGGCACTATGCGCTTACATCCTTACCGGTTGTTTACTGATTTCAGCGCAAGATCATAAAAATAGGAAGCAATTTAAGGAATCGAAGATGATGATCCTTCCCCTAAGTACGGCCGCACCACCACCCGCAAAAGACAAAGCGCTTATGGAAGCGGCACAAAAACTTGAGGCTACTTTTTTGGCAGAAATGTTGAAAGCAGCGGGCCTTGGCCAAACAAGTAAGAGCTTTGGCGGTGGGGCAGGCGAGGATCAATTCGCATCATTTTTGGTTCAGGAGCAAGCGATGCAAATGGTCAAGGCTGGTGGCATTGGACTGAGCGAATCGATCTATGAAACTTTGAAGGAGCGTGAAAATGTCTGATGAAGCAGTAAAAATGAACTTTGATGCGCTGGATGATCTACTCGAAGCAGAGCGTGATGCACTGCTTAAAGGTGATTTGGAAAAGTTGACAAGTATGCTGCCACGTAAGGAAACCCTGATTGATGCTCTAAATGAGGCGATTCATACTGATTTGTCGACTTTGGAAACCTTGGACAAAAAAGTGCGACGCAATCAACTTTTGTTGGATGGTGCAATGGAGGGTATTCGAAGTGTGGCTCAACGGTTGGCCGAATTGCGGCGCTTACGTGGGTCGTTGGAAACCTATGGTTCAGATGGCAAGAAACGAAACATTGATGTTGATGCTGATCACACCGTTGAAAAACGTGCATGACCTTTTGAATAAAAAGCCAGCTAACGAATTGAACGGTATTTAGAGGGCGTTAAGGAAAAGAGAGGCATGGTGGTGATGCATCCGAGGTCGGGTGGCGCATCGCGGTTAAACATAAGCGATTGCACAGGTCAGAACGACATTTCGTCTAATCCTCTTGAGGGTATGACAACAACGGACGCAAAGCGTCAATGACTGAAGGAACGTGCTTATGTCGAGCATTCTTACAAACAACGGCGCAATGGTAGCATTGCAAACTCTTAAATCTGTCAATGCAAGCTTGACTGATACCCAGAACCAAATTTCAACAGGTAAAGAAATTGGATCTGCGAAAGATAACTCAGCTATTTGGGCTATTTCCAAAGTTATGGAATCTGATGTTGCTGGCTTTGACGCAGTTTCAAAGTCACTTAGCGTTGGTGAAGCCACACTTGGCGTAGCGACAGCGGGCGCTGAATCCATCGTTGAGACACTAAAAGAAATGGAAGCCCTTGCTGTTTCTGGTGGCAGTGAAACTGCTGATTTCACAAAAATTCAAGCGGACATGTTGCAAAAAGTCGCGCAAATCAATGAGACGATCGCCGCATCACAATTTAATGGTGTGAATTTGCTATCGACGGCTGGCGCTGGCCTTAGTGTGGTGTCCTCTGTAAACCGTGTCGGTGTTGCACCGGCCACCATTGCTACGATTGATGTGGCCAACCTCGATTTCGAAGCAGGTATTGATACCGGTGGTATGACTGCGATCACGTCGGCGGCCACGGCATCTGACGCCTTCGATGAGATTCAAACTATGCTGACAACAGCAATTACTGGTGCATCAACCATTGGTGCCGCTGCAAGCCGGGTCTCTGGTCAAAATGAATTTGTTGGTAAGCTGGGCGATTCATTGAAATCGGGCATCGGCGCTCTTGTTGATGCGGATATGGAGGCCGCTTCTGCACGTTTGCAAGCGCTGCAGACACAACAGCAGTTGGGCGTGCAGGCGCTATCGATTGCGAACCAGGCACCACAAACAATCCTCTCGTTGTTCCGTTAAGCCTAAGTTAAGGGGTGCAAAATGCACCCCTTAAGACCTAGCAATTGTAGCAAATATGTAAGGGATTGACGTGAACACATCTACCATGGCTCAGCGCGCCTATGCGCCGACATCTGCTCCAACGCGGTCAGAGCGCAGCATTGAATACGATGTAATTGCACGTATTACTTCTAGACTTAAGATCGCTATCGAAAAAGGGGATCGCGTGAAACTCATCCATGCGCTGCATGAGAACCGAGAGCTTTGGCGCATTTTTGCGATAGATAGCGCTAGTTCAGAGAACCTATTACCAAGAGATCTACGTGCACGTATCTTTTATTTGGCAGAGTTTACCAATCATCACTCTAGTAAAGTTATTCGTGAAAAGGTATCAGCCGCCCCCCTTTTGGAAGTTAACACTGCAATTTTACGCGGTTTAAAATAGGATCATATGAGCGATGAGCGGATTGGTCTTAAAGTTAAGCCCCAAAGAGCGTGTTCTAATCAATGGGGCCGTAATTGAGAATGGAGATCGACGCAGTCGGCTGGCAATTATGACACCGGATGCAAATATCCTACGTCTACGTGATGCGATTCATCCTGAAGATGCCAAGACTCCTGTGCGTCGCGTCTGTTTTGCTGTGCAACTGGTCTTGTCGGGCGATAGCAAGCCAGCCGACGTAAAACATGGGCTGTTGCGACAGATTGAGGAATTGAGCCAAGTATTTACCGATTCTGATAGTCGTTTGGTATTGGCTGAAGCCAGCCAAGGAGTGATCGACGGACAGCACTACCGCACACTAAAATCCCTGCGCGTATTGTTACCCCGCGAAGATAGGTTGATGGCACTGAGGCCAAATTGATGTTTCAACCGATTATTCCCTCATCAGGCCTTGGTGGTTGGCGGTTCCTACAGGAAACTTATGACAGCCAATTCGAGGCATTTTCTCAATCTGTTACTTTACAAAGAGACACGGACTACTTCAAAGACAAGGTGGGCGAGGTAATTTCAGCAAAAGATTTGGTATCCGATCGACGTTTGCTTGGCGTTGCACTGGGTGCTTTTGGCTTGCAAGACGATATAAACAATCGCTACTTTATTCAAAAGATTTTGGAAGAAGGGACAACGAGCGAGGATTCCCTTGCGAACCGGTTTTCAGATGCCCGTTACCGCGAGATGTCAGAGGCATTTGGGTTTGGACCATCAGAATTTTTGAAAGTTGGTGAAACTGATTTTGTAACAGCTATTGTAGAACGGTTTCAGGCTAACAGTTTTGAGGTGGCGGCTGGTGAGCAAAGGGATTCAATGCGTGTTGCGCTTTATGCGCAAAGAGAACTGGGACAAGTCGCAGAATTGGAAAGCTCCACTGATACTAAGTGGTTCACTGTTCTTGGTGATCCACCGTTGCGACAGTTATTCGAAAAGGCACTCAACCTTCCGTCGTCTATTGGTCAGATCGATATTGATCAACAGCTTCAGGTGTTTAAAGACCGCGCTGTATCTGTGTTCGGGTCTGACAAGTTTGATCAATTTTTGGATGATGAAGCGCGACAGAACGTCATCACTAAGTTCATTTTAAGAGACCAAATAGATAGTTTTGGAAAAGGATTTTCTTCGGGGTCCATTGCACTGACTTTACTACAATCTTAAAATTAATGGGCATCAAGAACAATTCTATTGGCGCGTTGTGTATGCTGAACAGTGCTTTTGGCTCGGCGTAGAATGAGTTCCAACTGTTGAAAGCTATGTGCACAATCTTGAGTTTCAACTTTGGCCAAAAATGCATCAAGTTCGGGCCATATTGAAATTGCTTGATCTAATTCAGGATCGCTGCCTTGGGTGTAAAGGCCCGCTTTGATCATCATCGAATTGCGATCATAGTTGCCCATCATTTTGCGAGCCTGTGTCAGCAACATGTTTTCCGCGTCATTTGCAGCGGCAGGTAGGCTGCGTGATACTGATTTAAGCACATCAATAGCAGGATATCGGCCGCGTTCAGCAATCGCACGATCCAACACAATATGCCCGTCCAATACGCCACGTAAGATGTCAGCAATGGGTTCGTCCATATCCGAACCAGCGACCAATACGCTGAAGAGTGCAGTGATGTCGCCTTGTTCTGCTTCTCCTGTCCCTGCACGTTCACAAAGTGACATAATCAGATGCGACGTTGATGGCGGATGCCCCCTCAAAACGGGTGCCTCACCAGAGGCTACCGCCACTTCGCGATGAGCCTCTGCAAAGCGTGTAATCGAATCTGCTAGAAATAAAACTGATTTCCCTTGATCACGAAAGTACTCAGCAACAGTCATCGCGCTCCAAGCACATCGTCGCCGTTGCAAAGGCGATTGATCTGATGTCGCTGCGACAACAACAGTGCGTTTCAACCCTTCTTTACCCATCACTTCCTCGACGAAGTGACGCAGTTCCCGTCCACGTTCACCAATCATTGCGATCACAACAACATCTGCTTCCATATGTTTTGCTAGATGTCCCAACAAGCTGCTTTTGCCGACACCAGATCCTGCAAACAAGCCAATGCGTTGGCCACGTACAATTGGCAACATTGTATTGGTAACGGCCATTCCAGTGTCTAACCTTGGACCAAGGCGGCGGCGCGTACCTGCTGGTGGTGGCGGCGCACGCAATGGGCGTGAAGTTGCTCCTCGCAAAATGGGTTTGCCGTCCAATGGGTTACCTGATGGGTCTAAAACGCGACCAATCCAACTATCTGAGGGTGCAATATGTCCTGCGTTCAATAGTACGACGCGGTCACCGAGTGCGATGCCATCTGGCGCTGCGTCCGGCAAAGCGATCAATAAGTCATTTTGTAATTGGACAACCTCGCCAGATAATGGGCCGGTAGTCGCGCGGTGGATCCTGATCCAATCACCGATACGCGCTTGTCTGGTGAGCCCCGAAATGTGCACCACCCCCGCTTTCACGCCGACGACCCGTCCAACTGCCTTCACTGCTGTGAGGGTGTCGATCTGTGCGGTTAATCCTGAGAGCTGTGATGAAAGAGTCATGTCATTCCTTTGATGCCTGCAAACCCTTTCTAAAGGAATCAGGGTTAAGCCTTGGTTGAAATCGCATGAGGGAGAAGCCCGGATGTTTGAAAACCTTGATATCTTCAAGATATCTACCGCCATGGCAAAGCACGCTGGTCAAAAACAGGCCATTGTCGCACAAAATGTGGCGAACGCAGATACGCCAGATTATGTGGCGCGTGATCTGCCAAGTTTTAAAGAAACATATCGCCCTACGGATGGTGCAGGGATGCAGCGCGCGTCGCGTACGCAGCATTTACATGGTTCAAAAGCTGGCGGTGCTCTCGCAGCGGCTTTTAAGGCAAAAGACGATGCGACGCCAAACGGAAATCAAGTATCTTTGGAAACAGAGATGTTAAAATCGGTTGCCGCGAAACGGCAACATGATCGCGCTTTGGCAATCTATAAATCAGCGCTGAACATTTTGCGCAGCACGATCCGCGGTTGAAAGAATAGAACATGAGCGAATTCTCAAAAGCACTTAGCGTTTCGTCAAGCGGTCTCCGCGCGCAAGCCACGCGATTGCGCCATCTATCCGAAAATATTTCAAACGCAGATACGCCGGGGTATCGGCGTAAAACGATATCGTTTGAGACTGCGTTTGCATCCGGAAATGGCGTTGCTGAAGTCACTCCAGGGCGGGTGCGGTTGGACAATACTGATTTGGAAAAAATCTATGATCCGGAACACCCATTGGCTGATCAAAGTGGTCATTACAACGGTACAAATGTAGATTTGATGATCGAACTTGCCGATGCGCGCGAAGCGCAGCGCAGTTATGAGGCGAACCTCAAAATGTTTGAGCAAACTCGGAAAATGTCCTCTGGGTTGATGGACCTACTGCGTAGGTAAAACCACCTAAAATCTTATAGTTACAAAGGAAATCCAGAATGGATATCAAAGGCCTTTCGGCAATTCAAAAATATGCTGCTGCGAAACCTGCGACCGAACCTAGCGAAGGGGCGATGGCTGCTGCAAAAGGTATTGCTCAAGATTTTGCAACGATTTTAGCGCAAGGCGAAGATACCGCAAAAGCAGCAATGATTGGTGATGCCGACCCTCACTCGTTGGTCACTGCGTTGGCACAGACAGAACTGGTCGTAGAAACGGCAGTGACTGTGCGTAACAAAGTTGTTGAGGCTTACCAAGAAATTTTGCGGATGCCTGTTTGATGATGACTGAGATCATTTTCTTTGACACCCTTCGGCAAGGTCTTTGGGTCGCCTTGGTGATTTCCATCCCTATCTTGACTGTTGCTTTATTGGCAGGTGTTTCAATCGGCTTGGTTCAAGCTCTGACCTCAATTCAGGAAATGACCTTAACATTTGTTCCAAAATTGGCGGCAATTGGTGCAGTTTTTTGGTTCTCAATGAACTTCATGACACAAACTTTAGTGTCGTTCTTTCACGAGCGCATCATTCCCCTGATCATCGGAGGTTAAAATGGAAAATGCAGGTTATACGACCTTATCTAGGCAATCTGGGCTGGCCCGAGAAATGCAAATCGTTGCCAATAATATTGCAAACTCTGCGACAACAGGTTTTCGTGCTGAAGGATTGATTTTCTCAGAATACGTCAAGCCTGTCGACCGTGGCGCTTCTTTGTCAATGGGTCAGGGAAATGTGCGCAATACATCATTTGAACAGGGTGCATTGACCCAGACCGGTGGCACATTCGATTTCGCCATTGAGGGTGATGGATATTTCCTTATTCAGACACCTTCAGGTGAACGGCTAACCCGTGCAGGCGCATTTTCACCCAGCGCTGAGGGCGACTTGGTAACCTACGATGGCTTTCGCGTTTTGGATGCGGGTGGCGCACCCATCTTCGTGCCTCCTGGTGCGAATATCGCTGTATCTGGTGACGGTACATTAAGCGCAGATGGTGCACCCTTGGGCCAGGTAGGTCTGGTGCGGCCAATAGATGTATCTGACATGGTCCGTGAAGACGGTGTAATGTTTCGCACGGATGCTGGATATGAGCCCTCTGAAAATGCGCGTGTATTACAAGGCTTTGTTGAAAACTCGAATGTAAACTCAGTCAGTCAGCTTGCCCGGATGATCGAAGTTCAGCGTGCCTATGAGTTAGGCCAAAGCTTCCTTGAAAGTGAAGATGAACGGGTCCGTGCCGCACTCAAAGCGCTGAATACATAATGGTTAAACCTCAAAAAGGAGTCAGTACATGCGTGCTTTGAAAATTGCGGCCACGGGAATGTCTGCACAACAGATGCGGGTCGAAACGATTTCAAACAACCTGGCGAACATGTCCACGACTGGATACAATGCCCGGCGTGCTGAATTTGCTGATCTCCATTATCAACAGATGTCTCGCGCTGGTACGGTTAATGCATCTGATGGAACTGTGTTGCCGACGGGTGTCCAACTGGGGTTGGGTGTGCGTCCGGCGGCTGTTTCTGTGCATCTTGCGCAAGGATCGCTATCAGCAACAGGCGGCGATCTGGATATTGCAATTGACGGCCAAGGGTATCTGGAGATTACACTCCCTTCGGGTCAAACAGGATATACACGTGACGGTGGCTTAAAGCGCACAGGCGAAGGTTTGATTGTGACCTCAGATGGCTATCCTGTTGCTCCAGAGATCGTAATACCGGCAGACGCCCGAAACCTGTCTATTAACGGCGAAGGTGAAGTTTATGCATATTTTGAAGACAGCGCTGAAGGGCAGTTATTGGGACAGTTCTCGCTGTCGGGCTTTACAAACTCAAAGGGGTTAGAAGCGCTTGGAAGCAATTTGTTTGCCGAAACTGAGGCATCAGGCCCTGCGCTGGTTTCTACCCCCGGTCAAGATGGCTTGGGTACATTGCGTCAAGGATATCTTGAAGACAGTTCAGTTGATGCTGTGCGCGAAATTACTGAACTGATCGAGGCGCAGCGTGGATATGAAATGAACGCCAAAGTGATTTCTGCAGCGGATCAGATGATGGGCGCAACGACGCAGGTCCGCTGATGTTGTTACGGTTGCTTTTTATCATACTTGCCTTCCCTGCAATTGCTGACACCGTCGTTCCTGCGCGCACGATCCGGGCCAATGCAGTCATCACGGAAACTGATGTGACGCTAGTTGCTAGTAGCAAGGCCCATGGGTACGGGCGCATTGCGGATGTCGTCGGGCAAGAAGCGCGCGTTGTGCTCTATCCGGGGCGGCCGATCTTGCTCGATGATGTTGGGCCACCGGCTGTTATCACACGGAACCAACTGGTCCGTGTTCGGTTTCTGGGCAATGGGCTTAGCATCGTCACCGAAGGACGCGCTTTGGAACGTGGTGCCATCGGCGACCGGGTGCGGATTATGAACCTCGCATCCAGAGCCACGTTATTTGGCCAAGTCCAAGAAGATGGCACCATCCAAGTAAAGCAGTAGGAAACTAAAATGAAATCACTTGTTATGATCACCTTAGCGCTTTCGATGACAACCGCATGTGGGCGAAAAGATCATTTGGGCAAAGCACCGTCCTTCTCCCCACCAACAGATTCACAGGAACACGCAGCAATGATTTCTCCGGGTTTACCTCTTCGCTTAGAAGAGGATCGTTTGGTTGATCAGGCGTCGCTTTGGTCAGGCACTCGACAGTCTTTGCTTGGCGACCGTCGCGCCGTCCAGCGTGGCGATATTCTAACGGTCGTGATTGAGATTGACGAAAAAGCCGAAATATCAAATGCGACAGATAGATCCCGTTCGGGCACTGAAACCTTGGGTATACCGGGATTATTTGGTCTACCACAAAGGTTAGATGAAAAACTGCCAGAGGGCGCATCGTCATCTGAACTAGTGGGTATAAATTCATCCAGCAACTCATCCGGAGACGGATCAGTTAAGCGGAAAGAAAAGCTGACGCTACGTGTTGCTGCGACAATCGTTGACGTCCTTCCCAATGGTGTCTTGTCAATCAGTGGTTCTCAAGAGCTGCGCGTGAACTTTGAATTAAGAGAATTATTGGTGACCGGTTATGTGCGTCCCGCAGATATCTCACGCCAAAATGAAATCACTTATGACAAGATCGCATCAGCACGCGTTTCATATGGCGGCCGTGGTCAAATAACTGACGTTCAGCAACCCCGCATAGGACAGCAAGTATTGGACGCAGTATTACCATTCTAGGAGCGCGCGAATGTTAAAGAAAATTTTACCGATTGTTTTGCTTTTTGTTGGATCAGGTGCGGGTGTTGGTGCGGGTATTTTTCTGCGCCCCGCGCCACCTGAAATGGAGGCTCATCTAGAAGAGCCAGAAGGTGAAGCGACATCAAAAATAACTACGCAACCATATGATCCTGATAATCCGCCGCCATCGAAAGAATATGTTAAGCTCAGTAACCAGTTTGTCGTTCCAATTGTGAAAGACAGGATGGTGGTCTCTTTGATCGTTTTAGCGCTTAGTTTAGAAGTAGCCGAGGGGCAAAAAGACGCGATTTACCTTCGCGAACCCAAAATACGAGATTCCTTTTTGCAGGTGCTTTTTGACCATGCAAATGTTGGAGGCTTTGATGGCTCTTTTACCGACGTGAACAACCTTTCAGTTCTCCGTAACGCCCTTCGGGAAGTGGGGCAAAGAGATATGGGTATAGACGTAGTTCATGATGTGTTGATCTTGGAAATTGCTCGTCAGGATTATTAAAAATTTTTTGATCTAGGTAACAAAAACTAATTTTGTAAAGAAACCTCTATAGCCTGAGACAGCGTGTCTTGGGCTTGTTTCTTTTTTTCTATCCTTTTAACCTGATCCAACAGTTCGTTCACAACCAACACTTTCCCATATGCGCGTCGCACTTGTGCAAGGTGATGAAGTTTAGTTGCAAGAGTTCTTGCTAGTTTCAAATTTAATTGAGATTTTGATCGACCGATCCACCCCTGCCAAAGTACATCTGCGCCAATAGCGCGCATTTCACAGGCATCCTGCACTGTCGATCGCGTTTGATATTGCAATTCATCAAGCCGTGACAATTCACTGCGTAGATGGTTCTCTTGTGCGACAATCTTTTGAAAGCTCTGCTGCTCTAATCGGTATTTGGCTTCAGTAACGACCAAAAGATCATTCAATTCATGCTGTTTATTCATATTCTCCCCTTCGCCTTTTGACGCATTGCCTCAGCAAAGCGAATGGCCGCTGCAACTGCACGGAATTGCTCAGTATGAATTTGCTCACCAATTGCAGTGGTTGCATGCAGGGAGCGGGCTGTTGGGGGATCGCTATGTATTGGGACGCCAGCGGCCATTGCTGCTTCTCGAATGATTTTTGCAATTTCATCGACGCCTTTTGCTACACACACTGGAGCTTCGCCTGGGCTACGACTCCATTTCAGTGCAACTGCATAATGCGTCGGGTTGACAATGATAACGTCTGCCTTTGGTACTTCTGCCATCATCTGGTTCTGTGAGACTGCCATGGCCCGCTGACGACGTTCTTGTTTCTGATTTGGGTCACCTTCTGCATTCTTAGTCTCGTCGGTGATTTCTTTACGTGACATTTTGTTTTTCCGTAGATGCTCAAAGTGCTGCCAAAGTGCGTCAATTGCTCCGATGGCACCTGAAATCAAAACAATCACAAATAAGAAGGCGAGGCACATGTCTATCAGCAAGGATAACACAAGATGCGGTTCTGTGCGCAAGACAGTTAGCATTTCTGGCAGTCTCGCCTTTATAAACAGCGCAACGCACACAGAATAGATACATAGCTTTGCAAAACTTTTAAAGAATTCGAACAACCCATTTCGGCCAAATTTATTTTTTGCATTGGAGACCAACGAAAGGCGAGACAACTTTGGTGCAAGTTTGCTGGGCGCAAAGACCAACGCTTTTTGTGCGATGATTGATAAGATAACTGCTGCGGCTGGGTATCCAAAAAAAGGCAATATACCTAACGTAATCTGTTGCATGAACTGGCCCATAGGGGCCGCTACTTCACCATTGAAAAAGAGTGAAGCTAGTTCAGATGACTGGTCGATCATAATCAACAAAGCTGAACCTATCTGTTCAAGCCCGCTGGCACCTGCCAATAAAAATGCTGCCAGTAATCCGGTATATCCTGCGGCAGTCATTAGGTCGGTAGATTTCGCGACTTCGCCCTTTCTCCGCGCCTCCAGTAGTTTTTGTGGAGTTGCATCAAACGACTTTTCAGTATCTTCATCTTCCCCGCTCATGGCTGGACCGCAAATGGGCTTTGTAAAAATTCATCAAGGGCCGACAACCACATGGCAAGCATCATCGGTGATGCCAGGCAAAGTATAAATAAACCACCCGCTGTAATGACTGGAGCTCCGACAAAGGCGACCATTAGTTGTGGCATTGCTTTGTTGATCACACCAAGGGCAAGATTGTATAAAACGGATAAGATCACAAATGGGGCCGCTAGTGTGAAAGCCAATTCAAACGCGCGTTTGATTTGACTGACGCCCCAGATCGAAATGCTGGATCCAGAGGGCAATGAACCGATAGGTAATAAGTCATATGATAAAATCACCAATTCAGCAGCTTTGACATGTAAGCCAGTCATGACTGCAAGGGCGATACCACCTACAATTAAAACATATCCCATCGCCGGCATCGGAGTTGCTACAGCACCGCCTAAAATTTGTGATAACGACGTTGATTGTGCTGCGATTGATGCTGCTGTCTGTAAGGCCAGTATAAACATTCGAATACCAAGGCCGATGATCAAGCCAGATACCGTTTCCGTAACTGTAAACCAAGCTAAAGAATCTAAGTTTAATAGTGTTTCACTTGGCTTGACCGCAGGTGCAATAATCAAAACGAAAGCAAAGATCACTACTAATTTGATACGTGCTGGAACTGATTTTTCACCAAAAGCAGGCATAAGCAAAACAACAGCACCAACACGCAAGAAGACAACGAACCCGTGCCAAAGGGTCGCACTTATGAAGGGTAGTAGTTCAGCCAATAGTTCATTCACGCGGCGATCACTCCCACAAGAGAGGGCCTTGCTTCTAGCCCAATCTCTTCGAAAGAAAAAACTGGGTTTGATATACCTTTGGCGCGCATAACTGTTCGCAAAAAACGGCGACGGCGTGTGCTGGTAACGAGGGCTGCGTGTATACCATTTTGGCTTGCTGCTTCAAGTTTCTCGGATGCCCGCTCGGCCAGTTTATTGAAGACGTCTGGAGGTAATGCGATATCTAAACCACGATCTGCATCAACTTGATAAGTGGCAAAAGTATCTTCCCATTCAGGAGCTAATTGAACCAATGGCAATGTGCCGTCGACCCGACGCATTTCTGCCACCAATTGAAAGCCTAATCTTTGTCGGACATGTTCACAAATCGCTTCTGGCTGTGCGTTCTGGCCGCGTGCCTCAGCGGTTGCCTCCAAGATAAGTGGAAGATTTCGAATGGAAACCTGCTCGTCCAGTAAAAGACGCAACACAGCATGTAGAATATCAATAGGAACCTTATCTGGAATCAATTCATCAAGCATTTTTCGGTTCGCCTCTGCTCGCGCTGGCGCAGAAATATTAACCATCTCATTGAGAATGCGGCGAAGAGACTTCAGTGTAAGAAGCCGACTAAAGTTGCGTTTCACAACCTCTAATAAGTGCGTCGCCAAAATTTCTGTTGGTGTAACAAGTGTTATACCAGAAAGGGCTGCGTCTTCTTGATCTTTTCTGTTGATCCAACGAGCAGGCGCACCGTAAACAGGTTCTGTCGTTTCCGTCCCGGGCGGTAGGGCAATTGGATCTTCTGGAATAAGGGCAAGTACCTGATCCGGATTGAGTTGGGCTCTGGCTTGCTCTACGCCTTGAATACGCAAAACATATGTTCCGACAGGTAATCCTGGATGATCAGTCAATCTAATTTCTGGTAATATAATGCCAAAGACTGAAGCAACATGTGTCCTCATGTTCGCAATTCGAGCGTCTAAACCCGTACCCGGGTCAAGTACCATATTGACCAAGTCTGAAGCAAATTCGACGTGGATATCGTCAAGCTCCAAAATATCGCCCAATGACTTTTCCGGCGGCATTTTTTTTGCTTCTGATGAATCTGGTATGGCGATTTTTTCTTGTTGCACTTTTCGGTACATGAAAAATGCTGCGATGCCCAACCCAGTTCCACCAAGCACAAAAGGAAGAAACGGCAGCCCTGGAAATAAAGCGAACGCTACCATTAAAACTGCTACGGTTGCCAAAGCTGAAGGATGTCGGCCAAGTTGGCTAAAAACAGCAAGATCGGTCGCGCCCTGAGCTCCTCCTCTGGCTAACAGCAAAGCTGATGCAATAGAAATTACAACCGCTGGGATTTGGGATACTAAACCATCTCCAACTGTCAAAATAGCGTATGTTTCAAATGCATCGCCAATCGGCATGCCGTGAACCACTACACCCATAGCTAACCCAGCTACTAAATTCAGCAGTGTGATCAATAGGCCTGCTATTGCATCGCCTTTAACGAATTTTGATGCACCATCTAATGAACCAAAAAAAGTCGTTTCTTGTTGTTCGCGCTCTCGTCGCTCTTTAGCCTCTGTATGCGTTATAGCACCGGCCGACATGTCACTGTCTATCGCCATTTGTTTGCCCGGCATGCCGTCTAATGCGAACCGAGCACCAACTTCGGCCATTCGCGTAGCGCCCTTGTTAATGACCATAAAGTTCACAATTAAGAGTACGCAAAAAACTACGAGTCCTAAAAATACAGACCCCCCCATAACAAACTGTGCGAAACTCTCAATTACATCGCCAGCTGCGTTGGTTCCCGTGTGCCCCTGGCCGATGATCAGTTTTGTTGAAGATACATTTAGCGACAGGCGCAGCATTAGAGATGCTAGCAAAATCGTAGGAAATGCTGAAAAATCCAAGGGACGTTCAATAAAGAGTGTGACAGTAAAGATCAAAATGGCAAGTGCGAAGGATGCGGCAAGTCCTGTATCAAGAACCCAAGACGGCATAGGTAGTATCATCATTACAATGATGGCCATCAATGCCATTGCAAGTAAAATTGTGGGGTTAAACGCGGCCTTTAGTGAAAAACTTGCCATAATCTAAGATTTTCCATTTGTAGCGTATAGACGAGTTTCAAAGCCAAAAAGTTCAAAAAAAACTATAATTATTTTTAAGAAATAATTTAATACATAAAGTTTATGAATGAACTCATATAAGATGCATTTTATAATACGAAGATGTTGTGTTTTCAGAGGTAGCCAGGTGGAGAAAAGTTCGCCAAGTGGGGTTCTAAGTTCTTTATGAGAATTTAATATTACACACCTCCAGCCACCACGTTCTATGGATAAATATAAATTTATGTGATTGACGTTTAAATTTAGTAACCATGAAGCCATTAATAAGAGTCAATCAGACGGGGTTTATTCTACGGAGTTATAGCAGATCTTTCCAAAATGTTATGCAATACTTGTCGGGCTTTTGCGCTCTCGTCTATCGCCTGTTTCGTTCTATGAAGCATACCAATAGGCTCTCTGGACGACAGATCGCTTGGGGTGTTCAATTCTGTCAATGCACCAAATATGGGTGTTTCAGATGTAACAAGCTCACGCCAACTATCAGCTAGCCATGCGCTTTGAGCGGCTTTTTCTTGGCTACCTATTTTTCTATAAAGCGCAAAAGCGTCTTCATGCGCATCGATCGTCTGCTTTGCGTCTGCAAGAAGTGCCAGTGCAGAACTGTCATCTATTCCAATTAGCTCTGCTTGCGCTTGAAAAGGTTTTCCTAATGCCAAAGCGATTTGAGCCGCGAGAATTTGACGCGTTTCATTTACAGGTTTGTCGGCAATGTTTTGAATGATGTCATGAGCATGTTGGGTAAAGCCAATATCTAGTAGACGTGATGCTAAACTCATCTTTATTGTTGAATCTAACTGTTCAAAACTGGCGTCAAAGTGGTTGAATATGATATCAGAAAATACGATGGAACTTGATTTTCTTGTGAGTTCTTTGAGGAAGTAACTTCTCACTTCATATGCGACCTTATCTTTATTTTTGACGTCAATTAGGCTACTATTTGAAATCGCGCGGTCGAATTGACCCGAATTGATTAAGGATAAGATATATGCTCGCATTAACTCAGGACCAATTTCTGTTGCCTGCAGTTCATTCGCATAAGATTCTATTAATTCGATATTTTCTGGATTTACTAAAGTTTTTGATTCTAAATTTGAATTTATCAACGCAATCAGCGCGCGCGGCGATTCAGCAGAGCTGTTGCTGATAATATTTTCAAGTTGTGTCACCCCAAGGGTTGTTTTACCGTCCTCAATATTAATATTTGCCTGTATGACTTCCGCCACTGGGTCTAATGGGTCAGCTAGCCTTTCTAGATTACGTAATACCGTTGTGGCGTTTTTTGTGTCCCCATGGATTAGGAAGATATTACTTAACATGGGGGCTACGATTTTGCGCAGGTATATTGGTAATTTGTTTAAGGGAAATAGAGCATTTATCGGTTTACCTGTTGAGTGTATAGTCTTAGAGTTTGCCAAAATTGACCATAAAAAGGCAGCACCTTCACAGCTGGAAAGAGTATAAAATATGTTTTCTTTATTGATATACTCTCCTTCAATAATAGAAGAAATATCTTGGATAATTTTTAATTCCTTGGAGGGATTTACGCTTAGTTTAAGTACCTGTTTGGCTTCATGCCCAAATCCAAAGTATATATATAGACGCGCTAGTTTTACTATAGAAGCAGAGTTTGCTTTATCTAATTCATCAAATAAGGTTAAGCGCGCTTCACTGATCTGTTCATTAAATGGCCGGTCGTCACCCCAACTTGCAATATTTAAAAATTCGTCACTAGGGCAGTATGTACCTATTCCGGACATTGATATTTCAGTTTGGCCAGTCTGACCCAGCGTATCCATGCTGGTGGAAATCCGAATATTTTTACCAGCATGTTCGTCACTTATTTGAGGGTTATCTTCTATAGGATTTTGCACATTTTCAAAAACATGAGCGTCAACGTGTGCTGCTCGTTTTACTGACTTTATTTTTTCTGGTTCCAGAACGCCTCGGGTCGTTGCGCTTCGTAATTCACGAACTAAGTTGGCTTGGACATCTGATATAATAGAAATTTCTTCGCGTTTTAGTGACATATTGAAAATACTAGGAAGTGTAATTTTTTCAGCCGTATTGTTCATTGATTTCTTGATATTTTTCGATGGTAGCTTTGGCGAAGAAGGTGGACGTAGTTGAGGAATTCGTGACACCATTGGATTGTAAACTGGTTCTGGAGACGTGATATCTATTGCGACGTGGCTATTTTGGACCGCAAATGCGATAACTTCGCAGTCACAATTAAGATATAACGATAACTGACTTTCATCAGCGGTAATCTGCTTCACACGAATCTTTGGTATAAAGTTGAATATCTGGCTTGTATCGAAACCCCCACGATGACCAGTGAGTTTCAGGGTCACCTTGTCCTCAACTCGATCAAGAATCCAGCTTTTTCCTTTAGGCACCTGTATGACCAAACGGGAGAAATTAGCGTGTTCGCCAGATTGGACATAGATGGACTGGGCCATTGCCATAGTCGGCAATAGAAAACACAAACATATTCGCAACAATGGAAAAAGCATCAAGCAGCACCTTGCTTAATTGATTTCAATGCCTCTTCTAAATCTGCGTAGCTGGGGCGGCAATGTGATGGTGTATTTTGCCGACCAACTTCAATGCAAATATTTGTAGCATGATTATGAAGGTTTGCGACCAATACCTCCCGAATGAGCTTATAAAAATGTGCTTCCTCCTCTGTGACATCTTTGACTTTGGCTGCAAACGGGCCGACTAGGCCATAAGCGAGAAAAACACCTAAAAAAGTGCCGACAAGCGCACCACCGATCAGTTTTCCTAATATCTCGGGCGGCTGATCAATCGACCCCATGGTTTTAATGATACCCAAAACTGCTGCCACAATTCCTAGTGCGGGAAGCCCGTCAGCAAGTGTTTGTAAGGCATGACTCGAATGCAGCGCGTGATGTGCATTTGCTTCCATACGTTTTTCTAAAACCTCTTCGACTTGATGAGGGTCATCATAATTCATTGAAGCTGACCGCATCGTGTCGCAAATCAGCGCGATAGCTTCACTATCAGTAAGAATTTTTGGGTAGTTTAGAAAAATAGCCGAGTCATTAGGCGCTTCAATATGCTCCTCGATCGCGACTGGATTTTGTCGCGCAAGTCGTACCAGTTCAAAAAGTAGACATAACAGGTCCCTATAATCTTCGTGTTTCCACTTGGGGCCCTTAAATACCTTACCGACATCTTTTACCGTTTTCTTGATCGCAGGCATATCATTACTAATTAGAAACGCACCAAGCCCGGCACCGCCAATCATAATGAATTCGAATGGAAGAGATTTAAGAATGATCCCCATTTTTCCGCCTGCGGCAAGATAACCGCCAAACACCATGACAAAAATTGTAATGATGCCAATAATACCAACCATGTCATTCCCTCTGGTAAGTGTTGCTGGGGTACTGTCGCAAATAGGCGTTAAGAAAGCCTCTGCAACGATCAGGTTTTTGGGGCATTTGCATTGCGGCTGGCTAAAATAACGCTGATTGAATAAGCGGCATCTGGAGTAAGTCCTGCCATCAAGGCGGCAGCAGCATCAGGGCGCATTCGCCCCAGAAATCCAGCTGCAAAATCCGGCTCCATCATTTCAAACAGTGCGGCCGCATCTTTAGGTTTCATGTTTTCATAGACTGAGGTTAGTCGGGCCAAATCGGCTTCTGCAGCACCATCTGCCAAGGCTAGCGTACTACGCAATTGCACCTCAGCTTTTTCAAGCGAAAGTAACCTTTTCGCTATTTCCTCACCAGCAACTGCCAATGCTTTGCTGTGAATTTTTATCTCAATTTCACGTTTTGCAACACGTGCTTCACGTTCTTGTAGTGCGATTAGAAGCTTACTCATTTCACCGCGGCTTGCCGACACAGTTGAAGGCGTTCTTTGTGCTGTGGACTTAACGCCCAACTCGTTTGCTTCCATGACGCTATCGTTAGCTGCGCCAGCGATTGCTGTGCCTGCCCCAGATGCGAGGCGGAGTACTGCTGATGTAACCAATAACATCGCGATTAATGCCACTGACCCTCGTCCCGTGCGATGAAATCGCTTTGATTTAGCCACGATTTTCATGCTGCATCACCTGTTGTGCGATGGCGTACAAACATTGGTT
The DNA here is from genome assembly GCA_938003685.1 of uncultured Sulfitobacter sp. Taxonomy (GTDB): domain Bacteria; phylum Pseudomonadota; class Alphaproteobacteria; order Rhodobacterales; family Rhodobacteraceae; genus Sulfitobacter. The sequence goes on along the minus strand of CALKXT010000160.1, from coordinate 27,687 downwards.
CTGAAGTCGCTACAGGACTCGTTTTTGTAGCAGGGGTTTGTGGATGCGGCGGAGTGGGTTCGTAGGTAGATGGAATGTCATGCAATGAGGCCATTTGAAGCTCCAAACACCTTGACGTATCCTCTGCCCGGGCGGTTAATTCCGTCAATGTTTCGGCAGATTTGCTTGCGGTTTGCTGTGCTGCTGAAAGTGTTTTTGTTAGATCATCCACTTGCGCAGATAAAACGGCAACAGCGCCACCAACACCTTTTTCAAGATCATTAAATCGGTTCAACCGTCGGCCAAGCACAAAACAATAAAACCCAGCACCAATCGCACCAGCTATCATTAGAATATCTGCAATTATCTCCATGTCACCCTCTTAATTCAGTACAAATTCCATGATCAACAAATCGTTGATTCGTCCCTGCCCAACGACAGTTTGAACGCGCCTTAGCATTTGTGCGCGCAACCGCAGCAAAGCTGACGCGTCTTCTAAGGCGGCCATATCCAGCGCCCTGAGATAGCTATTCAAAACATCAACAACGCGCGGTAATAATTTTTCGACATCAGACTGAAATTTTGCTGGAACCTCCAACTGGGCGCGAAATCGCAAATGACGTGATTTAGATGGGGCACGCAGTGAAATCACCAAAGGCTCAATTGGTACAAACGCTACATCAGGCCTAGCCTCACTAGGCATTTCCTCTGCCGTGTTTTTTTTTGATTCGGAATTTAGAATGAGGCCAGACCACGTCGCGTAAAAACCACCAGATGCCCCGACCAACGCAAGCACAATACCAAGTATTATAGGTAGCTTTGACCTCTTCTTAGGATCTTCGGGCATTTCTGTTTCTGGTTGTGACATGCTGTTTCCAAATTGCTGAGCTTCAAACAGATATAGACACTATTGCACTAACCGAATGTTAAGCCTGTTCGTTCATCTGTGTGATCAGTGCCAGGCAGAACGCCACGGCAAGACGGAGGCGATTGTGCAGCAATTACTAAATGTCTGGATGCAGCTTAATCTGCGTCGTCAGATTACGGTTATTCTTTCGACGGGATTTATGTTTTTGGCTATCTTGGCTATGTCACGAATGGCTACAGCCCCAAGTATGACTTTGCTTTATGCAGGACTTGAAAGCGGTGCCGCGGGGGACGTTGTGCGCTCTCTTGAACAGCGCGGTATCATTTTTGAGGTCCGCGGCGGATCTATTTTCGTCGATTCGCAAGACCGTGATCAGCTACGGCTAACCTTGGCCAGTGAAGGTTTGCCTGCAAATGGAAATCGCGGATACGAGTTATTGGACAGCCTAACAGGGTTTGGCACTACTTCGCAGATGTTTGATGCCGCGTATTGGCGTGCGAAAGAAGGTGAGCTTGCTCGAACAATAGTTGCAAATCCTCAAATTTCCATGGCTCGGGTACATATCGCCAGCACAGGCTCGAACCCATTTCAGCGCGGAGTTACGCCAAAGGCGTCAGTTTCGATAACGCCGAATGGCGGTGGTGTGACCGCAACGCAGGCCAAGGCAGTACGTTACCTCGTTGCTTCTGCTGTCGCTGGGTTATCCCCTGATGATGTCGCAGTTATTGATGCAAATGGGTCATTGATTGGTCAGAATGAAGATGTGGTGCCAGCCATTGGTGGGGATGACAAAGCACAAGTATTGCGTGAGCGGGTCCAGAGGTTACTTGAAGCCCGCGTCGGTTTTGGCAACGCGGTCGTTGAGGTCAGTGTTGATACTGTGACTGAAAGCGAATCCTTACGTGAGCGTCGGTTTGATCCTGAAAGCCGTGTGGCGATCAGCACAGATACTGAAGAACGTAACAACACTTCCAAGGATGCTGGCGGCGGTGACGTCACAGTAGCCAGTAACCTGCCTGATCAGGAGGGTGGTGGTGCAGGCGACAGTTCTTCCTCACAAAATACAGAGACACGTGAGCGGATAAACTACGAAGTTTCAGAAACAGAGCGTGAGGTCGTTCGCGCGCCGGGTGCTATCAAACGGGTGACCGTTGCGGTTTTGGTCAACGAGCCGACGATAGCCAATGCCGAAGGCCAGCAAGTGCCAGCGCCGCGTGCCGAAGCAGAGCTTTCTGCATTACGTGAATTGGTTTCCTCGGCAGTAGGTTTTGATGAAGCAAGGGGTGACATTATTACGATTAAGTCCATGCAACTACAGGCGGTTGCGCCCAGTGGTACAATCGCAGGTACTTCGTTGTTGGATAAATTTGATCTGGATTTGATGTCCGCCATTCAGATGATTGTGTTAGCCCTTGTGACTCTCATTCTGGGTCTCTTTGTGGTCAAGCCGGTGCTATCTAAGCAGCCAAGCGCGGAAATCGATACCCTACCCGCATTACCTGCAAGCGCTACAAGCACGGATACCGCATCAGCTGGCACAGCACTTTCTGGAGAGCTGGCTAGCGATGAATATGATCTGCCCGTCTTACCGACAGATTTACCGATAGCACAGGGTTTGGGTGATTTGCCTGACCTTCCAATGATGGGGGGGGGCTCGACTGATCCGGTTGATCGTTTGCGCAGTATGATTGGAGAACGGCAGGAAGAGACTGTCGAGATTCTGCGTAGCTGGCTGGAAGATAAAGAGGAGAGCGTCTGATGTCGCTTTCCCACCGCTACCATGATTTTGCCGCCCTGACAGAAAACGGTGATACGACTAAAGGTTTGACTGAAGAGTCGGGCGATGACGCAAAGTTACAATTCTTTGAGGAAGGCTATCAAGCCGGTTGGGAAGATGCTGTAAGAGCACATGAAACTGCCCGCGATAGAGTTGCCACAGATTTTGCGCAAAATTTGCAAGACATGTCTTTTACTTATCACGAAGCTTACAGCAAGCTCAGCAGTTCAATGCAGCCTTTGTTGTCGCAAATCGTCACAAAGTTGTTGCCGGATTTGCGCACCAAGATAATTGGTGCTCATATCTTAACGCAGATGTCGGATCTTATGAGAGGTCAGGCAGACAATGCGATCGAAATCGCTGTAGCACCGGCAAATCTCGATGCTCTGAACGAGATCCTGCACGATAGCACAAATGTACCCTTCATGGTCACGGCTGAACCCGCGCTTGGGGATGGTCAAGTTTATCTGCGCGTTAACCAGCAAGAACGCGAGATCAATCTGGATGCTGTGACATCCGGTATTTCAGATGCGCTTGACGCATTCTTTCAGGAAATAGAACAGGAAACGTAAGATGGCTGATACATCCAACGCCGCCCCGCCCGCAGCGGACCCAACAAATCCGTTCACGTCAGTTCCGATTGAGGTCAACGTATGTGTTGGCAAAGCGCGCCCTTTGATCCGTGACTTGGTCATGCTTGGTGAGAATGCTGTGCTCACTTTGGATAGTCGTGTTGATGACCCGGTTGAACTTTACGTGGGTGAGCGTCTGATCGCGCGTGGAATGCTCGAAGAGCAAGAAGGAGATGCAAATGGTCAATTGGTTGTCCGATTGACAGAAATTGTTGATCTGCAAAAAAACCTATGAGGGTTTCAATTCCAATCCACGTAACAGCTTTCTTGCTTATGGTTAGTGTGTTGTTGTTATTGCCAAGTGCAAGTGGGGCTCAAGACTTGTCCGTTTCTTGGGGTGATGATGGATCCATCAGTGCGCGCACGATACAATTATTCGCATTGATCACGGTGCTCAGTTTGGCACCGGGCCTGGCTATCATGGTGACGTGTTTTCCTTTCCTGATTACAGTTCTGTCGATATTGCGACAAGCGATAGGCTTGCAGCAATCGCCCCCAAATATGTTGATTGTTAGTCTTGCTTTGTTTTTGACCTATTTCATCATGGAGCCAGTTTTTACTGCGGCCTGGCAAAACGGAATCGAACCACTCACGAATGAGTTGATCGATGTTGAAACAGCTTTTATGCGGACCTTAGAACCTTTCCGCATTTTTATGGCCGCACGACTGGACCCCGATACATTCTTTGCAATGGCCGAACTTCGGCCGGACACAATTGATGCAACGCCTACGCCAGACGCGCCTCTTTCTGTATTGATCCCAAGCTTTTTATTATCAGAAATCTCCAGGGCCTTCCAAATTGGGTTTTTAGTTTTTTTACCGTTCTTGATCATTGACCTAGTTGTAGCTGCGATCTTGATGTCCATGGGCATGATGATGGTACCGCCAGCCGTTGTATCCTTACCCTTTAAACTTGCGTTCTTTGTCGTGGCAGATGGATGGAGTTTGATCGCAGGTAGCCTAGTGCGTAGTTACTTTTAAGTTGGACATCTTTTTGCTGCTACCGATCGGATTTGTTATGCTTCGTTTCACCGCCTGTAGATGGGAAAGCATGGATTGTGGACAAAGACGGAATACAAGCGCTTATGGGTGAAGGCCTTCATCTATTTTTTGTCGCTCATCCAGTTCTTCAAGAATGCAGGTAAGATAAGGACTTTCGCGTATCAAATATAACACCAGCTGCACTAGGTGCCAAACCCAACATCGCCCATGCAAAGAGTAAAATAGAAACGCCGCATCTCAGTAACCCACAAAGAGAAGTGCGAATTTCAAACCTTGGCTTCATGGACACAGATAATACCCTATGAAGTTTACATGCCCTGTGTAACGGCGGACTTATTGCTGATTGATGCGTTTGGACGCTCACTAAGAAGCGTTGCAATCTCTGAGCCCAAGGCGATCTCCGATACGTCTCCGAAATGGTGCGCGCGCAGGGCACCCTCTTTGTCGAATACCAACATGCTGGGTGTTCCACGCAAAGCAAACGCTTCCATTGTTTTTGGGAGTACACCTTTTCCGGGCATATCCACACCTACTGGAAAAGTAATCCGGTATTCTTGCAGGAACGCCTTCAAGGAAACAGGTGTCATCGCCGAATGATGTTCAAAAACACTGTGTAACCCAATGACTGCAACTGTCTCATGTGAGAAACAATGACGCACTTTATTTGCCAAGGGCAAACCATGCAAAACACAGCCCGGACATAACATTTGGAATACCTCAACGACGACAACTTTACCCAGAAGGGAGGAGAGGGTAATGTCCTGATCTGTGTTGAACCATTGGGAAACGTGAAGCTGAGGGATGTTCATAAGTTTAGGTCCTTAGGTCAAAAAAGATAAGAGGCCGCAAAACATACGGCCTCTATGGATCATCATTTCAATTTTCCCGGCAGGCTCAGATCGCCAGAGGCCACATCAAAGACGTCGACCACACAAAGTAGAGGCGAATGAATGTTCGCATTTACACGAAGAGCTGCAGTGACCCCATCATAAGCTACATCCTCCAGAGTCACGTTGCTGCTGAATGCAGCATTGATGGTAATTTCAGGGCCATCAAAAAGTGGTGAAAAACCCGGACTGTCCAAAAATATCGGCAGACCAGGCCATGTAGCTGGCAGTTTTGGGGTCTCACCATCTGGGATGTCGCGCACAGCCAAAGCGCCGGGTCCACATGCTTCGGTCGGCGTCAAAACAACCCAATGACTGTGCCAGATTACACCATCGTTTGAGGGGTCCCCATCGTTGTTCTCATCATAAAGGGGTGTGTCGTCAAAATCTGGATGGCTGGTTGCGGCTAAAGCTAGAATGCCAGTCCCACCTTCAAAACCAACAGCCGAAGGATCAAGCGAGGTCGGCCATACGTAGGACAGAACACTTGCTCGACCAAGGGTGCCTGTCGCGGCAGGCACTTCTGCCCCGGCAACCCCACTGGTTGTCATGTGAAATGTCACCACATTACCTTTGCGGTGTGCGTGGGCTCCTAGGATATCAAAGGCTGAGATCTTTGACTGATCTGCCTTTGACAGGATTGCGCCGTCTTGTGCGATAGCATGCGATTGATCGCCGTCAGCCCAAGCGCAAGTGCTGACCAGCGCTAAAGTTGTAGTGATGTAGAAGAGAGGGTGTTTCATGGTTTTTCCTTTCAAAGTTCCTACAACACAACTAGTAGCGAGTCGAAACTATTGCAATCATTATTTCGAGTCGCTACTAAATTGTCATGGAAAAGCAATTACACATTCGTGAACTCATTAACCGATTAGCGCGCCTTGATGCGGCGTCTGCATGGGGTGGTGATCTGAATCCGACGCAGCGTGCAGTTTTGGCTTATCTTGGTCGCGCAAATCGCTTCTCAAAAAGCCCATCTCATGTTGCGGAATATTTGGGCACAACGCGGGGCACGATCTCTCAGTCTTTCAAGTCGTTGCTGCAAAAGGGCTATGTCTCAGAGCGTCGTTCGGCACTGGATAAGCGGGCAATCAGCTTTGAACTGACGGTTAAAGGTAGGGAAATCACGCAGTTTAGCGGCGGCCTTGAGCAAAGTATATCCGATCTGAATGAGCATCAAAAACTAGCGCTTCAGACGACACTTACGGAGATACTTAAAGTATTCTTAAAGCAAAATAATGGTCGCACTTTTGGTGTGTGCAACACATGCATACATTTTGAGGCGGATAATCCTGGCGGTTTCTGTAGGCTTTTGTCAGAATCTCTTACTCAGGATGAAACTTCTCTCATCTGCCACGAACAAAACAACGCATTATAAAGAGTACTCAAACCTCATCCATGCCGGCCCACGTTAGTCCATATGACCAATGCTATGCCGTTCGTTTCTTGACAGTGGGGAGCAGCATGACCATCACAATAGGATGTAATCTAAGGCATATTGGTGGATCATGACGGATACGAAAATCAGGATGCAGCAACTTATGCACTGGCAAGCGGCCCTAAGTGAGCAATGGGGCATCGCGGCAGATCTTAGCCAATTGGACGGTGAATATGATCTGAACTTCCTTGCCAAAAGTCATCTTGGCGAAGGGTATATCCTGAAGGTCATGCGTGTTGGGTGCAAAGCTTGGCTTGTCGATATGCAGGTTAAGGCGTTCGAGCATATCACCGCACAGCAACCGCAGTTGCCTTGCCCTGTCGTTATACGCACGACAAATAATGAACCTCTTCTGACGCTTCTTGACGAAAATGGTAAGGAGCGCCTCGTCTGGGTCTTAGAGCAGCTTCCGGGGCAATGTTATGCCCATGCGGAACCAAAATGCGATTCTCTGATTCATGAAATAGGGCGGGTGCTGGGCGGATCAGCATTGGCTTTGAGCAACTTCCAGCATGAAAGCTTAGCCCGTGATTTTAAATGGGATTTGATGCGCGCAGATTGGATCAAGAACCAGATACCTTGCATCACCGATCCAGTGCGCCGTGATATCGTCGTAGATATCTACGCGCAATTTGAAGCCATGAAACCAAATCTGTTGGCACTGCCCAATCAGGCCATTCATAATGATGCCAATGACTACAATATCATGGTGACAGGCACCTTGGACGACCCGCGCCACATATCTGGATTGATTGATTTAGGTGATATGTGCGCAGCCCCACGCATCTGCGATTTAGCGATTGCTGCGGCTTATATCGTGCTCGACCATGCGAAACCACAATCTGCCATCGCTGCTCTTGTCGCAGGTTACCACGAAGCATATCCACTTACGACCGCTGAGGTGGATATGGTCTGGACATTACTGCGCACCCGCCTCGCGGTGAGTGTGGTAAATTCGACGTTGATGGCGGTTGAGAACCCTGACGATCCTTATGTTACAATCTCTCAAGCACCTGCGTGGCGGTTCCTTGAGAACATTGTGATCCATGGCGGTCTATTAAACGCCCGTTTGCGGGCCGCTTGCCACTTGCCAGTGGTTGATGGCGCGGACCGGGTGCATGCGTGGTTGGAGCAGCAACGAGGGAGTTTTGCGCCTTTGATGGGGCAGGGCCTAATGGATGCTCCTATCGGCTCACTTTCGGTAGAAAATTCAATCTGGCCACAAAATCCGTTCCACATGCCATTGGAGGAAGCAGCCCGCGTCGGGGAAGAGTTTGAGGATCACGGTCGCATCTGGCTGGGCTATTATCACGAGCCGCGTCTAATCTATGCTGAAGCGGTCTTCCGCAATGGGCCATGGAAAGCCAGTGACAGACGCACGGTACACTTGGCGGTGGACATATTCGCATCTGCGGGTGTGCCAATGTTTGCCCCTCTGCGTGGCGAGGTCTTTGTCGCTGAGTATCGCGCAGGCCATCTGGATTATGGCGGGATCATAATCTTGCGCCATGAAACCTCTGAAGGTGATCCGTTTTATACCCTTTATGGCCACCTTGATCCTGAATTCTTGGATCGATTGACCTTAGGTCAAGTGATTGAGAAAGGCGAAGAGTTTTGCCGTTTGGGTGACCCGTCAATGAACGGTGGTTGGGCACCACACGTGCATGTCCAGCTCGCGCTTACGACCGAAGGAATTGAGGCTGATTGGCCCGGTGTTGGTGACCCTGATGAAATGTATCTTTGGCGCGCTGTTTGCCCCAATCCAGCGGCTTTACTGAACCTCCCGGATGATAAAGTGCGGTACTTTCCAACCGAAAAAGAAGATATTTTAAAGGATCGGAAAATGCATTTTGGCGGCAATCTCAGCCTGAGTTATGCTGATCCGCTGATGTTGGTGCGCGGATGGAAACACCATCTGTTTGACGAATGGGGCCGGCCCTATCTGGATGCCTATAACAATGTGCCACATGTCGGTCATGCCCATCCGCGCATTCAGGCAGTTGCTGCTGATCAGTTAAAGCGGATCAATTCAAACACCCGTTATCTACATCCTGCGCAAACTGCATTCGCAGATAAGATTTTGTCAAAACTTCCCGATCATCTGGAGGTTTGTTATTTTGTTAATTCTGGTACGGAAGCCAACGAGTTAGCTTTGCGGTTGGCCCGTGCTCACACCGGTGCCAAAGGGATGATCACGCCCGATCATGGGTATCATGGAAACACCACTGGGGCGGTTGATATATCGGCCTACAAATTTAACAAACCGGGGGGTGTTGGGCAGGCAGATTGGGTTGAATTGGTGGAAATCGCTGATGATTACCGTGGATCGTTTCAACGCAATGATCCTGATCGTGCTCAAAAATTTGCTGATCTGGTTGATCCAGCAATCGCATCATTAAACAGGAAAGGGCAGGGGGTGGCAGGGTTTATTGCTGAAACATTCCCGTCTGTTGGGGGGCAAATCATTCCGCCCAAGGGTTACTTAACTGCTGTTTACGATAAAATTCGCGCGGTGGGTGGTGTCTGCATTGCGGATGAGGTGCAAACTGGGTTGGGCCGGCTGGGCGATCATTATTTTGGGTTTGAATATCAAAATGTGCTGCCCGATATCGTTGTGATGGGCAAACCCATCGGCAACGGGCATCCTTTGGGTGTGTTGGTGACGACACGCGAAATCGCTAACAGTTTTGACAACGGAATCGAATTCTTCTCGACTTTCGGAGGGTCCACTTTGTCTTGTCGTGTGGGTCATGAAGTCCTGAACATCGTGGATGATGAAGGTTTGCAAGAAAACGCGCGCGTTGTAGGCGGGCAACTGATGGCGGGCTTGAAATCGCTGGAAACGAAATACGACTGTATCGGGGATGTCCGGGGTATGGGGCTGTTTCTTGGGGTCGAATTGATCCACCCAGACGGCAGCGAAGCCACTAAAATCTGCACTTATGTCAAAAACCGCATGCGTGACCATCGCATTCTAATCGGTAGTGAGGGCCCCAAAGACAATATATTGAAAATCCGTCCCCCCCTGACAATTGAATGTGAGGATGCGATGATGATCACGACTGTTCTGGATCAAATTCTGAGTGAGATTGATTGATATTACCCGCCTAGCCAAAGTTATTTCTGCTCAAATGATACGCGCAAAGTAAGTCTCATAAACTGTTGTATTACCTCAGAATGCTTCAAGAACAGTTGTGTCGTCTTCGATTTTAAAATTGCATAACGCATACAAAATCTGCGACCGCTCCATCCGGTATTTGAGGGTGCTGCGGCTGGGGCTTGCCACTTTGAAGCAGAGCCCCCCCTTTCTAGGCGCGGCAACAGTAGCTTAAACAGAACCGTATCTGCTGACCGTAAGGCATTGGCATTTGCGACCCATATGCCCAGGAAGTATTTCAAAAATACTTATGAAAACACAAGTATCCATTAGCTTAGATAGATTTTAGCAACAGCAACACGGCCCCGGTAGAAGAAATGGATAGCATCAGAAACCGCCCCATCGCTTTGGTCATATATCCGCGTACTTGTTTCCCAATTACGTACCCGATGATCAGTCCGGGCAACAACATCAATCCAAGCAAGGCTAAGCTGGTGGAAAACACTCCGGCAAAACTTAGGGCAACCAGCGACGAAATATAGGAAAATGTAAAGACAAGCGCCATCGTTGGGCGTGTTTTCTCGATGGGTTCGTTTTGATAAAGGACAACCAAAGGTGCGCCAGGGATACCTGTTGCTGTGCCCATTATGCCGACCGCAACGCCACATATCACAAGGTTGCGTGAAGTGATTGCGAGTGCTTTGGCAAACACCGTGACTGCGACGGCGATAATAATGAGCAAGGCAAACAAAACACCTAATATGTCAGTTGGAACCAACATTACGATTGCAGCCCCCATTATGGTGCCGAGTAAAATAGTGGGTAGTAGAAATGTAATCTCGTGCCTCACCACGTTCGCTCTTCCGTCGCCCAACATTATCAACGACAAAAAGAGATTCACAAAAAGCATCGGGCCCGGAACAAATTCAAGGCTAACCAGCGCGAGGAGCGGAGCGGCGATCATACCAAAACCCATGCCCGTTGATGTCTGGACCAGCGCGCTAAGGACAACAACGCTGTTTGCGATCAAGATCGTCGATAAGGGTTGTATGAGTTCCATTTTGCCCTTTTCTTGGGAGAGTGGGCCCTAGTTTTCAACCAGATTGCGGCCTTATCAAGCTGGATCCTAGTTTGACGTCAGGCTGGTTTTGTTTAGCTGACATAAGCCGCGTCAGGGGTCAAGATTGCGTAGACCGACTGGGGCCGTTCATCATTATAGTAGAACACCGACTTTGCTGTGCCGTTGGTATTGGTCTGCGTTTCTTGTCGAAAACACCTTCAACGGCGTTCTGCCCTAGAGAGGCGATCAATGACTTTGCAGTGATCATGGCCAACGCCCGCAATCTGGTGTGCGGTTCTTTGATCTTCTGCTCTGGGTTATGTTGATCATCGAGTCAGAGCTTGTGGTTTTCTCAATTTCCTTCGTGTTGTGTGTCACAACTGCTTATCTGGCGCTGGGTGGTGCTATTGGCGTCTTTGTCATGATCTAGTTTGCTGCGACATCCGTCGGGACGTGTGGAACCTTGCCAATCATCCGGTTGCTGTCATTCTGTTGATGATGTCGGTTTTCTCGATCTATTGGCTAGGGGTCAGAAAAAGGCAAAGTATCGCGTCAGAGTAGCTACTGCCGCAGGTAAATTCAGGAGCTGGAATGCCAAAGAAAATACTCTTTATCATGTGCGATCAACTTCGATTTGATTATTTGGGTTGCACAGGCCACCCAAGTATCAAAACGCCAAATATTGATGCCTTGGCCGCGCAGGGTGTGCGGTTTGACAAGACCTATGTGCAATCGCCCATTTGTGGCCCCAGCCGGATGAGTTTTTACACCGGGCGTTACGTGCGCAGCCACGGATCAACATGGAACAGTTATCCCTTGCGGGTGGGCGAAATGACGCTTGGCGATCACCTTAAACCATTGGGGGTACGCACGGTTCTGTGCGGCAAAACCCATATGCGGGCCGACCTTGAGGGAATGGAGCGTTTAGGCATCGACATGTCTAGTGACATTGGGGCGCTGGTTGCTGAATGTGGTTTCGAGGTCTGGGATCGCAATGACGGCGTGGTGCCGGATGGCGCGGCAAAGCAACCCAGTCACTACAACCACCACTTAAAAGACCAGGGCTACGAAGGTGCAAACCCGTGGCATCATGCTGCAAACTCGGGCAAAAGCGACGATGGGGATATCCTGTCAGGTTGGTTGTTAAAGCACTCCGCAGAACCTGCCGCAGTGGCCGAGGAAGATTCCGAGACACCCTACACCACGACTCGCGCCATCGAATTTATGGAGCAGGCCAAAGACGACAGTTGGTGTCTACACCTAAGTTATATCAAACCGCATTGGCCCTACATCGTACCCGCACCTTATCATGACATGTACAGCGAAAAGGATATCATTTCTGTCAAACGATCCGACGCTGAACTGAAAGACCCGCATCCCTTGATGGCAGGGTATTATGGCTATCGTTATTCGCATGCGTTCCGTCGTGATGATGTGCGCAACGCTGTTATTCCGGCGTATATGGGGCTGATCACCCAGATCGATGACCAGATCGGGCGCTTGATGACCTATCTCACAGACAGCGGTCAATTGGACGAGACCCTGATTGTGTTTACCTCTGATCACGGTGATTACCTTGGCGATCATTGGATGGGCGAAAAAGAACTGTTTCATGATCAATCCGCGCGCATTCCTATGATCATCGTTGATCCCAGTAAAAATGCGGATGCAACGCGGGGGCAGGTCAACACCGCCCTCACCGAGGCGATTGATCTGGCACCTACCTTTGTTGAATATTTTGGTGGCAAAGTACCGGATCATATTCTGGAAGGTCGCTCAATGCTGCCGACTATTCACGGCAACGCAGCCCCACAGCGTGACTATGTGATTTCAGAGTATGACTATTCCACACGCCCGCATCTGCGCCATCTCAGCCCGAATGCCAAATCCTGTCTTTTGACGATGGTTTTTGATGGACGTTGGAAAATGATCTGGGTCGAGGGGCATCGACCAATGCTGTATGATCTGGAAACTGATCCAGATGAGTTCATCGACTTCGGCGCAGATGAAACCCATGCCGACGAAATCACACGTTTGTCCAATGCAATGTTCGCGTGGGCGCGTAGGCAGCACAACCGCGTCACCTTGTCAGACGAAAAAATTGACGCTGACATGTGCCATGATGATGCTGTTGATGGGGTGTATTTGGGGTTCTGGGACGAGGAAGAGCTCGATGCTTGGAAAGCCCAAAATGAGCCACCTTCCAATTAGAAAACCTGTATCCAACGCGCATCACGCGCGTTGGATGTTTGTTGCCAGACTTTAGGTTACGGCGCGGCGTTCCTTGAATTCGGGGCGGTCCCATTCGTTTGTGTCCATGACCTCACGAATATGCGCGACGGCGTCCCACATATCGACATAGCGCACGTAGGGGGCGGCAAAGCCAAAGCGTAGGACGTCAGGGGCGCGGAAATCACCAACCACGCCGCGCGCAATAACGGCCTGCATGATTGCATAGCCATTTTCATGGGTCAGCGACACTTGGCTGCCCCGCGCCTCCGCGTTCTTCGGGCTGGCAAGCTCAAAGCCCATACCGCCAAGCTCTTGCTCCACCAAAGCGATGAACAAATCACCTAACGCCATATTCTTTTTCCGCAAAACATTCATGTCCACGTCTTTGAACACTTCAAGTGCAGTTTCCAACGCCAGCGTTGCCAGTTGGGACGCGGTGCCGGTCAACATCTGGTCGATGGTTGGATGTGGTTTGTATTCTTGGGTAAAGGCGAATGGCTCTGCATGGCCATGCCAGCCGCGCAAAGGTTGGTTCATCTCGTCAAAGTGGCGTCTGGCCACAAAGACAAAGGCGGGCGCACCCGGACCGCCGTTCAGGTATTTGTACCCACAACCAACCGCAAAATCTGCGTTACATTCGTTCAACTGGACGGGGTATGTCCCTGCGGAATGCGCCAGATCCCAAATGACCAACGCCCCAAGGTTTTGCGCCCGCTGCGTAATACCAGCCATGTCATAGACGCGACCAGATTTGTAATGGATATGCGTCAACTGCACGAGCGCGAGGTTCTCACCTGCCGCATCAATAGCTTGCTCAACATCCTCGGGCATGACGCATCGCAATTCACAGCCCATCATATCGGCCACTTCGGCATTGATGTATACATCTGTAGGGAAATTACCGATTTCCGAGACGATAATTTTGCGATCTTTACGCATGCGCAGCGCGCCTACCAAAAGCTTGTATAGGTTTACGGAGATGGAGTCGCACACGATGACTTCATCCGCATCTGCACCAATCAGACGCGCAATGGCAGCACCAGCGCGTTGCGGGGCGGGATACCAGTCGGCATCATTCCAGCTGCGGATCAACCCTTGGCCCCATTCCTTTTTAACGGCCTTCTCCAACCGTTCCATCACGCCCAAAGGCAGGGCCCCGAGGGAATTTCCATCAAGATAGATGTCGCCCTCTGGCAATTCAAAGCGATCACGCAGGTGGGCGATGGGATCTGCGCTGTCCATCTTGATGGTATCGTCACGGGCGATTTTTGCGGGTTGAGCGTTCATTGTTCTATTCCTGATGTTCGTTATTTTGCGGTGCGGTCAGACGATCTTGGATGAATGCCATACGTTCTTAACAGTCATGTAGTTGTCCAACCCTTCTGAGCCACCCTCGCGGCCATAACCGCTGGATTTTACCCCGCCAAAGGGTGTCTCGGGCATAGATGCCTCAAGCGTGTTGATCGACAGATTGCCGACCTCGACCTCGTCAATCATGCGGTCAATGTAGTCGGCACGATTGGTGAATGCATAACCGGCAAGACCGTAAGGTACGGAATTTGCCCGCGCAATTGCATCGTCCAGCGATTTAACGGGATTGATCACGGCGAGGGGTCCAAACGGCTCTTCCTGCATGATGCGTGCATCATCGGGAACATTCACAAGCACGGTTGGCTCAAAGAAATAGCCGTTGTCGCCGTGCCGTGCGCCGCCTGTGGCAACGGTCGCGCCTTTGGCGCGTGCATCTTCAACCAGTTCTGTCAGGGCGGGCACGCGGCGGTCATTTGCCAGCGGGCCCATTTCAACGCCAGCATCCATGCCGTTGCCAACCACAGTTTGCTTGGCGCGTGCAACGAAGGTTTCAACAAACGCTTCAAAGATCGCTTCATGCACAAAGAACCGTGTGGGCGATGTACAGACCTGACCGGCGTTGCGCATCTTGCGGATCGCGCCAGAGGTTGCGGCCGCCTGAACGTCTGTATCTTCACAAACGATAACAGGCGCATGGCCACCAAGCTCCATCAGAACGGAGGTCATGTTCTCGGAGGCAAGTGTTGTGAGGTGGCGACCAACGGGGGTTGATCCGGTGAAGGCGACAAGGCGCACAGAGTCTTGCTTGATCAGGTGGCTAGAGATTTCTGCTGGGTCGCCAAAGACGAGGTTCAACACACCAGCAGGCAATCCGGCATCTTCAAAAGCGCGTGCAATGTGGAGCGCACCTGCGGGGGTTTCTTCGGCAGCTTTGAGGATGATCGAACAGCCAGAGGCCAGCGCCCCTGCGATCTTGCGGGCTGGTTGACTCATTGGGAAATTCCAAGGCGAGAAGGCCGCGACCACACCGATGGGTTGATGGTGGACAGAGAATTTGTGTCCGCGTGCAGCGGGAATGACCCGCCCGTATGTGCGCATCGCTTCGCCTGCGTCCCATTCAAAGAACTCGGCACCACGGATAACCTCCAAACGGGCCTGCCCGATTGGCTTGCCGTGCTCCAATGTGATGGATTGGGCGATCTCTTCCTGACGTTCGCGCATCAAAGCCGCAGCCCGTAGGATCGTATCGCCACGTTCGCGTGGGGATGTGGCAGACCAGATGTGGAACCCTTGCTCAGCAGCTTCCAACGCATCATCAAGGTCGCTTATTTCAGCACAGGGTAACCTCCCCAGCTCCTGCTCGGTCGCGGGGTTCACCACGGCCATATCGCGACGTGTTGTGCGCCATTCACCTGCAATAAACAATTTCAGCTCAGGATACATTGGTCACGCACTCCTTGGTTTCTCCGGCCCAGATCATTCGATGTTGGGTGTCAATTCAAGTGAATTGAGTGGATACTGATATCAGTTTCAAGAATATCAGTATCACCGCTCTTTCGCGGCAAGGTGTAGCGCGTCCTTGAAAGCACATCCCGCTGGCGAGAGGCTGTTGTCGCTACGATAGGTCAAACCAATGGGGCTTTGGCCAAACGGAACATCCCAGTCGAGGGCTGTGAGATAACCGTTCTCAACGTCTTGCTGGACGACTTCGGAAGGCAGTAACCCGATCCAATCACGGGACTGTAGCAACGCCCTGTTGGCCAGATACGACACGGATTCGATGGCGAACGGGGGCGCATACTGGTCTTGGCTGATAAAGAACTGGTCAATCTGGCGGCGCAGGGTTGTTTCAGGCGGGGGCAATATCCACCCGTATGGTTTGATCTGATCGAAAGGTAGCGAGTTGACCCGAGCCAACGGATGATCATTGCCAACGACTGCTGTGACACGGTCATCGAACAGTTTTTCTTGTTTCAACTTGTCGCGATGCCGGTGTGAGGGTAACCGCCCAACGACAAGGTCGATTTCACCGGACAGCAGCGCAGGCATCAGAACTTCGTTGGTGCCCTCGTTTATCTTGATCGCAATTTTGGGACGGTTCCGCAGCACTGTCGCAATCGCAGCAGGCAGCAATTTTGTCGAGGCAGCAAGTAACGTGCCTACCACGACCCGCCCGCTGTTGCCTTCGTTCAGATCATCCAATTCCTGTGCGGCATTCGACACCTGCGCAAAGATCAGCTTGCCATGGCGGATCAATGTGTCGCCAAAGACGGTAGGCACAACGCCGCGGTTGGTGCGGGTAAACAGAGTCACCTCAAAATCAATCTCAAGATCTTGTATCATCTTAGTCGCGGCCGGTTGGGATATGGCCAATTCACGGGCGGCGTTCTGGATGCTGCCATGATTGCCCACAGCAACAAGCAGTCGCAGTTGTCGCAATTTGAGCCGCGTCAAAGCGCGATCCACGATGCGCGAATGTTTGGCGATCATAGTGACATCACCCCGTTGAGACGATCTAGCTTGCTGATAACACTCATCGCGGCAAGGGCCGAACTGCGGGGATTGTCGGGCAGGGACTGCCCATTGATCCTGAAGGTGAAGCTACCAAAGTCGCCTATTGCCTCAATCTCGTGGATATTCGCGCTGACATCTGCATCTGCGATCAAGCGCACGCTCGTTTTATCGAATCCAACACCGGCAAGTGCGACTGCGGCGGCAACATTGGCATTTTTAGGGTAGGCGAGGGCGGCTTCACGTGCGGTTCCTTCGAAGTGGGTTTTTGCGCCAGTCTTCAGTGCGGCGAGATCAATTTTTTGCTCGGCAGGTGAATCGCGCCATCCGGTTGGTGGTTTACGGCCAACATATGTGACATTCTCCAGATGGCCGACACGTGCTGCCTGAAGGCAATCCAGCGCGCCAATCGCCCCACTTGCAAGGTGCAGTTTTGCATTCCCTGTGTGGGCCGCAGCCTCAAGGCTTTGAAGAACACTTTCGTCTGCTAACGCACCAAGTGAGACAGTAACCAAATCGATCCCACGCGCCAAAACTGCTGGACCATGCATGGCAAGGGCTGCGTGCCCAGCACAATCAATCACAAGATCCAGATCCTCAGAAAAATCCTGTACGGACCCCACATGGATGTTTGGATTATCCGCAACACGTGCCTGTCGCACAAGAATGGCATCAACGCTATGAGGTCTCTGTTTCAGCGCATTTTGCACAAAACCTGCAATTGCCCCGTTGCCGATCAAACCTATTTTCATACTGTGTTCCCTTTGTTGATCCAGTTGTAATCGGAATTGGTCGCCCTCTGGTATAGGTAATTTTGATATCTAATTTTACCGTTTCATGTTGGCAATTTCGCTGCGATGCGGCCTTCTAAATTCTGAACATACAGGTTTTCCAACACAGGTCCGCCCGATGAAATATACAAAACACGACGCCAAAGCCTATGCGCGTGAAAATATGACAGGCATCTGGGCTGCGGCCCTCAATCCGTTCAACGATGACCTGTCCCTGAATGAAGCTGGATTGCGCTCCAACATCCGCCACTGGATCGATGATCTGAAAATCCAAGGCTTATTTGTGGCTGGAAAACAGGGCGAGTTCTTTTCGATGAGCGTTCAAGAGCGCAAGCGCAATATCGAAATCGCGGTGGATGAATGTGCGGGTAAGGCCGGTGTGATCGTGTCGGTTTCGGACCAGAACATGGATACCGCGCTGGAACTGGCACATTTCGCGCAGGACTGTGGTGCAGATTACATCGTGTTGCACGCGCCGGTCCTCAGCTTTGTACATAATCGCGGTGAAGTGCTGTATCAGTATTACAAGACGTTCTGTGACCAGTTGGATATTGGCATCGCCATGTGGAGCCATCCTGACAGCGGCTACCTGATGCAAGTCGAGGAATGTGTCCGCATCGCGGAGTTGCCCAACATCGTAGCAATCAAATATTCCGTCCCGCGTGAGATGTATGTGAAATTGCACCACCTGATAGGTGACAAAATTCAGGTCTCCACCTCACTTGAGGATGATTGGCTCGACAACATCGAAGAGCTTGGTTGGCGGCTCTATCTTTGCTCATCGCCACCCTACCAAATCCAAACGACCAACGACATGCGAATGCACGAATACACCCAGCTTGCCTTTGCTGGTAAGTTCGAAGAAGCCCGCAAAGTGCGCGACAGCCTTGAGCCTGTGCGTGATGCGATGAAGGCGTCAAAGCCTGCAGACAAACCGACCGCTTTCGGGAAATACTGGCAAGAGCTTCTGGGTCAGGCCGGTGGTCGCGTGCGCCAGCCAATGCTGGAATTGACAGATGCGGAGAAAGCAACCGTACGCACTGCCTTTGAGGGATGCGGTTTGAAACTATAATTGGCGTAGTCGCAAAGAATTTCGAAAACGGGAGACCACCATGTCCAAGCTAAAAGCCTTCAATTTCAAGAATTGGATTGATGAACATCGCCACCTTTTGAAGCCGCCAGTTGGGAACCAGCAGGTTTGGGAAGACGCCGACTTGATGGTGACGGTCGTTGGTGGCCCAAACAAGCGCACCGACTACCATGATGATCCGGTTGAAGAGTTCTTTTACCAGCTTGAAGGTAACATGGTTCTCAAGATTTATGATGGCAAAGAGTTCTACGATGTACCAATCCGTGAAGGCGAGATTTTCTTGTTGCCGCCTCATGTACGCCACTCGCCGCAACGTCCCGAAGAGGGGTCCATCGGCCTTGTTGTCGAACCCAAACGTCAAACTGGTGAGTTAGACGCGGTTGAGTGGTACTGTTTTGAGTGCGGCACTCTTGTCCATCGCGCCGAAATGCAACTCACCTCGATCGTAGACGATTTGCCGCCTGTCTATAACAAATTCTATGCCTCTGAAGAGGACAGAACTTGCCCTAATTGCAAAGCAATACATCCAGGCAAAGAGCCACCAGAGGGATGGGTTAAATTGTAATCTACTTTCAGCAATATCAGCAAATGCTTGGGTTTACTTTAGCATGAGTATTTGTCGCGCCTGCACTGGGCGCGCGACAGGGTGCCCATAGTATCGCACAATTCGAGAACCTTCCTGTGCCTTGATTCAGGCTATAACTGTCGCCTAAACATTGTTGGGTGCTTAGATGTCAGACTAAAGGTCTAGAGGGTTATCAAAGACGAATGATGGCTGGCGCTGTACTTTCCCAGCTAAGGTTTATAGCCAATTTGGGCACATATTCGATCTAGTTTGGCCAGCGGAGCCACTTTGAGCAGTTTCGTCTGACGTGTATCCTCGTGCGCCGCACGCTTAAATCTAATAAAAACTGAAGCTGATTGCTGTCTGGCCTTAAGGGCCGGTCAACCCGCTTAGCTGCATATTGAGTTCTGTGTCGGGGTGGCACTTATCTGCAATTGCGAGTGTTTTTAGTGGGTTATTTCGTTTTATTAATAAGATGCCTTGGCGGGCTTGTGGTATGATTGGCGTACATTCTCGATTGCCCAATACTACCCTTGCTTGCTTAAGCACTGCTGGCAGTTGGGTGCTTTTGAGCATCGTTTTGTATCAATGTGTTGATGCAAAAACTTTTTCGATTTGCCTGTTCAGTTTGCTTCTATCGGAGCTATTTAGCGAATTTCTTATTGCAGGGCTATACAGGCAAGAACCTTGTTTCGACTCCCCTCTAAGCTTGGAGGATTGTGTCGGTCATATTATGTTGCGGTGGGTTATCCTCACAAGTTTTTTGGTTTTCGCAGCTTACGCTGATCTGTTGGTGTTTTTCAGAAATCACTATTTTTCTATGCTCTGTGTTTTAGGCCTGTGCCTGATATTGACGCTTATCAAGAGCACAATAAACTTTCAAAGAAATGCTCGAATGTGGATGAGATCCGTCATGCAGACACGTCTACTGTTCGTCGCCTGCGTGATAGCATTGGCAACAAAATTTAGACCCGTAAATGCTGATTTAGTTCTGACATCAACCATTGCTGTTATGCTCTGTGTGTTGATGGGTTTTTTATGGAAACCCTTGCTTCTGGCTGGGCCTCGTTCGAATACAGTGCCGTGGGCTGCATTCTTAGGTCACTCGGTAAGTGTTGCTGTGCCATTACTATTTCGAAATGCAGATCTTTTGATTTTGCCTTGGATATTCCCCCCAGATCAGGTGCTTGTCTATCTTCTGGTGAGAGGGATCGCAGGTGTCATCGGACTGACCTTAGGATCGTTAACCAGTAAACTGAGGGCACCGTTGTGCTCTGCTTTTGTGCAAGGAAAAAATACTGAATTTGTGGCCGTGGCTGCGCGGGTCAATCTGAGTGTATTGTTGATTGGCGGCGGCGCATGTTTGGCAGTGCTCAGCGCGGGGCCATACTTTTTAGGCTTCGTTGGTGTTGGTTCTGACGCAGCGCAGAAGTTATTAGCATGGGTTGTTCTTGCTGAATCTGCACCTGCTTTCTTTGGCGCGACTTCGATTTTGCTGGAGGTTACTAAGAAGCAGCGAGAAGCGGTATTATTAGCGAGCATGAGTGTGTTGATGATCTGGTTGTTGCCAGCCATCATGCACAAGATAGACATTATTGATTTGGCAATTGTATTTGCATGCGTTCGCTTTGCAGCAACTGCCGCGGCGGCAACGATATTGGGTTTGCGATTTGGCATTTTGCCGGGTCTAACGGCAATATTATTTCGCCAGATAAGGCTGTTTTGACAGTGACGTGCTACCTGACAACAAATTCTGCATGTAACGCACCAGCAGCCTTTATACTTTTCAGTATATCAATCATGTCACGAGGTGAAACGCCCAAGGCATTAAGCCCAGCAATAACTTCTGAAAGTGAAGCTCCAGACGGAACTTCAGCAAGGCCTATTCCAGGTTCTTCTTGAATGGCAGCATTTGTTCTAGGGACGACAATGGTATCACCTTGCGAAAACGGGTTTGGCTGCACAACGATTGGAGCCTCTTGAATACGAAGTGTCAGATTGCCTTGTGAGACTGCTACTCTAGAAATTCGTACATCTTCGCCCATTACTATGGTGCCCGAACGCTGATCTACGACGACGCGGGCTTTTCGTTCTGGCTCTACCGCGATATTCTCAATCCGACCCAGCGCATGTGCTACGGAAGCCATTCGGGTTGCGGGAACATTTAGTTGGACTGTACCACTATCCAGCATGACCGCGACACGACGACCAAAATCACGGTTTATTGCCTGTTCAATCCGCCCCGCAGTTGTAAAATCCGCTTCCCTTAGGGCCAATCTTAAATCTTCTAATGAAGAAAGTTGAAACTCAATTTCTCGTTCCACGCGACCACCAGAGGGAATGACACCTGAAGTTGGTACGCCTTGTGTGACGCGCCCGGCGTCACCTTCAGCGACAGCCCCACCTGCAATAATTGTACCTTGTGATACTGCATATATCTGACCATCAGCAGCATTCATCGGCGTCATGATCAACGTGCCGCCCATCAAGCTTTTTGCATCACCGATGGCTGAAACAGTCACATCAATCTGGCCGCCTGCTCTCGCAAATGGGGGCAATATCGCGGTTACTAAAACAGCAGCGACATTTTTGGGGCGAAATTGTTCACCTGTTACGTTTACACCAAGGCGTTCAAGAATATTTGTCATGATGTCTTCGGTAAAAGGCGCATTTCGCAGTCCATCACCTGTGCCATCAAGGCCAACCACCAACCCGTACCCAACAAGGTCGTTGCCCCGAACACCATCAAAATCAACCAAATCCTTTATCCGAACTGGGCTCGCTGTGGCCACGGTGGCAAATAGGAAAAGTGCGCTAATCAGAGGTGCAAAACGCATCACAGGAAGTTCACTAATGAAAGTTGTGACATGCGAACAGTGACGGAATATAGGCTTTGAAGCTGGAATTGAACTTCCTCCAGTTGGGTTGCTGTTTCAAACGGATCTACTGCTAGCAATGCCGATTTTGCAAAACCTAGGCTTGTAACTTCGGCGGCGTTACGAACTGCGATTCCTTCGACACGCGCTTCTGCAAAGCCAACATTCGCGCGCAGTGCCGTTATGTCGTTTTGCGTGGCGAACATTTCCTGACCGGCCATTGCGTACAGCTCAGACTGTGCTGCCACATCTAATGCAAGGGATGCGTCATCAGCGAGTGCTGCAACAGCAGCCATTCGCAGCATTTTGCTGAGATTTGGGTCTGTTGCGCGCACGTCCAATGCAACACTTTCGGTCTGAGAAAGAGTAAATGGAGAAAGTGGATCATCTGCACCAAGATAAGCAAGAGAAGGAAATCCAGCAGGGGACTCGAACCATGATTTTGCAGCTACCATAATGTCTGTAGGATTCGTTGAACCAGCCACAGCAATTTTCACAGCATCGAGAAGCGCATCAGCGTCAACAAGTGGCGGCTGGTTCGTCGCAGTGCCGGCAAATAAATAGCGACCTGCGATATCAGTGTTGAGCGTTCCAACCATAGCATTCAGCGTATTTCTTGCCTCAGAAGCTGTATCAGTACCATTTGGTCCAGTTGCGCCAGTGCCTGCAATTATTAAACTACTCGACAAGGTTTGGGTTAAATCATCGAAACGGCCTAGTGCTGTTTGCATCGTGCTGGCAAAATGTGTGGCCTCTGATGTGGCTACACCATAGCCAGCCAGAATATCTCTTTTCCTTTCTAGGTCAGTTAGATAGCTGTAATTTCCAGCCAATACCTGACGCACATCGGCCACTTGACCAGTTGCCAATTCTGTCGTCAGTCGGTTCATGTCATACTTGAGCGCAGTATTGCGTTGGCGCAGCATGAAAGTTTGCGCGAGATCCCCCAAGGAAACAGCTGTCATGTTTACAACCTCAACATTGTTTGCATCATTTCATCCACGGCCTCGATTACGCGAGCATTGGCTGCATAGGCTTGTTCGATCACCATCAATCGGGCGATCTCATCATCACTGTCGACACCATCGGCCAATTGACGTTCTGTTAATTCCGAAAGTCGGGCAGAAGCATAGCTTTGCGATTGTTCCGCTTGTGTTCGGTCAGCGCCAACATACGAAGCAAGGGTCGATACTAGGTTAATTGCGGAAAATGCTCCCCCACCAAAACTGCCACTTGCTGGGGTGCGGGCATTGGTTAACGCATCTGTAAAGCTGCGTAACAAACTGGCGTCACCGACATTCCCCTGTGCAGTTGAATTCAAGCCATCCCTTAGTCGCCAGGCTTGCCCCCCCTGATCCGGATCAACGGCGGCGTTTAACATTAACCGTTCGGACAACCCAGTTTCATTCAAAGGATCGAAAGCGCCACCATTGTCGGTGAATAATCCGGGATCGCCAGTGGATAGTGTTGGGTCAACAGTAGGATCTTGGAATCTTTCAACCAAATCACGCGCAAGCGCATCCAATTGCGTTTGTGCCTCGATAGAAAACTCATCGCGGATCGCAAATTGCGCACCCAATGCCCCACCTCGCAAGGCCCCTTTTTCTGAATCCGTACGGATCGAATTTCCATTTAATGTCAGCCCTGAAAGGGTTCCAGATGACAGAGTCATATAAGGCGTAACGAGATTGACAGGTTCAAAGCCAATTGTTGCGGCACCACCATCAATCAGCACGGCCCCACCCGTGGTGTAGAGCGCGATTTGACCGTTGTCGCGTGGGACCTCACGTATCGGAACGAGAACCCCGATTTGATCAACGACTTGTTGTCGTTGATCCAGCAATGCAGCCACATTTCCACTTTGTACCTGTGCCGACGTAATCTGCGAATTCAGCGCTTGTACTTGTCGCAAGGCCACATTCAATTCGTTAACTTGACTTGCGATGGTTTGGTCGGCTTGCGTGCGCGCATCTTGAATGCCGGCCGATGTTTGACCAACGCTGGCTATCAAATCCTGCGCGTTGGTAACCGCACCACTTAGGCGTTCGGGCGCATCTGGGCGACTTGCTGCGGTGATGAGGGCATTCTCAAATCCAGAAAATTGAGCTGACAACGATGCTGGATTGTCCGGAGTTCCAAGTAAGCTTTCGATCCGTGCAAAGAAGTTGGCCGATAGGCTTGCATTACTATTTTCGGCATCTGCAAGTCGTCGATCTGATGCCAACCCTGCATCTACAATGCGTGTGATACCATTGACCTGCACGCCGCCATACGTACCGATACTGGATGACGATAACGATAGCACACGCCTTCCATATCCGGGTGTCAATGCATTCGATATATTGGATGATACCAATTCTGCCCCGCGTCCTGCTGCGCGCAAGCCAGACATGGCGTTGGACAATGCCCCGGATATGGTCATGACATGGTTTCCTTTGATTGAAGGTCTTTATGTTACAGCCACATCAGCGTTTGATGTTGGTCGTTTCCTGTAGCATTTCGTCGACAGTCTGAATGACCTTTGCATTCGATGAATATGCACGCTGTGTTTGAATCATAGAGGTCAATTCGCCTGCAACATCGGTTGCGGATTCTTCAAGCGCAAAGGAGACAACATCGCCCGTTGGTCCATCACTTGCGTCCCACAAAAAGAATGATCCGCTGTCCACCGATGGCTGATAGGTTTGATGATCCAACGCCACCATGCCGTTTGGATTGGGCAGATCAACAAGGGGAATTTGATAAACGGTGCGGGTAATGCCCGTATCAAAATAAGCATGAACATAGCCGTTTGCATCCACCTCAACCGATGTCATGTTGCCCACGGGCGAGCCATCTTTTGAAATAGATACAGGTGCAAAGCTGTCTGATAATTGTGTGATGCCGTCGCTTTCACCGATCATGCCGACATCAATTTCAATTGGGCCACCCGCAACATTTACGATAAAGTTGCCTGTCGCCGGATCATAGGCACCGCCACTGAGTGTCGTTACCGAAGCCAATGTACCACCTGCCGTTTGATTGTCGGTAAAGGTCATTAAGTATTCACCAATAACAGTGCCGGGATTAACTGAATCCGTCAGCGTCATCGTCCATTCGTTCGATGAACCTGTCCCAGGTACGGATGGTGTAAAGTTGATATTGATACTCTCGGAAATCCCGAGATTATTATAATACTCAACAGACAACTCTTGGACATCACCACTGGCCCCTGCAATAGTCTCAGTTGCAGGCAAGTTAACGCCTAGGGTCATGTTTGTGGTCGGCTCTCCAGAGAATTGATTGACGTTGATTTGGACGGGTTCCAGTCCATCAGCGGTGTCGCGTGGAAATGTGGGGATCGTACCATCAGCTTGGGCTGGCCAGCCCAAGAGGACCAAACCAGAAGTAGATCGTAGATAGCCATCAGAATCGGTTCGGAATGACCCTGTTGTAGTGAGCAGCATTGACGTATCGCCATTCCCAACACTGACGTCAGATGCTTGTGCAACTGGCAAAAAACCACGCCCACGCACCGCAAGGTCTGTTGCATTATTTGTAGCGACAAGAGGCCCGCGCTGATCAATCAACCGTTGCGTTGTCGCGCGCACCCCACCAGCAGAGTACGTGCCGCCGTTTGACGAAATAACCATTGAATGAAAGTCGGTTTGAACCCGCTTATATCCATACGTCGACGAATTTGCGATGTTGTCGGAAATGGACGCAAGCCGTGTTGCGTTCGCTTGCAAGCCCGCAACCCCTGCGTTGAGCGAAGATGAAATTGTCATGGACACGCCTTTCTGCTGTATCAATCAAAGTTGGATCAACACATAGGCGCGTCCAGCTTAACACCGCGCTAACAGATAAAATGCATCCTATTTGGCTGGATTAATTACGCTTTATGTTGCGCAGTAAAATAACCTCAATTCGGTTGTTGCGCCGGGCCATTGTATTGCTCAGCACAGGATCGCGATCGGCGTGTCCTGTCACCCGCTGAACGCGCGTCGGTTTAATACCTACGTCTTGTAACAGCAGCCGCATCTGCGACGCACGCTGGGCGGATAACTCCCACACAGGACTGTTGCGTAGCACAACTGCATCGGCGCTCACATGCCCACCAACAGCTATTTTGTTGGTGACGACCTTAATGCTTCCAGCAATGACAGTTGCCAACTCGCGCAGCAATTGGGTTGGCTTGTTGGTGCCATCTTCAAACAGTGGCACATCGTCCAATTCAAATAACTCAATCACCAAACCTTCGTCAGTGATGCGTGTCACGATGTGTTCAAGGGCATTTTCCATGACCATGGATTCGCCACCTCGGCCCATCAGCGCCTGTTCAACTTCCTTAAATGCCTCTACCTGCTCACCTTCGTCTGCAGAAGTTCCGCTGTCGCCGCGCGCATTCACTTCACGGGACGAATGATCCGCTGTTGCACCGGTGCCCATCTTCGGAAGCGTCTGTTCCGAAAAAATACTTTCGCCGCCAAATGCACCATTGCCGCCCCCCGACACGCGGTTGATCGCAATCGTGGGCGCGAAGTAATCCGCAAGCCCTTTGCGTTGTTTTTCAGTCGTCGCATTCAACAGCCACATCAACATAAAAAACGCCATCATCGCGGTTACGAAATCCGCATAAGCGACTTTCCAAGCACCACCATGATGCCCACCGCCTTTGATGATCTTTTTACGTTTAATGATGACTGGTGCCACATTAGCTTGCGCACCCATCTCCACCACCTTTTATTCACCCATGACCTTTGTAACCGGCCAAGGTTTACCGCCCACTTAACAATTCCAAATGTTGCTACTTCTTTTTCGGGCTTGTGCAGGACGATGCTTTGGCAGCAGATATTGGTTAAGGAGTAATACATCGATGCAGCAAACCATCACTGACAGCAGGTATGCATGGTTTAGGTTGATGTTGACGCTATTGGTTGCGACCGTCGCGAATGCGGGGATGTGGTCGATTATTGTGATCATGCCTGCGGTCGAGGTTGAATTTGCGACCACGCGTGCGGATGCGGCATTGCCCTATACTCTGACGATGATTGGTTTTGCTCTAGGTAACTTCTATATCGGGCGCGCCGTTGACCGCTTTGGTGTGACGCTGTCGCTCATTGTTGCGGCTTTGACGATTGTCTTTGGGCTTGGCCTTGCGATCCTGTCACATTCGATTGCGATGCTTTCATTGGCACAGTTGATAGTTGGGTTTGCATCGGCTGTTGGGTTTGGTCCTTTAATTGCGGATATTTCCCATTGGTTTGTGCGCAGGCGGGGCATTGCAGTGGCCCTTGTCGCCAGCGGAAACTACCTATCTGGGGCGATCTGGCCTTTGGTTTTGGCCGGCGTGTTGCAAGACGACGGTTGGCGCGCGGTCTATGGTGTGATGGCGGTCGCCACATTAGTTTTTGTCATTCCGCTATCGCTTGCCCTACGTCGGCAGGTCCCCGACGAGGCGCGTGACGCAGCACAGGTCGCCTCAACCCTAAACGCCCAATCTTCAGGCCTTAGCCCGCGTGCGTTACAATATCTGTTGGGCCTTGCCGGTATTGGATGCTGCGTGGCGATGTCTATGCCACAGGTGCATATTGT
>CALKXT010000159.1 GCA_938003685.1 uncultured Sulfitobacter sp. | reverse complement strand
ACCCGTAAGGCCACCAACCGATTTCGCCCAATCAAGCGCCAGCAAATAGTCTTCTACGCACAGCATTGACGGCGTGTTGATCGTTTCGCCCTTAAAAATGCCCTCGATCAATTTGCCGCCTTTGGTCAGACGGAAAATTTTTGGCAGGGGCCAAGCGGGTGTGTAATTCTCAAGCCGTTCAACGGCGCGGGGTGATAGGATTAGCATGCCGTGTGCTGCTTCGCCGCCAAGAACCTTCTGCCAAGAGAAGGTCGTCACATCTAGTTTGTCCCATGGCAGGTCCATCGCAAAGGCGGCCGATGTCGCATCGCACAAAGTCAAACCAGCGCGGTCCGCCGGAATTGCATCGCCATTTGCCATGCGCACGCCGGAGGTTGTGCCATTCCACGTAAAACAAACATCGTTGTCATAGTTCAGGGCGGTCATATCAACGATTTCGCCGTATTCAGCGGTGTGTACTTGGGCGTCGATCTTAAGCTGTTTGACCACATCAGTGACCCAACCCGCGCCAAATGATTCCCAAGCGACCATTTCGGCAGGACGTTCGCCCAACAACGACCACATTGCCATTTCATATGCGCCAGTGTCAGACGCGGGCACAATGCCGATGCGATAATCCGCTGGCACGCCAAGGACCTCGCGGGTTGTCTCAATCGCCTCAAACAATTTCGCCTTGCCGGGTGCAGCACGGTGGCTGCGCCCAAAAGGAGCGCCGCTAAGTTTATTGAGATCAAATGTGGGGATTTTGGCACAAGGGCCAGAAGAGAAACGCGGATTAGCCGGCCGCGTTGCCGGAGATGTCATAGCCATGTCTGCTATCCTTACAGATAAATGCCCTTCGTTGGGGAAGGGTGTCCCACTTGTCGGGATACGGATGCAGATGGTCTGGCGCAAGCGGCAAAACGCAGCTAGAACGCCGCTTCAATCGTTTTTTGCGACACCTTTGGTGCGGATAGGAAACTTGGCTGATGTTTACTGTTGTTTTGCTCACCTCACCGGCAAACCCGACGCTTGAACCCGCATTGGTGGAAAGCCTGCGCAACGCTTGGGGTGGAGGTGATGCAGTTTGGTTGTCACCGGATGAAGCCGCGGAGTTTTCGGTGCAACGGATGCCCGATAACCTGTGGGAAGTTTGGGAAAACTGTCAGTCAATGAATGTCGATTTGGTGGTTGTTCATACCAAAACCCGTCGCAAGAAGATGCTATTGGCCGATATGGATAGCACGATGATCCAGCAAGAATGTATTGATGAACTGGCTGATGAAGCGGGTGTTGGGGCACGGGTTAAAAAGATCACGGCCCGGGCAATGAATGGTGAGTTGGATTTCGATGGTGCGCTACGCGAACGGGTTGGTTTGCTGGTTGGTCTAGATGTCGGGGTGATTGACACGGTGCTTGCAGAGCGGATCACCTTGATGCCGGGCGGCAAATCTTTGGTTGCGACGATGAAGGCACAGGGCGGGCATACCGCGCTGGTTTCGGGTGGATTTACAGCCTTCTCGTCACAGGTCGCAGCGCAATTGGGTTTTGATGAAAACCGCGCGAATACGTTGTTGGTTTCGGGTGGCGTTTTGACGGGAGAAGTCGGGATGCCGATCCTTGGTAAGCAAGCAAAAGTTGATGCACTGGAAGATATCACCAAACGGTTGGGCTGGACTGAGGATGATGTGATTGCTGTTGGGGATGGAGCCAACGATTTAGGTATGTTGCATCGCGCCGGGTTAGGTGTGGCGCTACATGCCAAACCTGTGGTTGCTGCGGAATGTGATGTGAGGATCAATTTTGGTGATTTGACGGCGCTTCTGTATGTGCAAGGCTATGCAAAATCCGACTTTATCAGCTAGGCACAATGTAAATTAACTATTTACTTAATTAACAAATTTGTTAATAAATAATTTATGACGAAAATTATCGAAACTTTTGCTGCCCTTTCCGACCAAACCCGTTTGGCGGTTGTTGAACGCCTAATGGCGCAGGGCGAATTACCCGCAGGTGATCTTGTTGCACATGCCAACATGACAGCACCGGCTGTATCACGGCATCTCAAAATCTTGCGCGAAGCAGGCATTATTCAGCAGCGCGTTGATGGCACTAAACGCTTATATTCCGTTCAACCAGAAGCATTGCGTGCGATTTCTGATTGGACAATTTCGCACCGTGCGTTTTGGGAGGCTGGCCTGGACAGGCTTGAAGTTATCCTAGCTACGGAGATGGGGGATACAAATGGCTGATGTTCGTATTGAACGTGAATTCAACGTAACGCCAAAGCGGCTGTTTGAGGTAATTTCATCCCACACGATGTTGATCCAATGGTGGGGGCACGATGGGATGACCTTGCCAGAAGAGAAATTAGATTTCAGCAAGTTAGGGCCATGGTATTCGGTGATGATCAGCGATGAGGGCAACAGATTCAAGATGTCTGGGCAGGTCACCTGTGTTGATCCACCAAATACCATTGGCTTTACGTGGGGCTGGCACGATGGGGATGATCATCGCGGTCCAGAGAGCCACGTCACCTTTACGGTTATTGAGACGGCCAAGGGTTCAAAGCTGATTATCGATCATCGGGACTTACCATCACAAGAAGTTGCTGCGCGGCATGCCAATGGATGGACTGGTCCGATGACACGACTTGAGCGTTTTTTGAAACAAAGTTAACCAAGGAGAAAACTATGCCAGAATTTATGTTCGCTTTTCATGGCGGCGCGATGCCAGAAACCCCAGAAGAAGGTGCCAAGGTCATGGCCGAATGGGAAGCATGGATGACCGGTCTGGGCGACAATATGGTCACCCCCGGTAATCCGGTGGGCATGTCCAAGACCGTCAGCTCAACGGGTGTTGAAGATAACGGCGGATCAAATCCATTGTCTGGATTTACCATTGTTAAAGCTGACGACATCGATGCCGCCTGCCAGATGGCCGCGGGCTGTCCGATGGTTAAGAATGGCACTGGAACAGCCGAGGTCGCCCAAATCGTCGAAATGTAACTACCGATTGGCGGCGGTCAGGTCAGGCCTGCCGCCGGTTTCAGCACCCCAGTCTCAATGCCGCGCCAGTTTTTGATTATCGCGTTCATCCGCTTCAATGTAGCGGGGTGATTGGCGTCCAGCACACCTAGTTTTACCAACAAAGCGGCGATTGCACATTCAGCAGCGCGTGTTGTTCCGCAGGCCGCCTTGAGGGCAATACCTAGTTTTTGTTCTGGTAATATCGCGATGAAATATCCTTCAGCTCCAGTTTTTAAAGCAACCTTTCCATCCATGGCACGCATCAATTCGGTGCAGGCGCGACCCTCACCAGCCACTAATTCAGGATGCAAACGCATCGCCTGATGCAATCGCGCCTCTGCAGATCCGTCAGGGGCCGCGGCAAAGCGCGCCATCGCACGCGCCATTCCGTGCAAGGTGCTGGCGTGATTTGGCGCGGAACATCCGTCAATACCAAATCCGGGCGAGGTTTCTTGGGTCGCCTCCTCGAATGCATCAAGGCAAGCACGTTGTACAAGGTGTGATGGATCCACATAGTTTTCATCACCGCCAAGATGTTTGTTAAGCGTTAAAAACCCGGCGTGCTTTCCTGAACAATTATTATGGATTTGGCATGGGCTGTCCCCTGCCCGTATCAGGCCCTCACGTGCATCACGATCTGAAGGTTCTTGCGGACCACAGCGAAAATCATCTTCGCTCAATTCCAAAGTATCGAGCCAAATATTTACTCGATCCGTATGTATCGCTGCCCCTTGATGTGATGCACAAGAAAGCGCGAGTTGTTCAGTGCCAAGACCAGCCTTATCCGCCGCACCTGAGGTGATTAGAGGTAAAGCTTGGATCATTTTTGACGAGGATCGCGGCAGCACGATTGCCTCTGGATTACCCCATGCTTGGATGATTTGGCCCGTGTCATCACAGATGACGGCATGACCAGAATGTACGCTTTCAAGGAAGGGTCCGCGCCAAATTTCGGTAAAAGGGGCCGGGTTCATCATGAATTCATCCTCTCATAGGGCTTTTTGTGGGCGAAAACCTGCCAATCAGGGTTTCGCAGGTCGCGTGTTTGACGTTATTATGATTGTTGTCGGAAAGAATACAGGCACTTGCAAGAGAGCAACCGTGATAAGGGTCGCCGACGGGTGTTTGGAACGATGATTGAGGTTAAGGACGGCTGGAGGCTGTACAGATGGGAATTTTTAAAACGCTGGGGTGTGCAACCGTTGTTGCGGCATTGATGGCAAGCGGCGCTACTGCGCAAGAGCAGAGCACCAACAGGGTCGCTGCAAAAACCGATTGGAGTGTTTTTGTTGAGGACAATCCAACCGAATGTTGGGGCGTGTCGACTCCTAAGGAAACGGTGAACTCGCGAGATGGCCGTGTGGTTGCCGTGAACCGAGGCCAGACGTTGTTGATGGTCTTTTATCGTCCTTCTGCTGGTGCCAAGGGTCAAGTTGCCTTTACCGGTGGTTATCCGTTTGCTTCCGGATCGACAGTAAACATGAATATATCTGGTAATACGTTTGAGTTGTTCACCGAAGGGGAGTGGGCGTGGCCCGCGACCACTGACGACGACAATAAGATCATCACAGCGATGAAACGTGGGGCTGATGCTGTGCTGACGGGTCGTTCTGGCCGTGGTACGCAGACCAAAGATAGCTTTTCACTGTTGGGCTTTACCGCAGCGGTTGAGGATGCGGCGAAACGCTGCGGCGGATAAAACCTGCGACAAATTAAAACCACAGCCCTGCAATCGCGGGGCTGTTTGCTTTTGATCTGACCACTAACCCCTATATAGAAGCACATCGCCGCCCTTACGGAGAATCAGTCATGTCTGACGCCACTGCACCGATCACCCAAGACGTTCACACCATGCCGCGCAAATTGCCGGAGGGGCCAGCGAACCTTGTCGGGATGACCCGCGACGCAATGCGCGATGCACTGATTGGGGTGGGTACGCCGCAAAAGCAGGCCAAAATGCGGGTAGGACAAATCTGGCAGTGGATTTACCAATGGGGCGTGCGCGACTTTGACGCCATGACTAACTTGTCCAAGGCGTTTCGCGCGGAACTGGCTGAGAATTTTGTGATCGCAGTGCCAGAGGTCGTGACCAAACAGGTTAGCGAGGACGGCACCCGTAAATATCTGGTGCGGATCGCGGGTGGTCATGAAGTCGAGGTTGTCTATATCCCTGAAGAAGGGCGTGGGACGCTATGTGTGTCGTCGCAAGTGGGCTGCACGTTGACCTGTTCATTTTGTCACACGGGCACACAGAAATTGGTGCGCAATCTGACGGCGGCGGAAATTATCGGACAGTTGATGGTCGCACGTGACGATCTGGATGAATGGCCAGAAACCGGTACGCGTACCTACGAGGCGCGGTTGCTGTCCAACATCGTGCTGATGGGCATGGGCGAGCCGTTGTATAATTTTGAGAACGTGCGCGACGCGATGAAAATCGCGATGGACCCAGAGGGCATTCAACTGTCGCGGCGTCGGATCACGTTGAGTACATCAGGTGTGGTGCCAGAGATCGCGCGTACAGCGCAGGAAATTGGTTGTCAGCTTGCCGTGTCGTTCCATGCGACCACAGACGCGGTGCGCGATACGTTGGTGCCGATCAATAAACGCTGGAATATTGCGGAACTTCTGGATGCGCTGCGTGAGTATCCAAAGGTCAGCAATTCAGAACGCATCACCTTTGAATATGTGATGCTGGACGGTGTGAACGACAGTGACGCAGACGCGCATCGTCTGGTTGAGCTGATCCGTGGTATCCCAGCCAAAATCAATCTGATTCCGTTTAACGAATGGCCTGGCGCACCTTACAAGCGATCATCAAATAACCGCATCCGCGCGTTTTCTGAGATCGTTTATAAAGCGGGCTATGCGAGCCCAGTGCGCAAACCGCGTGGTGAAGACATCATGGCGGCCTGTGGACAGTTGAAATCCGCGACTGAGCGTGCGCGCAAATCACGCAAGCAGATTGAAGCAGAAGCGGGCTTGACCCAGTAACAGCATGTCGACTGAGATTTATCTGATCGAGGATGACCTGCCGGGCAGTTTGTTTATCATGCCTTGCCCTTCTGGAGACACTTTGCATCGCGACGTAGCTGCGTATCAAGCGCGGGGTGTGGATACTGTGGTCTCGATGTTAGCTGAGGATGAGGCTGCGATGCTGGGCCTTTCGGATGAGGCTGATGCATGTCACCGCCTTGGGATTACCTTTATAAGTTCACCTATTCCTGATTTTGGCCTGCCGAATGCCCCTATATTTTCGGGATTGGTCGAAGAGATTGCCCAGATGCTAAAAGATGGCAAAGCAGTGGCTGTGCATTGCCGTGCAGGGATTGGACGGTCGGGTATGGTCACGTCTGGTGTGCTGATCGCGCTTGGCATGGATGCGCATAGTGCCGTCACAAAGGTGAGCGCAGCAAGGGGTTATGCGATTCCCGACACAGTTGAACAAGGCAAATTTATTATCGATTTTGGCAGTAAAATTATATAGAAAAATTATGTAATATACTGATTTAATTTGAGTATTTTTAATTCATCTAAAACTGTCTTCCGTAGCGGCAATCGCGAAATGACCCCTATTCTGCCGCAATCCGGCACAAATCCTGCCATGGTCATCCAACAGATTGTTTCCAGAACTTAACCAATCGGGAGACAGAATATGTCTATCATGATCAACAACGACCCATTCATCACTTCGCAGGTGATTGACCTTGTTATTCGCGAACGCGAAATGGCCCTTTCGGCACGCGAATGGAAGCACCGCCTTGCTGGATACGGCTATGCCATCAAAGACACGGATCACGGTCAGGTTGTTGAAACCCTGCCACATCATGTCGAAGTTGGTGTATTGCCTTTAGAGCAAGCGGCCTGAGTCACGCAATTTAGGTGCGCTGACCTCGCCACAAGATGAACAGTCCTGACAGGACAATCAGTGCGCAACCCAGTATCATAGGCGCGTCCAATTGTTCACCAAAAATGGTGACGCCAAGGCCGATGCCAAACAACAAACGCGTGTATCTAAACGGTGTTACTGCAGATACTTCGCCTGTGCGCATGGCCTTCATCAGGCAGCTATAGGCGGCGACGCCGACGGCGATTGTTGCGGCCATCCATGACGCTGTGACCGGGCTTAGTTGTACAAAAGGCTGTACATTCCAAAGCGCAAATATTCCACCTGCCAGTATTAGGCTAAGAAATCCGTAAAGCCCCAAGATTGAGGTGCTGATCGAAGAGGGCGCTGCGCGACTAGCTAAGTCGCGGCCGGCAAAACCCAACAATCCAACCACCGCGAGTAGCGACAGTATTGAAAAGCTGTCGGTTCCAGGCCGGATGATAACCATTACCCCAACTAGGCCAATAGCAATTGCGATCCAACGGCGCGGTCCGACACGTTCGCCCATGAATAGGGCTGCGGCAGCGACAACGACCAATGGTGTGGCTTGTAAGATCACGGTAGCAGAAGACAGTGGCGTCAGCGTAATCGCAAGTATGTAAAACAATCGACCGATGACCTCAAACACCACTCTGAGGCACATGGGTTTTGATATAACCGCTGGGGAATACAGTGGTTCATTGTTACGACGCGCTAAGAGGGCAAAAATTAACGCCCCACCACCGCCAAACAGCATTAAGATTTGCCCTAAGGGCAGGCTGGAAGACACAAGTTTCAACAATGCATCTTCGATAGCAAAAAGCGCCATGGCGATAATCATCCATAGGACACCTTGGTTATTGTAGGTTGCCGTTAGAGTCGAAGTCATCGGGTATTAGCGGCCAGGAATTGCGTCTCGCGTGCCTGAGTCTTGCCAGTTTTCAATGGCTTCCATCGCCTCTGCGGCTGTTTCGACAAACCGGAATAGACCTAAATCTTCTGCCGAAATGGTGCCCGCATCCGCAAGCGCATCCCAATTGATGATCTTCTCCCAGAATGAGCGCCCAAACAATAGGAACGGTACGCGCTGCATACGCCCTGTTTGGATCAGTGTCAGCGCTTCAAACAACTCGTCCATGGTGCCAAAGCCACCGGGAAATACACAAATCGCTTTTGCGCGCATCAAGAAGTGCATTTTGCGGATCGCAAAATAGTGGAAGTTAAAGCACAGCTCAGGCGTGACATATTCGTTTGGCGCTTGTTCAAACGGCAACACGATATTTAGCCCGATTGATTTCCCGCCGGCATCTAGCGCACCACGGTTACCGGCCTCCATTACGCCTGGCCCACCACCAGTCACAATCACGTCTTCTGTGCCGCCGCTTCCCATTGATTTCAGGGTCATCAATCTCGCGAATTCACGGGTTTCATCATAGAACCGTGACAGTTCGGCCAGAGTTTCTGTGCGGGCTGTATCTTTCTTCGACGGTTCCGGAATACGCGCACCGCCAAACAGAACGATTGTAGATTCGATGCCATGTGCGTCTAAGCCCATTTCGGGCTTCAACAGTTCCAATTGTAGGCGGACAGGGCGCAATTCATCGCGGCACATGAAGTCTTGGTCTGTAAATGCCAACCGATATTCAGGTGCGCGGGTCTGGGCGGTGTCGGGCACACCTTGGACTGCGGTGCGGTCGGTATGTGCATCGCGCAACGGATGGCGCCGAGTGTCGTCTTTCATCGTATTCTCCGATTATCTGTTACGGTGCAGCGTGGCCCGGTTGTGCGCAACATGCAACTGCGCGGCGCAATTGACCACGGCTTTGTGTCTGCGCAAACATATCAAGCCCAGAAACAAAAAACCCATCGGTGGGATGTTCGATCAACTGGACCTGAAAGATTGCACCAACACCCCCTGATCGCTATAGCGCATTAACAGTTTTTAGCATTTGGAGATTACCCCATGTCAAACGCCCAACTCGAAACCGCAATCGAAGCCGCATGGGACACCCGTGATCAGATCACACCGTCCACGACTGGTGAAACGCGCGATGCGATCGAAGCTACGTTAAATGCGCTTGATTCAGGTAAGCTGCGCGTGGCGGAAAAGCAGGATGATGGCACTTGGCATGTAAATCAGTGGGCAAAAAAGGCCGTGCTGCTGGGGTTCCGTATCAAAGATATGGAAATGCACGCTGGTGCGCCCCAAGGAGCCAGCTGGTACGATAAGGTCGACAGCAAGTTTAACGGCTGGGGCGAAAGCGATTGGGACACTGCAGGTTTCCGCGCAGTGCCTGGCGCGATCGCGCGCAAATCGGCCTATATCGCGCCCGGCGTGGTCTTGATGCCATCGTTTGTTAACCTTGGGGCGTATGTCGATACGGGCACGATGGTCGATACTTGGGCCAGCGTTGGTAGTTGTGCGCAGATCGGTAAAAACGTGCACCTTTCTGGTGGTGTAGGTATCGGCGGTGTATTGGAACCGATGCAGGCAGGACCGACAATCATCGAAGACAACTGTTTTATCGGCGCGCGCTCTGAAGTTGTTGAGGGCTGTATCGTGCGTGAAGGATCAGTTCTGGGCATGGGTGTGTTTATTGGTCAATCCACTAAGATCGTTGATCGCGACTCTGGTGAAGTTACATATGGCGAAGTGCCTGCTGGATCCGTTGTGGTGGCAGGTTCAATGCCGTCAAAAAATGGTGTGAATCTGTATTGTGCGGTTATCGTCAAACGTGTTGATGAACGCACCCGTTCGAAAACCAGCATCAACGAATTGCTGCGCGACTAAGCAGAGGCCATTGTTGAAGCGCTTTAAGTTCAGCCTATGTGTATGTCTGAAAATTGATCAAGGGGAGTAATTTTGATGGGTGGACTACTTGGTACAATCATCATTGGTGGTCTTGCAGGCTGGATCGCAAGCATCATCATGAAGGCGAGTACGGGACTGATAGGTAACATTGGTTTGGGTATAGTGGGTGCTGTGGTGCTTAACTTTATCCTACGTCAGTTTGACATCTATGCTGCTGATGCTTGGAAGTCACAATTACTGGTTGGATTGGTCGGCGCATGTCTGGTGATCTGGGTGTGGCGGATGATACGCAACCGCGGCTGACCCTTTTCAATAAGGTTACGACAGTTTAGGGCTGCCACTAAACCATAGTGGCGGCCTTTTTCATGTCTGAACCTAAGAAACCCAAAAAACCTTCTCGTCAGCAAGTGTATACTTTGCTGATCGAGATTGGGCGTAAAAACGGTGATGGCTTGCCGGACAAGGCGACAGGTGCCGCGCTGATGTGCTTTGCTTCGGGCGTGGATGAAGCAGAGGCCGTGCGCGAGACGGTCGCAATATTGAAACAGGCGGAAACCAATCCTCTGGATGTGACTGGATACGGCACATTGGCTGAGCGTGAGGCCGAGGGCCATGAGATTGATGAAGAAGAACGTGCATTGATGCAGCGTGCTTTGGAGGAGAATTCGGTGATTGTGGCGCAAATGACACCGTTTTTCGACTAAGTTGTTTAAAAGAATCAACAGAATCAGGCTGTTAAAGTTCGGTATTTTTACCTGTTGCTCGGTAATCTCATTTGGTGTGAATTTGTTAATTTTTCCCGTATGGGTATTGATTGCCGCTACGTCAATGTTAGTAGAGGGCAGCTTTTATTTGGTGATGGAATACGCTTGTGCAGGAAGTTTTACAGAAAATTCTTATGGCAAGTTCGGTGGATTCTTGTCTTGAGGTCCTCGAATCTCACTATGGTTTTGATTATTCGACCTTTCATTTTTTGAGTAATGTGAAAGCGGGTTGTGACAATCCGTTTGTGCGCACTACCTATCCAGAAAAGTGGGTTTCACATTATTTACTAAACAATTACGCAGCGATTGATCCAATTGTGATGCATAGCGTCAATTCCCGAAAGCCATTTGATTGGTCTGAGATAAAGCCAGAACCCAAGTCATTGGTTGTACTTGAAAAAGCCGCTGAATACGGGTTGGGTAGTAACGGGTTCACATGCCCATATCTCGACACCTTGGGCCGGGCTAGCATTTTATCCGTCAATTCTAAGATGCCCAAAGATGAATGGGCTGCATTTATGGCAGAAAAAGCGGATGAGTTGATTTTCATCTCGCAAGATCTGCATATCAAGGCCCTGTCTGAAGTTTATAGCGATGGCGTAAAGCCACCGCTGTTGAGTCCGCGTGAATATGAGTGTCTGCAATGGACGGCAGCGGGCAAGACCTATTCTGAAATTTCGATCATCCTTGGTCTTTCAGAGCATACTGTGCGGTCTTATCTGAAAGTTGCACGACTTAAATTAGACAGTGTGTCGTTGGCACAAGCCGTCGCCAAAGCGGGAAATATGGGTTTGATCTAACCGACTTACTTATTTTCAGTATCGTTACAAAATGCAGGGCACCTTAGGGTGCCCTTTTTTGTGATGTCCCCCCGCAATTGTACGTACACAATTTTGGTTCCCCAGCGGCGGACTATTTCACGTTGCTGCATTTTCGTAGGTTCACTGCAGCAATAACGCCAAACGTCCGCTGCCTGATTGTCAAAGGCCAGTAGCGTTCAACACGATCAGGCAAATGGGGATCAACGTGGGACACCTAGATATTCAACAGGCCCAAAGCATGGCCAAAGCTGTGGCGCTTAGCGTGCCAAGCTGCCCGGTGGTCGACGTCGACGATTACTTTTTGTCGGAAAAGACGTTGGCACTGATTTCTGATCTAGATCCTGATTTCACAATGTGTCGGTTGAACGTGACCGAGCGAGACAAGCAAATTACAATCGTCAATTGCCCGGACGTGGTGCGTGATATTTTGGTTGGTCAGCATCGTAAGTTCAAAAAGGGCCCTGAATTTTCTCGGATTAAGATTCTGACCGGCGGTGGCCTGATCGTTTCTGATGGGGTGAAATGGCGCACGGGTCGTAGGCTGGTTCAGCCCGCGTTTATCCGCACCAACTGGGACATTCTGCAAGAGGCCAGCGATCATCATGCGAAAGTTTTGCATGACCGTTGGATGGGCTTGGCAGCGCGCAATGCTGAGGTGGATATCACAGACGAAGCTGAGCGTTATGCCATGGGCGTGATGATTAGTTCGATCTTTGGTACAGATGCTGAAAGGTTCTATACCTCCTATACAGAGACTATTTTTGACGCTCTCAAGAACGGTAACGTCAAAAATATCGAAGTGGTGCCAAGCATCCGCAGCGCC
>CALKXT010000158.1 GCA_938003685.1 uncultured Sulfitobacter sp. | reverse complement strand
AAAGCCCGGTAGGCCATGGCCTCTTCTCGGTTTTCAATCCGTTCCAACACCTGCGCGGACCACTCGGTGTAACTGATCTCCAACAGCGCCAGATCAAGTAGCCATTCACCCGGATAATCCACGATATCCAAATGAATGGTGCGCGGTCCCTGAAAGCCCGCCAACAGCCCATTGGGTCGCACCTTGAGCGACAATCGCAGTTCTGAAATCGCCCGCGTGCTATCGGGCCAATGCGGTGCCTTCCCCGTCAGCGCACCCAAATGCGCCTCATAGTCAAACCGCGGAATGGTATCATCGGGCTGTGGTTGTAAGAACGCCGCCTCTATCCGACCCTCAGACGCGGCCAACAGCCCCGGCATCCGGCCCCGATCTAGCAAGTTTGCCACAAGCGAGGTGATGAACACGGTCTTGCCTGATCGCGCCAACCCGGTCACCCCCAAGCGGATCACTGGTTCAAAAAACGCCTCTGAAACGGTGTCTTGCACGGTCTCGACTTGGCGCCAGATGCCGTCAGCAATATCGGTAATAAACAAAACTGCACCTGCCCCATGTTGTGGTTGAGGTAACATAGGTGTGACATGCAGGGATTGCCAGAAGCAGAGCACCACGCTAGACGCACGCCATGCCCCGTTATGCCCTAAAAATCGAATACCACGGCGCGCCTTTTGTCGGGTGGCAACGCCAGACCTCATTGCCGTCTGTACAGGGCGCGATTGAGGATGCCTTGGCAAAACTCGAGCCACGTGAGCACAAGATCGCAGCGGCCGGGCGCACCGATAAAGGCGTACATGCTTTGGCGCAGGTCGCCCATTGCGACATGGACCGCGAATGGACGCCTTTCCGCCTGTCAGAGGCGCTGAACTATCACCTCAAACCGCACCCAATTGCAATTGTGGATTGCGCGGCTGTTACAGAAGAATTTCACGCGCGTTTTTCGGCCCAAGAACGCCGCTATCTGTTTCGCATCCTGTGTCGTCGTGCGCCCGTCACGCATCTGGCTGGATTGGTCTGGCATATCAAACCCGATCTTGATGTGGATCGCATGCAAGAAGCCGCGAACCTCTTGATCGGACGGCATGATTTCACCACCTTTCGTTCGACAATTTGTCAATCGCTCAGCCCGGTTAAATCATTGGATGAGCTGAGGATAAGCAAAGTGGAAACGGATGCAGGCACCGAGGTGCATTTTAACGTGCGCGCGCGTTCGTTCCTGCACAATCAAGTGCGTAGTTTTGTCGGTACGCTAGAACACGTAGGGTCAGGATCATGGACGCCAGCAGATGTGCAAACCGCCCTAGATGCGCGCCGACGTGATGCCTGCGGCACAGTGTCTCCGCCGCACGGACTGTATTTGGCTGGTGTGGAATATCCTGTCGACCCGTTTCACAAATCGAAACACATTGTTTCCCTCCAATAATCGCATTTTAGTCAATTTTGGTTTATATGCAGCACGGGTCACCTGCGTCGTAATCAGAATTTGTTAAAGGGTTCATCATGTTTGGCATGGCACTTGTTGTTGGTTTGTTTGGCGTCTGTTTAACGGCCCTTATGGTTGATGACAGTGACGATGCATCAGAAACAACTGAGCCTGAAGTTCTACCAGACCCCGAAGATGGAACTGGTGAAGACCTGCTTTATAATGGCGACGATACCATAACCGGTACGGATGGTAACGACACCTTGCGCGCAGACAACCAAGACCACACCGCTGATTCAGCGGATGTTATTGATTTGCTGGGCGGCGATGACGTTGCAGAAATTACAACACCTCTCGGAACGACACTTAATGGCGGCGAAGGCGATGACACACTGACATCAACAGCGGTTGGGAACACTTTGAACGGCGATGCAGGTGACGATGTGATTTCAGCAATTGCCGCCAATGATGTATTTGGCGGTGCTGGCAATGATACCATTACCTACGATCTGAGCGCGGACTTAAATGACAGCCTTGGAACCCTTGATGCTGGCGAGGGTGACGACGAAATTACAGTACGTGCTGACATAAGTGAGGCGGTCCCGGACTTTTCATCCGTCGCTGTGACAGGGGGTGAAGGTGCCGATAACTTTCGGGCGGTTTTGGGCTTGGGCGCTGATGAATTCAGCACCGACGATCCCACGGAAATTGAAAATGAGACAGGCATCGTCATTCGCGACTTTACGCCCGGTGAAGATACATTGACCGTAGAAATCGACCGTGAGGCTGGCAGCGAAGCACGCGATATGCTCTCTGTAGAGTTGATGACGTCGGGTATCGGTGATGCGCTCTCAACCGAACTGACCATCGTTTTCGCAGGCAATGAAACCGAGCCTCAGGTCACAACAACCATTGATCTTGGATCAGCGACAGGCATCACCCTAGATGATATTGTGTTTGTCCAAAACTGATCAAGAATAACGGCTGCAACAGCACATCAGCATCACGCCAAGGCGTTCCAATCGCCGTGAAACTTGCCGCTTTCCTCAACCCGATCAAAGCCATGGTGACCAAAGAAATCACGCTGCGCTTGGATCAGGTTCGCTGTGCCACGGCCCCGGCGCATTGTATCAAACCACGCAAGCGATGCTGACAACGCAGGCACAGCCACACCCAGTGAAACCGCAGCTGCAACCACACGGCGCAGTGCACCGATACTATCATCCAACCGTGCCCGCATTGCAGGGGCAAGGATCAGGTGACCAGCGGGTAGATCATTGCGAAACGCCTCGGCAAATTCATCCAATAGGGTAGAACGGATGATGCAGCCCGCGCGCCAAATCTCGGATATCTGCGCCATGTCCAGCGCCCAGTCAAATTCCTCAGAGGCGGCGTTGAGAATGCGAAACCCCTGCGCGTGGGCCAAGATACGCCCCGCCAGCATCGCCATTTCCAGATCATCATCGCAAGGCATGCCGACGTCTTGCACACAGGCAGCAAGCAAGGGTTCCGCCATCACGCGGGTGTCTTTTTCTGACGACCAGCCACGCGCGCCCACTGCCGCCTCAATTGTACTGGCCGATTGCCCCATCTTAAGCGCTTCGATCAAAGTCCAGCGTCCGGTCCCTTTTTGGCCCGCTTGGTCGCGGATCACGTCAACCATCGGCTGGCCAGTTTTATTGTCCGTCGATTGTAGGGCCGCTGCTGAGACTTCGATCAGATACGATGACAGCGGACCATCTTGCCAACGCTCCATCAACGCCCCAATTTCTTCAGCACCCTGTCCGCCAGCGTCGCGCAGCATGCCATAGATTTCTGCAATCATCTGCATGTCTGCATATTCAATGCCGTTGTGAACAGTTTTGACAAAATGCCCAGCGCCGTCCGGCCCCAGATGTGCCACACAGGGTTCGCCCTCAAACTTGGCCGCAATCGCCTCGACCATCGGGCGCATCTGCTGCCATGAATGATCAGACCCGCCCACCATCATGGATGGGCCGTGGCGTGCGCCCTCTTCGCCGCCCGATACGCCCATACCGACATAGTGCAACCCTGTATCGTCCATGCCCGCGGACCGACGACGTGTGGCGTTGAAATCAGCGTTACCACCGTCGATGATCGTGTCACCCTTTTCCAA
Organism: uncultured Sulfitobacter sp.; assembly: GCA_938003685.1. Taxonomy (GTDB): domain Bacteria; phylum Pseudomonadota; class Alphaproteobacteria; order Rhodobacterales; family Rhodobacteraceae; genus Sulfitobacter. Next base: position 12,226 of record CALKXT010000158.1, on the reverse strand, counting down.
CAAAGGTGTGATCGCTGCAATCATCGCATCCATCGGCGCGCCAGATGGGATCATAAATAATATGCTGCGAGGTTTGGCGATGGCTGTGACAAAGGCTTCCAAAGTCTCAGCCGGGATCAATTTGTCCCCCAATGGTCCAGCTTCACGGACGAACTCAGAAATCCAGTTCACCTCGCGGTTGCACACAGCCACGTCAAACCCATGATCCGCCAGATTAAGCGCAAGCGCCGAACCCATTGTGCCCAAGCCATACACCCCGATGTCAGCGCCACTACCCGATTTGGTCATATTGTTCTGGTCCTCATGATGATGGCGCAAGAGTGATACGCCCGCCCTGCCAACGCAAGACCCGGTCAACAATTTGATTTCAGGTAAGAAATAAGTTATACACAACTGTTAAGAATAATAAACGATCCCAGAGGCAACCCGGAAATCCAATATGATGCACGTCTTTAAACGCGCATGGGCAAATATGTTCATGCCAATTTTGCGCCGCCCCAAAAGGGTGCAGGTCGCCGCCCTTTGCTATCGTGACACCGATGAAGGCAAACGCGTTCTGCTGATTACCAGCCGGGATACGGGGCGTTGGATCGTGCCAAAAGGTTGGCCCATCGATGGGTTGGACGGGCCCGGTGCCGCCTTGCAAGAAGCCTGGGAAGAAGCAGGCGTCACAAAGGCCGATATCGAAGATGAACCAATTGGGCTTTATGAATATGCCAAAGGTCTGGGCGAAGGCATGACTGTCCCTGTTGAAACACGTGTCTATCTGACGCGCGTGCGTGATCTGAGTGAGGAATACCCAGAAGCAAGCCTGCGCAAACGTGCATGGTTCGCCCCAAAGGATGCCGCCAACCTTGTGGATGAGCCAGACTTGAAAGCAATTTTGCAAGCGATCTGATTTCAGCCAAAAAAGCCCCACTTTGTTACAATTCCGTTGCGACTCGCTTGCGCGATTGAGCGGGTTATGTCACGCCCTTTGAAGCAAAAAACGTTTCCGGGGGGACAACGCACCATGGCCAAGAAACCGCAGGGCAGTCAGTGGAAAACACTGGACACCGACCTGAACCGCATAAGTCAGGTCGAATTGGCGACTGCATATGTCGGACGCCCCATGGTCGGCATGGGTATTGCGCTTGCATTTATTGTTGTGGCCGGAATCGCCGCTGCCGTCTTTTTTGGCCAAACCCCTGTTAGTTTTGTGGTCGTGGTTGCCGCCGTCTTTGGCGCGTATATGGCTGTTAACATTGGCGCAAACGACGTGGCCAACAACATGGGGCCTGCTGTGGGCGCGAACGCCCTGACAATGGGTGGCGCAATTGCCATTGCCGCCATTTGCGAAAGTGCTGGCGCGCTTTTGGCTGGCGGCGATGTCGTTTCTACCATTTCAAAAGGCATCATTGATCCCGCTTCAATCGCAGACACCAAAGTGTTTGTCTGGGCGATGATGGCGGCGCTGATTTCATCCGCGTTATGGGTTAATCTGGCAACTTGGGTTGGCGCACCTGTCTCAACGACCCATTCTGTTGTGGGCGGCGTGATGGGTGCCGGTATTGCCGCTGCAGGTTTGGGCGCGGTCAATTGGTCCTCAATGAGCCTGATCGCGGCAAGCTGGGTCATCTCACCTGTCTTGGGCGGTGCCGTCGCTGCGATGTTTTTGGCCTTCATCAAAGCGCGCATCATCTATCAAGAAGACAAAATTGCCGCCGCACGCACTTGGGTTCCTGTGTTGGTTGGTATCATGGCAGGGGTTTTTGCGACCTATTTAGCGCTCAAAGGCCTTAAAAAGATCATCAACGTCGACATGCCCACCGCACTGATCATTGGCGCAATCATCGGGGTCGTGACCTATGCGATTTCAGCCCCCCTGATCAAAAAGAAATCTGAAGGGATGGAAAACCGTAACAAGTCGGTCAAAATCCTATTTGGCCTTCCGCTTGTATTCTCGGCGGCGTTACTCAGCTTTGCGCATGGTGCAAACGACGTTGCCAACGCAGTGGGGCCCTTGGCGGCAATTGTGCATGCTACTGAATTTGGTGTGTCGGAAGCAAAAGTTATCATTCCTATCTGGGTCATGGTCATTGGTGCCTTTGGCATCTCGTTTGGTTTGTTCCTTTTTGGCCCCAAATTGATCCGCATGGTTGGCAGCCAGATCACCAAATTGAATCCAATGCGCGCCTATTGTGTCGCACTATCCGCTGCGATCACTGTAATTGTAGCGTCATGGTTGGGCCTGCCCGTCAGCTCTACACATATCGCTGTCGGTGGGGTTTTTGGCGTCGGATTCTACCGCGAATGGCATATGGAGCGGCGTCTGCGGCAACCAAACGTGCAGGTTGGCACCATCAAGCGCATCGCCCCAGAAGAACGCCGCCGCCGTAAGCTGGTGCGACGATCACACTTTATGACAATTGTAGCTGCTTGGGTGATCACAGTCCCAGCAGCCGCAACAATGTCAGCGGTTGTGTTTTGGGTGCTGAACGCCGCGGTTAATTAAGCGTTATCTCACGGCGCAGCGCGGCCACAGGCAGGTTGGGCAATCCTTCCCCCGCTGTTTCGGCCACCTGCATCACCTCAACCACCATTGCGCTGATCGGTGTCGCAAGGCCAACTTTTGCCCCCATACGCATTACCTGTCCTTGCTCAGCGTCAACTGCGGCCCTACGTCCCGCGACCATGTCATGTGACACGGGTGAGCGTGCCTGCGCATCTATGCTCAACATCGAACCTGCGATGCGGGTGAATAAAGCAGAGGGGAGGCGCAACACATATGGCATTACCGCGATGGGAAATGACGTCCCGGATTGCGGTTGGATTTGATTGGCTTTCATCACCTTTAGTGCTTCGCCCCATTGATCCGCCAATAGCAAACGCCACGCCCGGTCGCGTAATTGGTCTTGCAGCGTCAAGCCACTCAGCGCATTTAGGGTGTTATTGAGGTTGATCAGGAAGCGGCCCCATTGCAGTTGGGTAATATCAGCACGTTCCGTTACGACCAGCCCTGGCACAGTAAGATAATCTGCCACCTCCTCGCCTCCCGTGCCAATCACGATGTCACCACCCGTTGAGCGATGGAAACAACCCTGCCCCATCGGCACCACGTGAAACGGCACCATGCCTGCGCGCACATCGTAAGTGGGAAGCACCTTTTGCAACGCCTCGACACTTTCTGTCCCATTTTGCAGAGTGATGACCTTGGCTGTGGTAGGTGCGTGCGCTGCAATCATCCGCGCGATCACGTCTGTATCACGTGACTTAACCGTGACCAAAATGATGTCGGCTTCGGCAAAGCAATTGGGTTTCTCAGACAACATCAACGCATCTGCATCGACTTTGTGCGCCATTCCGTTAAAATCGGTTAACGTCAGCCCATGCGCACGGATTTCTTGCCCAATACGGCGTCGCGCCAAAAGCGTGACATCACACCCATCAGACGCCAAGAGACCACCGACAAAACAGCCGATGGTCCCCGCGCCAGCAACGACGATCTTCAGATCACTTGCCAAGACAATACCGCATGATTGCTTTTTGCGCATGCATACGGTTTTCAGCCTCATCCCAGATCACAGAATGCGGCCCATCCATCACAGAACTGGTCACCTCATCATCGCGGTGTGCAGGCAAGCAATGCATGAACAATGCATCAGGTTTGGCTTGAGCCATCAAGGTGTCGTTGACTTGATAACCGCGTAATTGGTTATGACGTCGCTCACGCGCGGATTGTGGATCATGCATGGAAACCCATGTATCGGTGACCACCAAGTCCGCACCTTGAACGGCGATGTTGGGATCACGTTCAATTGTGAATAGATCCGCAAGAGCAGGATCAGGGTCAAGCGGGGGAGGCCCCGTAAAGACCAGTTCAAAATCGAACTGCTTGGCGGCATGAGCAAAGCTCGCAAAGACGTTGTTGCCGTCCCCCGACCACACAACCTTTTTGCCTTTGATCGGGCCGTTATGTTCCTCAAAGGTCATGATATCCGCCATGATCTGGCACGGATGGGTCCGATCGGTCAGCCCGTTGATCACCGGGACAGTTGCATATTCAGCCATTTCCAGCAGCGTTTGTTCTTCAAACGTGCGGATCATGATCAGATCGACATAGCGTGACAACACGCGCGCTGTGTCAGCAATGGTTTCGCCGTGTCCAAGCTGCATGTCTTTGCCAGACAGCACCATTGTTTGCCCCCCCAACTGCCGTACGCCCACATCAAAGGAAACGCGGGTCCGGGTAGACGGCTTTTCAAAGATCAACGCGACCATGTGGCCTTGTAGCGGTTGATCATCATCCAGCGCACCGCGCGGGCGGTCCGCGCGGGCGGTTTTCATTGCAGCGGCATTGTCAATAATACCCCGTAGGTCGCTGGGGGATGTTTCGTGAATGTCGAGGAAATGCTTCATAGATCGTCTCTGCTTGGAGAGACCCGAGGGCTGTCTGCCCTCGGACTCCCGAGGAATATTTAAGGCCAAAAAGAGATTAAGAGGCGCTTAGGCTGCTGGCGGCTGCCTCTAGTCGCTTGACGGCCTCAGAAATTTCATCGTCCGTGATGGTCAAAGGCGGCAACAGGCGGATGACGTTATCAGCGGCGGGGACTGTGATCACCTCTTGCGCGTAGCCAGCATTCACAACATCAATGTTCGTTGCTTTGCATTTGAGCCCCAACATAAGGCCTGCGCCGCGTACGCTTTCGAATACATCCGGATGCGCAGCAATGAGACCCTCAAGCTTTTGGCGCAACAGGCCAGCCTTGCGGTTCACCTCTGCCAGAAAATCTGGGTCCGCAATGACATCCATCACTGCACTGCCTACGGCGCAGCCCAAAGGATTGCCGCCATAGGTAGACCCATGCGTGCCGGCCGTCATGCCGCTTGCGGCATTCTCAGTGGCGAGAACCGCACCCAAGGGAAATCCACCACCGATGCCTTTGGCGACCATCATAATATCAGGTGTGACCCCAGCCCATTCGTGGGCAAAGAGTTTTCCAGTTCGGCCAACACCGCATTGCACCTCATCCAAAATCATCAAGATGCCATGTTCATCACACAGATCACGCAAGCCCTTGAGGCAGGCATCAGGTAATGGGCGAATACCACCCTCACCCTGCACGGGTTCGATCATGATGGCACAGGTGGTCTCGCTGGCTGCTGCCGTCAGCGCATCGTGATCACCAAAATCCAGATGTACGAAACCAGGCAGCAAAGGGCCGAAGCCTTCGGTCATTTTTTCAGAACCTGCCGCGGCGATGCCTGCGGATGACCGACCATGAAAAGATCCCGAAAAGGTGATGATATCAGTGCGGTTCGGTTCTCCTTTGTCATAGAAATACTTGCGCGCCATCTTTACTGCCAGTTCGCAAGCTTCAGTACCCGAATTGGTAAAGAATACCGTGTCCGCAAAAGTGTGTTCGACCAAACGATCCGCTAATTCCTGTTGTTGAGGAATTTGGTAAAGGTTCGATGTGTGCCACAGTGCCTGCGCTTGCCTGCTCAGCGCCTCAACCAGTTTTGGATGCGCATGGCCCAGTGAATTGACGGCAATCCCTGCACCCAAATCCAAAAACCGTCGGCCATCTGCCTCAATCATCCAAGACCCTTCGCCTTTTACAAAGCTAAGAGGGGCACGCGAATAGGTCGGCAGAACAGAGGAGATCATCGGATAAATCCTGTAATGGGGCTGCATCAAAACGCAAAATGGTCATGAGGACAGCAAAGGGTCAATGGTGTTTGGGTAAGAGTGCCAAAAGCGTGGCACATTAATCAATCCAGAATTGGCAAAACCCCAAATGGGGCGCGCAAGGCGACGTTAGTTAGGTGCGTCGTCGCAAGGAATATGTGGCGTGATTGATCATTCCACATGCATAGGCGGCAAAGGCAGCCCGCGTAAAGGCTAAATTTTGCGATTGTGATAGAGGGCCCTGATCGACATAGGATGTATCATGTTTATCGCCAAAACTCAGAATAATGCGGTTGCAGCTGCGCTGATCGTGCTCGCGGCTGCATTTATTGCGGCCACCACGCTGATGGCAAAAATGTTGGGTCTCGGGACGTTTGGCGAACCGCTGCATGCGCTGCAAATAACCCATGGGCGATTTTTATTTGCCTTTATAGGGTTGAGCTGCGCCGCTGCATTTTTGCGTCCCAAGATTATGCAACCTCGTTGGAGGTTGCATATATCGCGCACGATCTGTGGGTGGGGTGGCGTGACCTGTATGTTTGCTGCTGTCGCTTATATTCCATTGGCCGATGCCACCGCGATTTCATTCCTCAACCCCGTGTTTGCGATGATGCTGGCGATCCCCCTGCTTGGCGAAAAAGTAGGGCGCGTCCGTTGGTTTGCTGCTGTTATGGCGCTTGTCGGTGCATTTATCTTGCTGCGCCCCACACCAGAGAGCTTTCAGCCTGCTGCCCTTTTGGCACTAACGGCTGCATTGGTGATGGGATTAGAGCTGATTTTTATGAAAAAGCTCACCGGCCGGGAAAGTCCGTTTCAAATACTACTCCTGAACAATACACTGGGTCTGATCCTCTCATCTGCTGCGGTAATCGCCGTCTGGCAGATGCCCAGCCCGGCACAATGGATGATTTTGGCAGCCCTTGGCATATGTATGGCAATCGCACAGACCTGTTTTATAAATGCTATGGCACGGGCAGATGCGAGCTTCGTGGCACCCTTCAGCTATGCAACACTAATCTTTGCTGCTCTTTACGATATGTTATTTTTCAATGTGATACCGGATGTTGTAACATGGATTGGTGCCGCAATAATTATTGCCGGTGCGGTGCTGTTGGCCCTACGAGAAGCACGCCTGAAACCACAAAACCCGAGGCCACATACAAGCGCGTGACGAATCACGCCTTGCGCCCACTGACTGAGGCGGTAAAATGGCGTCTGATAAATGACAAAGCGGTCCGCCTTATGGGGCCGCTTTTTAACTGGGGAACCCCATATGTCTTGGACCGATGACCGCGTAGAGACCCTGAAAAAAATGTGGGGCGAAGGCCAGTCTGCAAGTCAGATTGCCAAGGAACTGGGCGGCGTGACCCGCAATGCTGTGATTGGCAAAGTACACCGTTTGGGCCTGTCTAACCGCACTACGACCGGAACAGCTGCTAAAACTGAGCCAAAGGCCAAACCAGCGCCAAAGGCGGAACCAAAAGCCAAGGCAGCAACAGCAGCCGCGGTCGTGCCCACCAAACCTGATGGCCCGATCATGCAAACGCAATCGGCAACCCCACCAAAGCAAAGCGCGCCAGCGCGTCGCCAGATTATTCCAGCAGGTCAGCCCCTGCCACCACAGCCCTCTGCAAATGAAATCAGCCCTGAAGCTTTGGCGAAGGTCAATGAAGTTGAGAAGAAGGCCAAGAAAATTGGTTTGATGGAATTGACCGAACGCACCTGCAAATGGCCCGTGGGCGACCCCGCAACCGAGGATTTTTGGTTCTGTGGCTTGCCTGTGAAGCAGGGTAAACCCTATTGCGAAGCACATGTTGGTGTGGCTTTCCAGCCAATGTCAGCACGGCGTGATCGTCGGCGGTAAGGGGGACGTTAGGCTTCCCGCTTGGCGGACCTAGCGACTGAAAGGCAGACGTGGTGGGACGCAACCCAATTACACCTTTGCACTACGAAAGGTGTTTTTCCATTTCAAACCGGTCAAGTTGCTGATCACCAAGCTTTACACTTTCGCGCTTCAATCGCTCAAATCCCATCCGTTCAAAGGCCGGTGCCGCCAACAAGCTTGCGTGCACCCATATCCGTAGATGTCCCAGTTCGGCAGCTCGCTCCTCAATGCGTTCATATAGCTGACGGAAAAGTCCATGACCTCTGTAAGCAGGAAGAATATAGGCAAAGTCCAAATATTCGTTTTTTGCCAAACTCATAAATCCGACAACTTCGTTTTTCATTTCTGCGAGTAAGACGTCTTGATTTGCCAATCGTTCATTCCAAACATCCCCACTGTGGGGTTCGGCAACCCATGCTTTTCTTTGAGAATCTGAGTATGGACTACTTCCTTCATGGACCGCATCGAACATGACGCGGCCAAGCAGATCATAGTCCGGAGATGTAGCCCAACGGAAAACACTAAGTCCCATGGTTTTGATGCCTCTTAATACCAAGCCGAAACATGGATACCTGTTCACCGCCAACGACACAATGGGCGCAAAGTTGCCATTGCGCTCTATCAACGCAGCCCAAGCTGCAACAAACCCCACCCAACAGTGAGTTGCACCTTGACCGCTGCCATGGTTCTAGTGTCGCAATCTATTTCGTTGCCTGAAAGGCCCGCCCAATGTCCGACACGATCCGCGCTGCTGATGCCCTTGCCCGTCGCCTATATGCTGCTGGGTGCCGTACTGCTTTTGGGATGCCGGGTGGTGAAGTTTTGACAGTTATCGATGCCCTGCAAACTGCGGGCATTGAATTTATCCTCGCCAAGCACGAAAATGCCGCCGGGTTCATCGCAGAAGGTGTGCATCACCGCGATCATGCGCCTGCAATATTGGTGGGCACCATTGGTCCCGGCACGTTGAACGGCGTCAACACCGTCGCCAACGCCTTGCAAGATCAAGTGCCGTTGATCGTGATTTCCGGCTGTATGGATGCGGATGAGGCGGCGCGTTATACTCATCAAGTTGTGGATCAGCAGGCGGTCTTTCGCCCGATCACCAAGGCCAGTTTCGCGCTGAACGCAGGCGCCGCGCATACCATTGCAGACAAAGCCATCGCCATCGCAACCGAAGGGCGCCCTGGCCCGGTACACATCGACATCCCCATTTCAGTTGCAGATGCGCGCATTTCAGCCACAGCGCATACGCCGCGGGCACAAGCCTCCATCACGGCACCTTCAGGCCCCGATCTGGAAACCGCACGCAACTGGTTGGAAAACGCACAGCGCCCGGTGATGATTGTGGGCGTGGATGCAATGAACCAAGGCGCTGAGGCCGCGATCATTGAATTCGCCGAAGATCACAACGTGCCAGTAATCACCACCTACAAAGCTAAGGGCATCTTGCCCGAAGATCATGCCTTGTCATTGGGTGGCGCAGGCCTGTCCCCACTCGCAGACACCCATCTGGTTCCGTTTGTGCAATCTGCGGACCTGATCTTATGCGTCGGCTATGACCCTATTGAAATGCGCCCCGGCTGGCGCGATGTCTGGACCCCGTCCAGCCACAATATCATCGACATCACGGCGGTGCCGAACCACCATTACATGCATCAATCCAGCCTAAATTTCGTAACAGATTGTGCCGCCACACTGCGTGCACTTAGTGACGGCTTGGATGTGATAAAGACATGGTCGGACGGTGAAGTATACAAGCTCAAATCCGCGCTTGCCGAAGCTTTCCCAAATGATGAGACATGGGGTCCTGCCGCGATCATCGATACCTGCCGAAAAACTCTGCCACGCGATACAATTGCCTCGGCAGACAGTGGAGCGCATCGCATTTTGCTAAGCCAGATGTGGGAATGTTATGAACCACGCGCCTTAATGCAATCTTCTGCCCTATGCACGATGGGTTGCGCTGTACCGATGGCGATTGGTGCAAAACTGGCATCCCCGGAACGTAGCGTCGTGTCATTCTCTGGCGACGCCGGTTTTTTGATGGTTGCCGGCGAATTGGCGACGGCGGCAGAATTGAACCTCGCACCAATCTTTGTTGTCTTTGTGGATGCCTCGCTTGCGTTGATCGAAAAGAAACAACGCGAGCGCCAGCTCACAAACTTTGGCGTCGATTTTGCGCAGCACAACTTTGCAGCCATGGGCGTGGCCTTTGGCGGTGCGGGCGTCACAGTGCGCAGCCGTGAGGCGCTGGAAGGTGCGTTGAACGAAGCGATGGATGCCGACACCTTTACCGTCATTGCCGCAGTTATTGACCGGGGGGCGTATGATGGCCGCCTCTAACACCACACCAAAGGGCGCATTGGATGGATTGTTTGTCCTCGACCTAAGCCGTATCTTGGCCGGACCAACATGCACGCAATTGCTGGGTGATTTGGGCGCGACCGTTATCAAGGTCGAAAACCCACTGACTGGGGGCGATGACACGCGCGGCTGGGGGCCAAATTACGCGCTGGACACAGAGGGCAACCGCACGGACCTGTCCGCCTATTTTATGGCTGCAAACCGCAACAAACGCTCAATCGCGGTGGATATTGCCACAGACGAAGGTCAAGCAACGCTGCGCCATCTAGCTGCGCGCGCAGACGTGGTGATTGAGAACTTCAAACCAGATGGGTTGGTGAAATACGGGCTGGATCATGCAAGCTTGTGTGCGGCACATCCGGCGCTGGTTTACTGTTCGATCTCTGGCTTTGGACAAACCGGTCCAAACCGCGCCCAACCGGGGTATGATTTGATGGCTCAAGGATTTGGCGGCATCATGTCCCTTACAGGCGATCCAGATGGCGTGCCCACCAAAGTTGGGGTCGGCATCGCAGATGTGATGTGCGGCATGTACGCGACCATCGGTATTCTGGCCGCCCTACGCCACCGCGACGCCACGGGTGAGGGCCAACATATTGACCTTGCACTGGTTGATGCACAAATGGCGTGGCTGGTGAATGAGGGCACAAATTTTCTGACCTCAGGCCAAGAACCTATCCGTCGTGGCAACGCGCATCCTAACATCGTGCCCTATGATACCTTTGAATGTGCAGATGGGCATTTCCTGTTGGCCGTCGGCAATGATGCGCAATTTGCCCGGTTTTGTGACGCAATTGATCTGACCGGGTTGTCGAATGATAGCCGTTTCACCACCAATCAGTCGCGCATTGAAAACCGTATCGCCTTGATGGAGGTCATCCGCCCTGCCCTACGCGCATTCGCCAAGCAAGACTTACTAAATAAATTGCACAGTGTGAATGTGCCCTGTGGCCCGATCAATACGGTAGGCGAGGCCCTGACATCAGATCAAGCACAGGCGCGCGATGCTGTCATCAATATACCAAACGCAGATATTGAAGGTGGTGCGCTGCGCCTTTTGGGCAATCCGCTGAAACTGTCAGGCACACCGATCCGCTATGACCGTTCTCCCCCGCGATTTGGGCAGGATACGGATGAAGTTCTTGAAACATGGGGCCCAGTGGTCACGAAACAAAACACCTGATTGGTCGCTACTGCACTGTTTTTGCGCAAAAACCCGCCCATGTCCTTACGGCATTGCATAGTTTTTGACACATTTCCTCACGATTGTCCTAAGGCGCTTCACGTTGCCGTGTGACACGCCGCCTTGGCGTTCATCGCAATACAAATTGCAGGTATTGCTATCCCCAAGACGCGTGACCCCGAAAGGCAAAGATGATGAAAACTGATATCTGCAACGCACCTCTGTCATTGAAAACAGACGCCGCACTTGTGTCATGGAACGGCATGGTGCGGGCTTTTTTGGCACATCAAGCAGCGACACCTCAGCATTTGGGCGCAGTTTTGACGACTGAACCAGATTTTGTCATGGGTCACGCAGCACGCGGATTGTTTTCGTTAATGATGGGCCGCTCAGAGCTGTGGCAAGTAGCAGAGGATGCGCGCACTGCGGCACATACCGCCCTCGCTGCTGGCCCGATCACGCCACGTGAACAAGGCTGGCTCACGGCGTTGGATCGGTGGCTTGCCGACAGCCCCACAGGCGCAATCGCCGCCATAGAAGACGTCTTGACCGCGCACCCAAACGACACACTATCCGTGAAGGTCAGCCACGCCATACGGTTCATTTTAGGTGATGCCAAAGGAATGAGGGCCTCAATCGAACGGGTGCTTTCAGCCCACGGTGATGATCATCCGTTGTGTGGTTATGTGATGGGCTGTCATGCTTTTACACTTGAGGAAACCGGCGACTATGCGGCGGCCGAAAAATCAGGCCGCGCGGCATTGATTCATGCCCCTGATGATGCCTGGGGTTTGCATGCCGTCGCGCATGTCCATGATATGCGCGCGGAACCAGACGCCGGGATTGCCTTGATTGAAGACAACAATAGCGCGTGGGATCAATCGAATAACTTTCGCTACCATGTCTGGTGGCACAAAGCCCTGTTGCACATGGACCGAGGCGAATTAGACGTCGCACTTGCGCTATATGACAGCCAAATTCGTATCGAAAAGACCGACGATTACCGTGACATATCCAATGCAACGTCATTGTTAATGCGGTTGGAGCTCGAAGGCATTGATGCGGGCAACCGTTGGGAGGAACTGGCAGAATTCTCGGAAAATCGGGTTGAAGATGGCTG
>CALKXT010000157.1 GCA_938003685.1 uncultured Sulfitobacter sp. | reverse complement strand
ATGGCAATGTCGCCATCATATGGCGTACGCAGGGCAACGACCAAGTAACCGTCACAACCCTTGAGGTCACTTCAGCAATCTAGATGCAAGCGGCTTTATCTGTTGAACTTAGAGCTTAGAATCTGGTTTTTAACGGCATCTTATTGCTGGGGGCCTTACGCTTGATCCCTTCAATAATAGCAAACGTCTGATTAAGATAAGCCTCACAGAGGACCTAAAATTCGTTAACTAAGAGCACATCAGTCAACTAGGTTACATCCTACATCCTGTAGTTTTAAACGCAGTGAGTTGGTCGACGATCACTGCTTTGCATCTTTCCATTTGACGGGGGTAACGTAGACGATGTTATCCTCAACACTGACCATCACTTCGCCGTCTTGAATATTGACCTGCAACTTCATCGAGCGACTTGCCAGTTTCTCCAGATCAAGGGTGTCCTTTTCTGAAAGGCATAAGACCTGAAGATTGTCAAAACGGGTGGTGCTGTTTTTGATCTTTTCCCACCACATTTCAGCCGTTCTGCCGCCATAACAATAGACAATTACCTTGTTGGCTTTACCGCATGATTGGCGCACTACCTTCTCGCTGGGAAGCCCCAACGCAACCCACAACTCCAGTTCATTACTCAGGCTTTTTTGCCAAATGTCTGGCTCATCATCTGTTGAGAGGCCCTTCGTCAATTCCAATTGCTCATTGGCATTTAGTGCAAAAGCCAGAAGGCGCACCATTAATCGTTCATCCGTCTCAGAAGGATGTTTGGCAACGGTCAGTTTATGGGTCTCATAATAGTGACGGTCCATGTCAGAAATGGAAAGTTCAACTTTATAAATAATGGCTTTTTGCGCCATGATCTGTCCTGAAACTGAGAAAATATGGATGCTCTGTGCGTCTATCCTTCTATTCAATGTGATCGCAAGGGCGCTCTCACAAAAGTGGCCAGATGGGTGCGGATGCCGTTCAGATCAACGCGCCGTTCAATATAAAATTGAAGCTAATCACCGCCCCCCATTTCAGGATGATTTTTCAACAAAAGCCGCTAAGCAGTTTCCCTTCCGTATCCCGGTCAACGTCAACCATGGATGATTTGGAAAACGTCATGCCCAGCTTTGGTAGCCGCTTGGACCCCCTCATCAGAGTCTTCAAACACAATTGTTTCTTGCGGCAAGAAACCAAGCAATCTTGAGGCTTTTAAAAAGATATCTGGCGCAGGTTTGGCCGGAAGGTTGTCAGAAATTGAGACTATGTCTTTGATGTAGATGTCTAGGCCAGCGGCGCATAACGATGCATTTGCAATGTCGGCTTCCGCATTGGTTCCCACTGCGATTGGATAATCAGGGCTTAATCTTTTTACCAATTCGGATGTTTCAAAAATTGCCGTCACTGAAGCGCTTAAATTGATGAATTCTTGTATGCTCTGCTTGGTTGCCAGCGCGGTATCTAACTTTACCGCGTGTTCTTTCGCAAATGCCTTTAGGATAGACTGACGGTCGAAACCGGTTCGGCTTGCGTACCAATCGCGCTTCATTTCATAGCCTTGTTTTCTTAAGGCTGCCTGAAAAGATTGAAAGTGCGTCGCGCTACTTTCGACCAATGTACCGTCACAGTCAAAAATAACAGCACGGTATCCACGTGTGGTAATCTCGCGAAACCAATCACTTGGTGCAACAAAATGTCGTGCGCCGCCAGAATGTAGTATGCTGTCCATTACAGGTATGCCGCTCGACTTCAGACAGCTACAAGACGGGCGAGTGCCGTGTCGAATTGAACCGCAACACTGTCACCTTGCTTGAAAGGGTCATCGTTAACGCCGCTGATGACAAAGAGCGATCCAATGGGGCTTTCGACGGTATATTGAATTTCCTTACCTAGGTATGCCGCATAGCTGACTTCGCCTTTAATGCCGGGCTGATCTGCCTTGGCGAGGCCTAAATTATGCGGGCGCAAGACCATTTTTGCAGGGCCTTTTCCCAAACCGCCATTGCGTATTTGATAGGCCACATCATCCATCTGAACGTGCGCTGTTCCATTTTCCAATTCTGTGATTTCACAGTCGGCCAGATTGGCGTCCCCAATAAAGTCAGCGATGAAAGCAGAGTTTGGGGCTTCATACAGGTCTTTTGGCGTGCCCTCTTGCGCAATCTCCGCGTTTTTCATCACAATGATCCGATCTGATACTGCCATGGCTTCTTCTTGGTCATGGGTGACGTAGACCGCTGTCAGGCCAAGGCGCTGCTGAATTTGGCGAATTTCCTCTCTCACATGGCGGCGCAGCTTAGCATCAAGATTTGAAAGAGGCTCGTCCAGCAATAGCACTTCGGGTTCCAACACGATTGCCCGCGCGACGGCAACCCGTTGTTGTTGGCCCCCAGAAAGTTCGCTGGGCAACCGATCTCCGAACCCAGACAGGCCAACCAGTTCCAACCCATGCTCGGCCTTTTGCGCAGCCTCAACCTTTGGCATCGATTTAACGGTCATGCCATAGGCCACATTTTGGCGCACGCTCATATGCGGAAACAGCGCGTAGGATTGAAATACCATCGACACCTTGCGATAGGTTGCGGTCAAATGGGTCACGTCCTCGCCTCCAATGTGAATACGGCCCGCACTTGCCATTTCCAGCCCTGCAATCAGGCGCAATGTAGTGGTTTTCCCGCATCCGCTTGGACCCAGCAGCGTCACAAGCTTTCCCGGATCAATGATCAGGTCTAGACTTTTGAGCGCGGTAACTGCACCAAATTTCTTAACGACGCCATCAAAGCGTACGGAACCAGGGGTGGATATTGTCATAGGTCTCTCCGGTGTATGGCCTGGTCTCAAGCCGCTGTTTGGACGCGGTCGGTACGGCGCAAACGCCGCGATCCGACAAGAAGTTGAAGCAGTAGGATCACGGCCAACATCGTGACAATGAGAACGGCAGAATATGCAATGGCGAGGCCAAACTCACCGTTTTCCACACGCCCAACAATAAAGGACGTCGCCATGTTATGCTTGGCGCTGACCAAGAAGATGACAGCGCTGACAGATGTGATGGCGCGCACAAAACTGTAAGTGAGGGCCGCTAAAATGGCTGGTCCCATCAACGGCAAAATTACGCGGCGCACAGTGGTAAAACTGTTGGCCCCCAATGTGATCGACGCCTCATCAAGGCTTTTGTCTAGCTGTGACATCGCCGCAATGCCGCCGCGCACACCGACAGGCATATTGCGGAACACAAAGACGATGATCAGGATGATGCTGGTCCCTGTCAGTTCAATCGGCGGAAAGTTGAACGCCATGATATAGCTAACCCCGATAACAGTGCCCGGAATTGCAAAGCTAAGCATGGTCGAGAATTCAAAAAGCTCTTTTCCCACGAACTTTTGACGCACCAACAGATAGGCTGTTGAGAGGCCCACAATTGCGGTGAGCGGGGCCGCAATGGATGAGATCGTTAGCGTGGTAAAGTAGCTATCCCATGCAACCCCAGTCAATCGACCGCTAGAGAAGTCGATGCCAAATGCACGAATGTAATGCGCCAATGTAAAGCTGTGATCGTATCCCCAAAGTTTAACAAAACTGCCAAAGACAATCATCGAATAGACCAAGGCGGTCAGTGCCGCCCAGGGCAACGCTGTGGCATAGCAAAGCGTTTTCACAAGCGTGCTGAGGGCCGCGTTCTGGCCTGAGTCAGCTTTGCCTGTGATTGTTGCGTAAGATTTTTTACCCAACCACATGCGCTGCAAAATGAAGGCTGACAATGTGAGTGTCAAAAGCGCGATGGCGAGAATGGCCGCTTTTGCAGGATCTGCAACCGCACCGACAATTGCAAAATAGATATCGGTAGACAGAACCGAATACCCCCCCCCCAGAACCAAGGGGTTCCCGAAATCAGCAAGGCTTTCGATAAAACCAAGCAAGAATGCATTTGCCAGACCGGGCCGCATGAGCGGCAGCGAAACATAGCGAAACGTCTGCCAGCGATCTGCGTCTAGGGTTTGGGATGCTTCTTCCATTGAGGGGCTAACGCCTTGAACGACGCCAATCAGAACCAAAAACGCTATCGGGGTAAACGACAGCAATTGTGCGAAATACACGCCCCAAAAGCCGTATAACCACCGGGTTTTTTCTGTACCAAATAAATCAGCAGCAAGTTCCGTCACTGACCCGTTTCGACCAAACAACAGTATCAACGCGAGGCCGATCACGAACGGTGGTGTAATTATCGGAATGACCGTGAGAACCCGCAACAGCTTTTTGGCGCGAAAGTCTGTTCGGGTAAATATCAGAGCGAATGAAAGACCCAAGAGCGTTGTACCAAGGCCCGTCAGTACAGCCAGAAAGAGCGAATTCATCGCAACGCCGCAAGATCGATCAGAGGTAAGGCACGCCACCCCCCAGATATCACTATTAAAAAAGCGAGGGAAAAAGCGCGTCAGGCTATAGCCGTCTTGGACCTCAAACGCGCGCACAAGAATATGCATCACAGGGTAGAATACAAAGACCCCGACAAGGGCGATGATCAGGCCGATGATGCTCACCACAAATGCATCACCGCGACCTTTTCCTGTCTGTGACATTGAAACCGTCAGCGCAAATAAGAGCCCTGCAATGCAAACGGCTGCGCCTGCCCCCATGCCGGGCTGACCTGCATTGATGGCCTCCCCCGTCAGAACACCTTCAAAAATACGCGGGCCTGCACGCACGATGACCAAGCCCTGAATTGTGGCCCACACTAGCCCCAAACCTGCGATGCCTAGGCTCACCTTTGCGCGTTGTACGGGCGGATGTACAAAATGCTGTACGCCAAGCCCTGCGATCAAAGCTAATCCCATTGGCGCAAGCCACCAATGGCCACCCGAGACGACAAGCCATAGGCCGCTTGATGGCAAACCGTCAGTCACCCACTCAAATGACAGAATCCCTTTGTCGGTCATATGCCATGGCAACAAGACAAAGCTGATCACCCCAGCGACGAGCCAGAACAGAACCGTTCGTTTCATATCAAGTCCATTGAAGTAAGAGAGGGGGTGCCCTCAAGATGAAGGGCACCCAAGGGTCAGCGTCACATACAATCGTTACGCCGACAGGGAGGTTATTGTGCGGGATCGCTCACATCGGTATCCCAACGCGCCAGCAATCGGGCGCGTGTTTCGCTAGAGCCATATGTGGCAAAGTCATAATCAATCAATTTGATCGACGCGAGATCCGGTGATTCAGGCGCAACTTCTGCGTTGGAATTCGACGGAACTTGGAATGATCCTGTTTCCGGCGCACGTGATTGGATATCCGCACGCAATGCAAATTCCACCCACGCTTTTGCACCTTCAAAGTTACGCGCACCTTCGATGATGCTCACTGCGCCAACTTCATATCCAGTCCCTTCGCACGGTGCGACCGCGACAAGTGGAAAACCCTGCGAGGCAAGGTTAACCATGTCGTGCATGAAACCGATTGAAACCCCGGTTTCGCCGCGCGCTGCTGCCTTTGACGGCGCAGAACCTGATTTGGTGTAGGAATTCACATTCAGACCGATTGCGGCCAATTTGACATAGGCTTCGTCTTCACCAAACAGCTGAACAAATGTCGCAAGTTCAGTATAGGCCGTTCCTGAACTGTTTGGATTTGCGACTTGAATTTCACCAACAAAACGTGGGTCTTCTAGGTCGGACCAACATGCAGGAGGTGCGATGCCTTTTTCCGCCAAGATTTCGGAGTTGTATGCCATGGCCAAAGCGCCGGCATAAATCCCAACAGTCTTGCCGCCAGAAATGGTCGACATGTTTTGCGCCCAGCCAAGAAGATCGGATGTATCGACGCCAGATGCTTGGGTAAGCCCCTCTTCGGCGGCAATCAGATGAGGATCGCCTGTCCCACCCCACCAAACGTCAATCTTTGGGTTGCCTGCCTCTGCGCGAATTTGCGCCAGCGTTTCACCTGTGGATTTGCGCACCATCAACACATCTGTGTCAGGGTTCTCAGCTTCAAACGCTGCAACCATGAGGTCACACCAATCTTGCTCAGCACTACACACAACGCTTATTTCATCAGCAGATGCGGCGGTGGCCCCTGCAATGCCCAGTACGGCCCATGAGACCAATCCAAGTTTCTTCATGTCTTCCTCCCAGAAATTTTAGCACCGGCTCAGAGCGTGGCTTGGCCGACATCCCTAGGCTACTACATCCAAGGAGGAACGTGCGCAGGGCACGCATTAACAATGCTACAATGACAGAGCTTTCAGGTTAACAATATTACAAAGCTGACATGCGCTGTAATAATTGAAACAAAAAAGGCTGAGACTGAATGACCGTAAGAAGGTAGCGTGTCTTCAAATCAACGGGGTCCTAGAAATGACACGACCAAAAATTGGTATTGTGGATGACGAGGCAGTGATGCGTGACGCTTTGGTGGCGTTATTGTCAGAAAACCAATTTGAACCCATCCCAATGGAAAGCAGCGCTGATTTTGGCGAAATGCGAAAACAAGTTGACCTTGATCTGGTCATTATTGACCTCCAGCTTCGGGGCGAAAGCGGGTTGGAACTGGCGATGGATATCCGACGCAACGGCGATTTGCCAATTGTGATGTTGACGGGTCGTGGCGACGAGACAGACAAGATCGTCGGCCTTGAAATTGGCGCGGATGATTACATGCTCAAACCCTTCAATCCGCGCGAACTTGTTGCGCGTATCAGAGCGGTATTGCGCCGCTATGGAAAGGGCGCGCCGGGTTTGCCTAATTCTGTTTTAAGCGACGCACACTCTACGCTGGGCAGGCTTATTTTGGATCGAACAACAAAGATTTTAAGTGCGCAGGATGGGCGCGAAATACCGTTGACCAATGCGGAATTTCGACTGCTTGATTTCTTTCTAAAACGCCCAAATGAAATCATTCCCCGCGTCGAACTCCTTGCTGAAATTGGGAGCGACCTCACGCGCTATATGGACCGTACAATTGATGTTTTGATACTGCGACTTCGGCGCAAGGTTGAAGAAAACCCGTCAAAACCTGTGCACCTTCAAACCCGTCGCGGACAGGGCTATATTTTTGTCACTGGCCCAGAAAACATCAGCGGATGAGTGTTCTCAATTTACGCACCGTTCGAAGTAGATTGTGGGCGGCGTTAACTCTTTTGTCACTGGCGGTTCTTTCTGCCAGCGCCGTGACGTGGTTCGCATTGCAACGTGTTGATACCCGCCTCCAAATTTTGCATCACGACACGTTAAGTCAAGTTGCCCAAGCTTTAGACCTTTCCAAACGCTCCGCTGAATTGGCGACAACCGCCCCATATCTGTTGAATCAACGGTCAAACTTTTTGATTGAACAAGAAGGTGCAAAACTGCTTATCGTGCTAGATCGCGTGCGCGCTGATTGGCCTCAAATTCAATTCGGTGAGGCGCATGGCGAACAACCTTCCGTCATTGCAATTTTGGATAGTATGGCATCGGCCGTTACGGATTTAGTCACCGCCTCTAGTCTTCTGGATGGGTTACAAGCAGAAATTCGTGCCCAGACTGCGGCCCTTGGTACGCTGCGCAATACAGCCTCAACTGCACTTATTTCAACAGAATCTGACGACGCAACGCGGCTTATTTGGTGGTCCCTTCAAAGTATGAATGCGGATGCGTTGAATGCTGCTTACGCGGGGAACCTGATTGGCGTGGGCGAAGAACAGCGTCACTATCTGCGCCAAAAACAAGCAATTTCAACAAAGCCTCTGACGCTAAAACAAACGACATTTCTGCGGGATCTCGAAGAAAGCGTTTGGGGCAATGGCGGGGTCTTTGAACTTCGTCGACATGAACTTTCTAGCAATTTAGACGCTCAAAATGCTTTGTTCCGCATTCGACATGATGCAAACCGGATCAACGATGTTGCAAGCAATTTTGCGGAGCAGGCGAACACGTTTTTAGCGCGGGAACGTGTCGCATCATCAGGTACAATCCGATTAACCCGGATAACCGTTACGGCGATCAGCGCGATCAGCCTCGTTTTGGCTTTAACCGCTGCAATCTATGTATCTCGCTATGTTACATTCAACATCTCGCGGGTGTCAGGTGCTATGGTGCGTTTAGCAAATGGCGATCGTGCCAGTGCCTTGCCGCGCAGGTTGGGGGGGAAGGATGAAATTGGCGATCTATTTCGATCTTTTCGCAGCTTTCGCGCAAACGCCCTGCGACTGGACCGTTCCAACCGTCAACTTGATCAACGCAACGCCCTTTTTGAAAAGGTATTCACGAATATTTCGGACGGCATTGCGATTACGGATTCGTCGGGGCGGATCACAGCGCGCAACCCCGCATTTCTAAAAATATTGCGCCTAGAAAGCAGCCCACACCAGGTCACTATCTTTGTTAGTTGGCTGTATGAAAGCAGGTTTTCTAAGTCTGTACAGCGTAACAATCTTGAGCTGGATCACCGCGGATTTTGCGAGATTGTATCGCAAGAAGGGCAAGTGTTGGAAATTCGCGCAAGTAAGTTACCTGACGATGGTAGGGTTTGGCTGTTGGCGGATGTTACAGAGCGTCGAAAAATGTCTGACCGCCTCCAGCAGATTGATCGGATCGAAACACTAGGCAAAGTGGCCGGTGATACCGCCCATGATTTTGCCAATATTTTGTCCTCTATTCGCACGCACGCGCATCTTCTTGAAGTTCAACAAGACGGAGACAAAAGTGGAAGTTTGGAGGCAATTGGGAATGCCATCGACTTTGGAACTTCGTTAACCGACCGGCTTTTGGCCTTTGCTCGAAAACAAAGTTTGGTGCCAGAGTTGGTTGACCTCAACACCTTGGTTGAAGGCATGACCGACCTCGTTGAAATCAGCCTAAAACCCAATGTGACATTGGACATCTCACTGGCCCCCTTCCCTCTGCATGTTCTGGTTGATCCCGGACAGTTGGAATCGGCACTCTTCAATCTTCTTTTGAACGCTAACCATGCAATTGAAGATGCGGGTGTGATAAAAGTTCGCTTAGAACGTAGTGAACCCATGCAGGCACGTATTCTCATTCAAGATGACGGCGTAGGTATGCCCGAAGACGTCCTGTCCCGCGCCATTGAACCGTTTTTTACAACGCGCAGCAATCAAGGTGGCACCGGGCTTGGTTTATCAATTGTCTATGGCTTTATCCGCCAAACGGGCGGAAATCTGGACATCGAAAGTGCAATCGGTGGAGGCACCCAGATCGAGGTATTACTACCACTGACCGTACCAGACAGTGTTTCCAAAAATGTGGGAACCGCCAAGACATCTCTACTGGTTGAAGATGACCCCAAAACCCGCGCATCCGTGACGAAACTTCTGGAAAGCCTGGGATTTGAGGTGACGTCGCGCGCGACAGGACATGCTGCACTTTCGTCCCTGCGTGAAAAGAAATTTGATCTCCTTCTGAGTGACTTTGATCTTGGAGGAGAGATTGACGGGTTAAGAATTGTTGATGCGGTTATGCACTCTTCACCGGGCACAAAAACAATCATTATGTCAGGCAAGTCTTCAAGTAAGGCCACCGTTCCGCCGGAAACTAAATTTATTGAAAAACCGGTGACGCGTGAAAAGCTAGAAAATGCGTTTTAAACCAAGGTGTTCTTCAACGAACGGTGCTGTGGCGCGAAATTCAGTTTGTTTGTGTTGCCCCTAACACTTTAGGAATCATCCAGATGGGATTGGAGACACACATACGCCCTGCCCTGTTGCTGTCGCCGCAACACGCTGGTGTTGTAATGGCAAACTCAAAACCAGTTTTAATTGGAGTTCTCTTTATGTCATTGCAGTGGATAGGCGATTGCCCGACCACTTTGACATGGGCGATCTAGAACACGCCTTTGGTCCGCGTGACCCCTAGAATACCCTCTATATTTTTGATCCTTATGGTCATCACGGTGATGACTGATTAAGTGTTTTGGTCCTACGATATCGCCCGCAGACATAGTTGTGGCCGTATCTTAAGCTTCGGTTTTTAACCGCTCGACAATACTAGGGGCCGTGACGACGCCGATGCGCTTTCCGCCCTCTGTTACGTCCAGACGGGCACCCTCCCCGTTGAGTTGTTCAATCAATTCAGCAACCGGCGTTTCCGCACTGACGCTGGTGCCTGCTGTCCCACTGGCGGGGCCCATCACATCGCGCGCAGTCAGCACCCCCAACGGGTTCATGTTGGCGACAAAATCGGCAACGTAGTCAGACGCTGGATTTGAAAATATCTCACGCGGCGTGCCGATTTGCACGATCCGCCCACCTTCCATGATCGCGATGCGCCCACCCAGTTTAAACGCCTCATCCAGATCGTGACTGACAAAGATGATTGTGCGTTTGAGGTCACGTTGCAGATCGAGCAATTCGTCTTGCAAACGTGTACGGATCAGCGGGTCAAGCGCGCTAAAGGGTTCATCCATTAACAAGATTGGTGCTTCGGTTACAAACGCACGTGCAAGCCCCACACGTTGTTGCATCCCACCAGACAATTCACCCACTTTGCGGTCTGCCCAATCGGCCAACCCTACGAGGGCAAGTTGCTTTTCCGCGCGTTCATAGCGTTCCTTTTTAGGGACGTCAGAGAGTTCCAGCGCCAGTGCTACATTATCGCGAACGCTGCGCCACGGCAGTAGGCCAAATTGTTGAAACACCATCGACACACATTCACGGCGCACTTTGCGCAAGTCACTGGCGTTACAGCCCTGTACGTTGGCGGACCAATCGCCGTCATGCACAGTCACATGGCCGCGCACCACCGGGTTCAACCCGTTCACCGCGCGCAGTAATGTAGATTTTCCCGAACCTGAAAGCCCCATCAACACAAGGATTTCACCTTCTGCCACACTGAGCGAACAATTGTGCACGCCCAAGACTTGTCCTGTCGCGGCTTCTATCTCTGACCTGTCTTGGCCCGCATCCATCAACGGCAATGCCTTGTCCGGCTTGTCGCCAAAAACGATTGATACGTTGTCGAATTCTACAGCCGTTTTCATTTGTCACCCACCCGTAGCATCCGGTCGAGCATGATGGCGACCACAACAATGATCAGGCCGGATTCAAAACCGAGGCCCGTATTTACTTGGTTCAACGCGCGCACCACTGGCACGCCTAAGCCGTCCGCGCCAACAAGGGCGGCAATCACCACCATCGACAGCGACAACATGATTGTTTGGTTCAACCCGGTCATGATTTGCGGCAAGGCATAAGGCAGTTCGATTTTCCATAAGGTTTGGCTTGGCTTGGCCCCAAAGGCTTGGGCCGCTTCCAGCAAGGATTTTGGTGTTGAGGATATGCCAAGCTGCGTCAGGCGGATCGGCGCGGGCAGCACAAAGATCACTGTCGCGATCAGGCCGGGCACCATACCGATGCCAAAAAACACAATGGCGGGAATGAGATAGACGAAAGTAGGTAGCGTCTGCATCAAGTCCAACACAGGCCGCATAAATCGATAAAGGCGCGGACGGTGCGCCGCTGCGATGCCAATGGGCACCCCTACCCCCATGCAGACCACACAGGCTGACAACACCAGCGTCAGGCTTTCTGTGGTTTCTTCCCAGTAGTCTTGATTGATGATGAACAGGAACCCAACCACCACAAATGCAACCGTTTTCCAATTGCGCTGGATCACCCATGTCAGGCCCGCGAACACCGCGATGATGATCAGCGGATGGGGTGTTTGCAGCACCCAGAGGATCGCTTCAATCAGCCATTCCATCGCCAAGGCCATACCGTCAAAGAACCATTCGCCATTTATTTGCAGCCAATCCAAGGCGACTTCGGCCACGTCGGCAATCGGAATTTTGTTTTCAGTGAGCCAGTTCATGTTGGTCCCTCAAGATGGTGCAAACGATTCGTATAAAAAAGGCCCGCCCGATTTTGGGGCGGGCCGTATCGGTCATGGAGTTGCTTTATTCCAGTGCCATCTTAGCGGCTGCGCGCCCATCGGTGCCGTCAATGTGGGTCACGCCGTCCAGCCATGCATCCAGAACGCTTGCATTGGCTTCGATCCATTCGGCTGCTGCCTCTTCTGGCTTTTTGCCATCATCAAGGATCGCACCCATGATTTCGTTTTCCATCGCCAGCGTGAATTCCATGTTACCCAGCAATTTGCCCACGTTTGGACATTCTGCGACATAGCCCGCGCGCGTGTTGGTATAGACCGTGGCACCGCCCAGATCAGGACCAAAGAAATCATCACCACCTTCAAGGTAGGTAAGATCAAAGTTCGCGTTCATTGGGTGTGGTTCCCAACCCAAGAACACAATCGGATCACCCTTGCGATCTGCACGTGCGGCCTGTGCCAACATGCCCTGCTCAGAGCTTTCAACAACTTCGAAGTCGGCCAATTCAAATGCATTCGCGTCGATCATGGATTGAATCAAACGGTTGCCGTCATTGCCCGGCTCGATGCCATAAATCTTGCCATCCAGTGCTTCGGCCTGACCTGCGATATCGGCAAATGTCTTGATGCCCATGTCTGCCGCAGCTTTGTTTACGGTCAGTGTATATTTCGCGCCCTCAAGGTTGGCGCGTACGGTGTCAACGGTGCCAGCCTCGCGGTACGGCGCGATGTCGGCTTCCATTGTTGGCATCCAGTTGCCAAGGAACACATCAATATCGCCCGCAGCCATAGAGGTATACGTCACTGGCACGGACAGGATTTTGGTTTCGGTCTCATAGCCCAGTGCGTCCAAGACGACGGATGCCGCAGCAGTGGTTGCGGTGATGTCAGTCCAACCTACGTCGGAAAAAGTGACTTCTTCGCAGCCTGACGCGGCCACAGATGTGGCGACAGACAAGGCAAATACAGATGTAGCAGCTAAGCGTTTCATGGCGTTGATAACTCCCCAAAGGATTTTTTATTGATTGGTGAGCCAATAAAAAGCCATTCGCAGCGTTATTGCAACTAGAAATGTCGCTGCGTCGAAGCAGACCCCACATAGTATTACGACTGCGACACCATCAGCCATGATTTGCGCAAATTGCTTGTGCTTGCGCAGCCCCTACGGCAACCATAG
Organism: uncultured Sulfitobacter sp.; assembly: GCA_938003685.1. Classification (GTDB taxonomy): domain Bacteria; phylum Pseudomonadota; class Alphaproteobacteria; order Rhodobacterales; family Rhodobacteraceae; genus Sulfitobacter. The sequence continues at coordinate 44,871 of CALKXT010000157.1, read as the reverse complement.
TATCCGCGAACGTATACACTGCTGCTGATTGGACATTCCGTTGACAACAACGCCATCCCGAATGGGGTCTCGCACAATCTTGCGAAGCCTGCGTATTGCTACTGGTCTATATCTTTTGGCCTATATCACCTCACATTTAATCAATCTAAGCCTTGGTCTTGTGTCGATTGAGACAATGGATGCAGCACGCCCCTATCTATCGGGTGTCTGGGGAAATGCGATCACCCAGCCGATCCTGACAACAGCATTGGTGGTGCATTACAGCATTGGTTTATGGTCAATTTACACCCGACCCAGCATCAGTGGCACAGCCCAAGACGTGGTACAGGCGCTATCTGGATTGGCTATTATCCCACTGATGGCCATTCACAGTGTCGGTGTGATCATGTTGCAAAACGCCAGCGTTGAGGTCGATTACAACCTCATTCTAAGGGTCTTTTGGGTCAGCAATCCGGGATATGGCTTGATGCAGGTGATGCTCATTTCTGCGGCATGGGTGCATGGCTGTGCGGGGCTGTTCATGTGGCTGCGCGCCAAGCCAAGCGTCGTGCGCCTGCTGCCATGGCTCTATCCGCTGGCCGTTGCGATACCGGTTTTGGCCTTGCTCGGTTTTACCGAAGCCGGACGTGTTGTGCTGATCGACCGTATTGGCCCCGTTGTTGTTCAAACACCAGGCGCATATGGCGAAACACTGACCGAGATCCCCTTTGCCTTGATCATGCAGGTTCAAGCATGGGTCATGTGGGGATCAATCGGTATCAGTATTGCGGTATTACTTGCCCGTTGGCTGCGCGGTGTTTTGGCCCGACCTGCGGCAGTATTCATCACCACCAGAGGTGTCGGCGAGATTAAGGACCATTCAGGCAAGACCTTGCTGGATGTGTTTCGCGCGCAGAACCAAGCCCATGCTAATCTCTGTTCAGGACGCGGTAGATGCGGCACCTGCGCTGTGCGTGTGCTGTCCTCTCAGATAGATTTGCCCACAGCGACACCTCTTGAACAAGCCACGTTGGATCGGATCGATAAAGGCGCAGATGTGAGACTGGCATGCCAACTGCCCCTCTCGCACGGCGGTGCCATCACAGTTGAACGGGTATTCCCGCCTGACTTTAGCTTTGAAAGCATGCGTGAACAGCCATCCGAAAATAAGGAGGTGCCCGCATGAGACACTTCTTTGTTGCCCTATCGCTGGTCATCTCACTGTCCCTTGGTGGGGGGCATCAGGGTGCGCAGGCCCAAGAAGTAATCATCGCTGAACCCTCTGCCAATGATCTGCATGAATTTACGCGATTGCTATCGGATGAACGCATCCAAGGCTGGATCGCAGCCCAAGCCAGTGATGCAGAGGCAAATACGTCTGCCGCTCCGCTAAGCCTGCGTGAACAATTGATGCAGGGTTTGACGCATGTCCGTGCGCGCTTAGACGATATTGCGCTGGCGCGGCGGGCATTGCCAAATGCACCGTTGCTTTTTGCTGATCAGTGGCGTGAAAAACTAGACCCTTCCCAACAGGTGCGCGGCCTGACCTTTGTGATGATTTTTCTCTTTGTGGGTGCGGGGCTTGAATGGCTGTACCGACAGTACACCAATCCAATAAAACTGCGCATTGAACTGCGCCCGATCACGACATTGCGCAGCAGGTTTACTGCCGCTGGCGTACGTTCTTTGATCGCCTTTGGCGGGCTTGCTGTATTTGCCCAAGGCAGCATAGGCACATTCGCTGCCTTTAAATGGCCCCCCGCCTTAGAGGGTTTCGTACTCAGCCTGTTGGTTGTGATCTTTGCTGTCAGGGCAATTAGAACCATATTGGTTTTGTTCTTGGCCCCGTCCGTGCCCGAATTGCGATTGCTGCCCGTCAGCAATACAATAGCCAAAAACCTGTCGCTCGTGTTGCTGTGCCTGTCAGGGGCTTACATTATCGCAGCCACATTCTCGGATATATTTGAACGGGTAACAGGGGACACCACAGGAACGCCCGAGAGTTTAAGCGTCGTCATTACCATGGCCGTGGCCGCCTTGCTGGCAACCTTTGTGGCACTTTGGGTTATCTTTCGCAGCGTCTCGAAACATCAAGAATCCCCGCTAAACAAGACACAACGCATGTGGCGTTTGTACTTGGGCGCATTGGCAATCATAGCATTTGTGACATTGGTACTGGATCAAAGCGCATTGATGTGGACCGTCGTATTACTCGGCCTCTTGGTGCCCGGCATGCGGTTGCTGCGCACTTGGGTGGACAGCACCTTTGATCAGGCAGCACAGAAAATGGCTGTGCCCGGCGCATGGGAAGCGATCCCTAACGAAACCGATGTTGAGGCTTTGGATGAAGCTGAGAGCGCGGCGCTTGTGACCCAAGAAACCACAACAGACGGGCCTGAAGATGACGCATGGGAAGACACGCCTCCCCCCGTTCATCCCAGCGAAAGCTATCGTGCGATATCGCAACGCTTGGTCCGGTTTCTTGCCTTGTTTGTCATCGGTGTCACAATTGCTCTGATCTGGGATTTCCATGTCTTTGAACGCGCTGCATCGCCAACGGTTGCGGGGCGTATCGTGGCCTTGATCATCGATAGTATCGTGGCGTTCTTAATTGCTGATCTGATCTGGGTTTGGGCCAGTTCCGCGATTGATCGCCGTTTGGACGCCTATGTGCCCCCTGAACCGGGTACAGCGCCGGGACCAGAAGCACGCATGGCGACGTTGCTGCCGCTGTTGCGGGTCGCCTTGATGGTCACGCTTTTGGCAATGGTCATCATGTCGGTACTTACCTCACTTGGCGTCAATGTTGCGCCACTGATCGCTGGTGCTGGTGTTGTTGGTGTTGCAATTGGGTTTGGTGCGCAATCACTGGTTAAGGATGTATTCTCTGGTATCTTCTTTCTTATCGATGATGCCTTCCGGGTTGGGGAATATGTTGAAATCGACAATCTGCGCGGTACGGTTGAACGGATATCTATTCGATCCCTGCAAATCCGCCATCACCGCGGTGCGGTACACACCCTGCCCTTTGGTGAGTTGAAAAGCCTGACCAACCATTCGCGTGATTGGGTGATTATGAAGCTCGAATTCCGGGTGCCGTTTGATACTGACCTGAAATTGGTCAAGAAACTGATCAAGACCATCGGTGCAACAATGAAAGAACACGAAGAATACGGCGCAAGTATTCTTGAAACTCTGAAATCCCAGGGCGTGCGCCGGATGGAAGAGTTCAACATGGTTGTTGGCGTCAAATTCATGACTCGACCAGGTGAGCAATGGTTGGTGCGTCGCGATGCCTATCAGATGGTGCGTGACGCCTTTGACGCAAACGGTATCCGCATGGCCGAACGCAACGTGAAGGTTGAAGTGGCAGGCGCAGAAAGCATGACCGAAGAAGAACGTCACGCCGTTGCCGGGGCTGCACAGCAGGCCATTGAACGGCAGGCCGGCCCGCCCGCGCCAATCCCAGACGAACCCTAAAGCAACCTTGCGCTGACCTGACGCAGGGCAAGTTGTTTTAGTTTCCGTTGTGCAATGCTATGGTTGCGGGGCGAACAGAAATCATTAGTGAGGCCCCTCCCATGAGCCTATCCCACAGTAGTGCCGAATTCACGCCCTGTGCAGATTGCAACATCCGCTATCGTGCAGTGTGTTCAACCTGTGACAATGATGAATTGGCACAGTTGGAAGAGATTAAATATTATCGCACCTATGACGCGGGCCAACCGATCATGTTTGAAGGTGACGAGATGCATTTTGTGGGATCGGTCGTTTCCGGGGCTGCAACTTTGTCACGTTCATTACCAGATGGGCGTGTGCAGATGGTTGGGCTGATGTTGCCGTCTGATTTTATTGGCCGTCCGAACCGTGAAACTGTCGATTTCGATGTGACCGCGATTCAAAAGGTAACGCTGTGCTGTTTCCGGCGTAAACCCTTTGAGGCGATGGTTGCCAGCACACCTCATATCGGGCAACGCTTGCTGGAAATGACCTTGGATGAGTTGGATGTGGCCCGCGATTGGATGCTGTTGCTGGGGCGTAAAACTGCGCGCGAAAAAATTACATTCCTGTTGGCATTGATCGCACGGCGTACAGCAGATCTGCACATGACGAAAGTCAGCGAAGAGTTGCCATTTGAAATGCCCATGTCACGCGAGGCAATGGCGAATTATTTGGGGCTGACCATTGAAACCGTCAGCCGTCAAATGACTGCCCTACGCAAAGAGGGCATTATCACCCTCGCCGGGAGCCGTGAAATCACCATTCCTGATATGGCCCGACTAAAGGCGGAAACCGGGGACGAAGTGCAGGTAGGTGCGCTGAATTAATCAGCGCACCTACTCTTTGATTTTATAGCTCTTTAATCAATGGGCAAAGAAGACGGGCAGCCCCGCTTTTTCTAACATTGTACGCGTTGTTCCGCCAAATAAGGCTTGGCGCAGACGCGAGTGGCCATATGCCCCCATGACAATCATGTCGCAGCCCATTTCTTGGGCGCGCTGTCCCAGCGTTTCAGAAATGGAACTTTCAGTGCGCGTCATCACAGATACTTCGCACTTCACATCATGACGGGCCAAAAACTGTGCAAATGCGCCACCTGGATCAGAGCGATCTGGCGCGTCCTTGGCCGGATCAACGATGGCGACATGCACACGTGCGGCCTGTTGCAAGAATGGCATTGCAAGCCGTGCCGCGCGCAGTGCCGTTGCGCTTTCATCCCATGTGACCATGATTGTTTTGGCTGGTGCCGCAATCTGGATATCAGCAGGTAACATCAACAAAGGTGCATCCGCATCAAACAAGACCGCTTCAGCTACTTTACCGGCATAGCCCGCAACCGCATCTGCAGGGCGTTGTTGTACCACGAGATCACTAAAGCGAATGTGGCGCGCAATGTCGGCAGCCAGCCCACCAGGTACAGAGGTGAACGGTTCAATGTCCCAGCGGATGTCTTCATTACTTAATTCGGCTTTGGCAAATTCTGCCATTTCTTTGGCACGTTGCAGCGCATCTTCGAGCCCAACAGCCATCGGCATCGCATCAAGTCCACCTTGGACCATACCAAGTTGATCAATACCGATCCCCAGTGGCAACACCTGTAGATGCGCATCACAGGTTCGGGCAAAGGCCATCGCAGCTTCTAGTTGAGCCCCTGCGGTTTCTCGGCTGCTCAGAATCGTCGTGATTGTCTGAATGGACATGATTTTCCTCCCTGGATGGTCATGTGGTCAGGATGCAGCACATTTCGCCGCATTTCTTTGACCTCTACACAGAATAAACCGCAAAAAGATTGACTCAGATCAAAGACCACCCCGCCCCAAGAATGGCATTGCTGCCCAAACAGAACTGACGACGTGACTGCTCCTCATGGTGCGCGTCGAATAAAGGGGACAAGAAATGACGTCTGATTATGTCAAACTGATCGCACTTGCGCTGATCGCGGTGCTGGCGGCCATTGGGGCCGACTGGGGCCGCGACCTCGCTTATCAAGTGCATGCACTGCTGATCATGGCAGTCGCTGCTGGTATGTTTGTCTGGGTGTTACGCAACACAGATGAACCACCACGTAGCGGGGTGGATGCCAACGGATACATGGACGACGTGGTGCGCGCAGGCGTGATTGCCACGGGGTTCTGGGGTATCGTCGGGTTTTTAGTCGGCACGTTCATCGCATTTCAATTGGCGTTTCCCGCGCTCAACTTTGAGTGGGCGCAACCCTATGGCAACTTTGGACGGCTTCGCCCACTGCACACCTCTGCGGTGATTTTTGCCTTTGGGGGCAATGCGTTGATAATGTCCTCGTTTTATATCGTGCAGCGCACCTGTGCGACACGGCTTTGGGGCGGCAACCTGCGTTGGTTTGTCTTCTGGGGCTATCAGTTGTTTATCGTGCTAGCCGCGACGGGCTATCTGTTGGGTGCAACACAGTCCAAAGAATACGCTGAACCAGAATGGTACGTGGATATCTGGCTGACCATCGTTTGGGTCGCCTATCTGGTGATCTACATGGGGACGCTTATCAAACGGCGCGAAAAGCATATCTATGTTGCCAACTGGTTTTTCCTCAGCTTCATTGTCACCGTGGCGATGCTGCACCTGATCAACAACCTATCCTTGCCTGTGTCGATCTTTGGCTCAAAGTCAGTCCAACTGTTCTCAGGTGTCCAAGACGCGATGACACAGTGGTGGTACGGCCATAACGCCGTTGGCTTTTTCCTAACCGCTGGGTTCCTTGGCATGATGTACTATTTCGTGCCCAAGCAAGCGGGCCGTCCGGTGTTCAGTTACAAACTGTCGATCATCCACTTCTGGGCGCTGATCTTCCTTTATATCTGGGCCGGCCCACACCACCTACATTACACCGCTCTTCCGGATTGGGCGTCTACACTTGGTATGGTGTTTTCCATCATCCTGTGGATGCCTTCATGGGGCGGTATGATCAACGGTCTGATGACGCTGAATGGCGCATGGGACAAGCTGCGTACCGATCCGATCATTCGGATGATGGTGATCAGCCTCGCGTTCTACGGCATGTCCACCTTTGAGGGTCCGATGATGTCGATCCGTGCGGTGAATTCACTGTCGCATTACACCGACTGGACCATTGGTCACGTACATTCCGGCGTCTTGGGCTGGAACGGCATGATCACCTTTGCAGCACTGTATTTCCTCACACCCAAGCTATGGGGCCGTGCGCAGATGCATTCAATGGCCGCGATCAACTGGCACTTCTGGTTGGCAACGATCGGTATCGTTCTTTACGCGGCATCGATGTGGGTCACTGGCATCATGGAAGGTTTGATGTGGCGTGAGGTCGATTCACAAGGGTTCCTCGTCAACTCTTTTGCCGACACCGTTTCTGCGAAATTCCCGATGTATGTTGTACGTGGTTTGGGCGGGGTCATGTACCTGGCCGGGGCGCTGATCATGATTTGGAACATGTGGATGACCATCCGCGGAGGCGCAAAAGTAACCGCCCCCGTTGGTGTCCCAGCTGAGTAAGGACAAAAAGATGTCAGATAATCAAAACACCCCCGCCCCGAAAAAGGGCTTCCTTGCACGCCACGCGATGATCGAACGCTCTGCCACAATGCTGATGGTACTGTCGCTGGGCGTCGTGACCATCGGCGGGATTGTCGAAATCGCGCCGCTGTTCTATCTAGAGAACACCATCGAAAAGGTTGAGGGTATGCGCCCTTATACCCCGCTGGAACTCACAGGCCGCGAGATTTACGTGCGTGAAGGGTGCTATACCTGTCACAGCCAAATGATCCGCCCAATGCGCGATGAGGTGGACCGTTATGGTCACTATTCATTGGCCGCTGAGTCCATGTATGACCACCCGCACCAATGGGGGTCCAAACGCACCGGACCTGATTTGGCGCGGGTTGGTGGGCGGTATTCAGATGGGTGGCAGGTCGATCACCTGATGGATCCGCAATCAGTTGTACCTGAATCGATCATGCCGAAATATGCATTTTTGGCACGCACCCCGATTGAAGCCACATATGTGCAAGACTTGGTGGAAACACACCGCGCTGTCGGTGTGCCCTATTCCGATGAAATGGTCGAAAACGCAGCGGTGGATTTCAACGCACAATCTGATCCAGATAGCGATTATGACGGGTTGCTAGAACGCTATCCTGACGCACAGGTGCGTAACTTTGACAGCCAACCGGGCATCACCGAAATGGATGCGCTTGTGGCTTATTTGCAAATGCTGGGCACGTTGGTTGATTTCTCGACCTTCACCCCAGACGCCAGCCGCTAAGGAGGCACTCAATGGAAACCTATTCATGGATGCGCCAATTCGCGGACAGTTGGATGTTGCTCGCAATGACGCTGTTTTTCCTTGGTGTGATTTTGTGGGCATTCCGTCCCGGTAGCCGCAAAACCCATCAAGACACATCAAACATCCCGTTTCGCAATGAAACCAGCGCAAGCGACAATGACAACATCGAAACCGGAGGTGCGAAATGACCGAGAATAAAACAAAGCCCGGCAGCAACAGCGATGTCGACGCCACCACCGGTATTGAAACAACTGGCCACGAATGGGACGGCATCAAGGAGTTGAACAACCCCCTGCCCCGTTGGTGGCTGTGGTGTCTGTATCTGACCATCATTTGGGGCATCGGATATTCGATTGCCTATCCTGCTTGGCCAATGATTACGGGTGCGACCACAGGTCTATTGGGCTATTCTACGCGCGGCGAGGTGGCCCGCGACATTGCAGAGTTTGAAGCCTCAAACGCTGAGCTTGAAACAAAACTATCAACCGTCGAATTTGCGGCCCTTGGTGAGGATGAAGCACTGTATCACTACGCTGTGTCCTCTGGGGCTGCGGTGTTTCGCAACAATTGTTCACAGTGCCACGGCTCTGGCGCGGCAGGTGCGAAGGGCTATCCAAACCTGTTGGACGATGATTGGCTTTGGGGCGGCACATTTGACGACATCGCCCTAACCGTGCGCCACGGTATTCGCAACGATACGGATGACGATGCTCGTTACTCTGAGATGCCTGCCTTTGGCGAAATTCTCGAAGCAGAAGAAATCGACGCTTTGGTTGAAACTGTGCGTGGCCTTGCAGGCGAAGAACACGATGCTGCACTCGCCGCCACAGGTACAGAAATCTATGCAGATAATTGTTCTGCTTGTCACGCCGAAGACGGGACTGGCGACCGCGAACAAGGTGCGCCTAACCTAACGGATGCGATCTGGTTGTTTGGCGGTGATCGCGAGGCCTTGCATGATACCATCACCTACTCACGCTTTGGCGTTATGCCGGCATGGGGTCCACGCCTGAGCGAAGCACAGGTGAACGCGGTCTCTGCTTATGTACACCAATTGGGCGGTGGTGAACGCGCTATGCCTGAATAAGTAAGAACACTTCGGCGCGGTGTTCTGTTCGCACCTAACCCGCGCCTGAAGGAAGGGGTGTCCGAGGAGGGACGCCCCTTTTTCATTTTCAGGCCAATACCTTAACGGTACACTTCGTCTTCTGTCGGGAATTTTCGGTCCTTTACGTCCTGCGCATAATTCGCCACGGCATTGTTAATACCGTTCAACAGATCGCCGTAGACTTTCACAAACTTTGGGGGACGTGCGTTTAGCCCCAACATGTCTTCAAGCACCAAAATCTGCCCATCGCATTCGACACTTGCACCAATGCCAATGGTGGGAATTGCAACTTGTTTGGTGATCTTTGCCGCCAGCGGTTCAACCATGCCTTCCAATACAATCGCAAAGGCCCCGGCCTCTGCCACCGCAGCCGCATCTGCCTCATGGGTGCCCCATGTATCCTCATCACGCCCTTGAGTTTTAAAGCCGCCCATCACGTGGCTTGATTGTGGGGTCAGGCCGATATGTCCCATCACCGGAATACCGCGTTCCACTAGGAAATGAATGGTCTCAGCCATGCGCGCGCCTCCCTCAAGCTTGACTGCGCCGCATCCGGTTTCTTTCATGATCGTGGCGGCATTGCGAAAGGCCACATTCGGGCTTTCCTCATAGCTGCCAAAGGGCATGTCCACGACCACCAACGCGCGCTGCGTGCCCCGCACCACGGCGCGCCCATGCATGATCATCAAATCCATTGGCACGCCAACCGTGCTTTCCATGCCATGCATCACCATGCCAAGGCTGTCACCAACAAGGATGAAATCCGCATAATTATCCACAATCGCAGCCGTGTGCGCATGATACGAGGTCAGCGATACAATCGGTTCGCCGCCTTTGCGCGCGGCCAGTTTCGGCACGGTCATACGGCGAATAGGTTTTTGGGGTTCAGTGCTCACGGCGATACCTCGCGTTGATCAATCAAAAGGACGCTGCCGAATTCTGCGGACAGCATGATAGCAAGTGTGCGCTCAATCGGGCCACGTGCCGGGGATAGGGTTTGTGCCTCAACAATATCCACGGCCCGTAAAATCGCACGTGGTTCGGTTTTGATACGGGTGCGCAGGGCGGTGCCAAGATCCTCAACGCTGATGCCGGTTTTGGCAAGCTGCTCGGCCTCATCCAGTGCTTGGTTTAGAATCACAGCAGCGCGACGATCCTGTGGCCCAAGGCGGACGTTGCGCGACGACATCGCCAATCCATCCGCTTCGCGCACCGTTGGCACGCCGTGCACCTCTAGCGGAAAGTGCAAATCGTGCGCCATGCGGCGAATGACCTGTAGTTGCTGATAATCTTTTTCGCCAAAGTAAGCGGCATCCGGCAAGGCAATATTGAACAACCGCGCAACAACTGTTGCCACACCTCTGAAATGACCGGGGCGCACTTTGCCATGCAGGGCATTGGCCAATTCTGTTGTTTCAACGATGGTTTCATCACCCGGCGGATAGATTGTGTCGACCTCAGGCAAGAACAGCGCATCGACCTGTTCGCCCTTTAACAAGCTGATGTCGCGCGCATCATCGGACGGATAATGAGCCAGATCAGCCACTTCACCAAATTGCGTGGGGTTTACAAAAATCGTGGCAACAACACGGTCATGGTTTTGCCGCGCAGCTTTCATCAACGCCAGATGCCCGGCGTGCAGCGCGCCCATGGTGGTGACAAGGCCGACTGTTTCACCCGCAGCGCGGTAACGGGCGACGGTTTTGCGTATTTCAGCGACTGAGTTACATATATCCATACATCTCAATATCTGGCGTTATTCCCGGCCTCAAGCAAAGAAACCAGGGCGCGATAGGTTTGCCTAAGGTCCACACAACGCAACACGGACAGCCACATGGGCTGCCCGCACGTGAGTTCATTTTAGTGACCCACGCTACTCGTTACAAAGTGCACTCGTAAAAAGCTCTATTTCATTGAGTTCATACCAAACATGTTGCCCTCAGTGTCCTGACACAGGCTGACCCAGCCAAAATCACCGATTGAGAACTTGGGGCGTAAAACTTGACCGCCTGCCGCAACAACGCGGGCCTCTTCAACCGCACAATCCTCAGCGGCGAAATAGATCACTGTGCCGCCCATACCCGGCTTGCCATGTGCAGATTTGGTCAACGCACCGGCAGCACCGTATGCGCCCATATCCGCTGGAAAGCTCTTCATCTGGGTTTCACCGGTTGGATCATCCATGTCTTCCAACTCAACCGCCAGCACAGTTTCATAAAACGAAACCGCCCGCGCCAGATCGTCTACGTAGATGTCAAACCATGCGACTGCGTTCATCTTTGTCATTGTCTCAACTCCATTTTGAATACGTGATGAGACTTATCTAACGCGTGTAAATACACCCGTATTGTAGATTTCAGACATCAAATTTTTTAGAGTATTTTCCCGGTGTGTATCCCGTCGCTTTGCGGAACGAATGGATGAAATGCGACTGATCCGCATAGTTCCACGTGTCATCACCGTTCAATGCTTGCTGTAGGCGTATAACCTTGAGGAAGTCATGTGGTGCAAATCCAGTCGTACGTTTGAGGGTGCGTTGCAACTGACGCGCTGAAATATCAGAAACCTCAGCCATGTCCGCAACCGTTTGAATATCATCAAGGTTTTGAAATATTTTCTCAGTGATTGGATTCGGTGCGACCAGTTTACGCTCAACCAATCCTTCGACCAATTTTGACAACACCCCCTGCTGATCCGCAAAGCTGTGCCCCGCAAATTCGTGATTGAGATCAACCAAGGGCAACTCACCGCCATACGGCGTATTCACCATCCCATAGGCCACCTGATCCAGATCACCCTGCCAGACACCCGGTAAAAATCGAATATTTACGTAGTGAAATGTTTTACCCAAGTTAAATTCTTGAGACTCGGCACGCAGTCGGGACACGCCCGCGATGTTTGGATCCAACTGATCAAACACAACATAGGTGCAGGCATCCGGCAGGGCGTGAAATCGATAGTCCTCTGCCAACGCACCGTTGGTGTTGAGTTCCAAGTAACGATGCACAATGCCGCGCAAATGGCTTGGCGGTTCTGCTTCAACAAACGTGACCGAAGGGACCGCCTTGTCTTTGCCGTTTCCTTTTGGGCTGTACATGGGGGTGTATGTTTTCTGATTATGAATTTTGCACTGTGAGCAATTGTTTAGTGTCACATGATGAAATGGCCAACTTAAAAACAACGATTTTCAATCGCATGATGAGGATAACCGATGACTTTGCAGTCTAAGCGAACCAAGAAATACTAACAATCACCATGTACAAAAACAACTCAAGATTGTATTTTAATAAGCATCATTCGGTCATGATTGAGCCGACCGAATGGAAATTAATTTTACTTTGGAGATTATTATGACGACTATTTATGGCACCACGAACAATGACTACCTTGTAGGTACAAGTGGAGATGACACGATTTACGCGGGACTTGGGCAAGACATTCTGCGAGGTGGATTAGGGGCGGATGTATTGGACGGTGGCGCAGGGTTGGACCGCGCAGATTACCGTGACAGCAGCGCGGGTATTGTCATCAAATACGATGCTGGTACGTCAAGCAATGCGACCGGAACAGGTGCAGGATCTACTGCCGATGGCGATACACTGATTAGCATTGAAGCAATAATTGGCAGCAACTATAATGATCACGTCACGGGTAATGCAGGCGATAATATCTTTTTCAAGGTTGGCGGCCAAGATACTTTTACGGGCGGGGGAGGTATTGATAAAATTGACTTTGAAATCGCAACAGCTGCCACAATGGGTCAAGGTGTCGTTGTTTCGTTAGATGGTTATGTTTCTAGCTTTGTTTCATTCACGACCGCCGACATCCATCAATGGCAAGCAAATTCAAGAAGCTTTATTCAAGCGAATAATAATACTGATCCTTTTGACACAATCATTCGAATTTCTGATGTAGATGGCACACAAAATGCTGACTGGATTGTAGGATCCAATCAAATTTCTAATACAATTAATGGATTAGGTGGAAATGACCATATTTATGGATTGTCCGGCGATGACAGCCTGCTAGGTGGCGCTGGTAATGACATGATGGACGGAGGATGGGACGATGACATCCTCCGTGGCCAAGTAGGAAATGATAGGTTGTATGGCGGGCTAGGCAACGACAACATTTACGGCGATGCGGATGGCGATATCATTGATGGTGGCAATGGAGAGGACCGTTTACGCGGTGGTGATGGGGACGACGTCATTGGCGGCGGCGACGATTCAAACACGGACTATTTATGGGGCAATCACGGCGCTGATGTCTTTGTTTTTGCTGACGGTATTGGCAGCGATCGCATTCTAGACTTTGAAAATGGCTTTGATGTCTTGGACTTTAGCGACAATTCAGCGTTCAACAATTTTGCCGATGTCAGTGCTGGTATGACTCAATCCGGCAGTCACGTACGTCTGCAAGTGGACGCGCAGAATGTTGTATTCATCTACAACACTGATCTTGCAGATATCGATGCTGGAGATTTTGTTTTCTTATAAAAATACGCATTACGGAGATGGATAGGCAAAGCCTCGACATAACTTTGCCTATCCGTGACAACATAACACTTTGGGGCGACAGTCATTTCACCGTGCCAAATACGCTTATAACCTTGGTAACCCTCCAAAAACTTGACCCAGATCAAAGCACCCCTTTCACACATCCCCCATAACATAGCTGCGAACAGACCCAACTCATTGGACCGATTCCCATGGCTGATGCCCCTCCTCCGCTTTACGCTCCGCGCGAACCTATCTTTCCACGTCGTGTCACCGGCTTTTTCCGCTCTTTGAAATGGTGGATTATGGGGGTCACGCTGGGCATCTATTATCTGCTGCCGTGGCTGCGCTGGGATCGTGGGCCGAACCTGCCGGATCAGGCGGTCTTGGCCGATCTTGCCAGCCGTCGTTTCTTTTTCTTTTGGATCGAAATCTGGCCGCACGAATTCTATTTTGTTGCTGGGTTGTTGATCATGGCGGGGTTGGGGTTGTTCCTGTTCACCTCTGCCTTGGGTCGGGTGTGGTGTGGCTATGCCTGCCCGCAGACCGTTTGGACCGATTTATTCATTTTGGTCGAACGCTGGATTGAAGGCGATCGTAACGCGCGTTTGCGTCTGCATCGCTCAAAATGGGACCTGCGCAAATGGCGACTTAACCTCACCAAATGGCTGATCTGGCTGTTGATCTCTATCGCTACGGGTGGCGCGTGGGTATTCTATTTCACCGATGCCCCCGCCTTGGCGCGTAATTTGGTAACACTTGATGCACCTGCTGTGGCCTATATTTCCATCGCAATCCTAACCGCAACAACCTTTCTTTTTGGTGGGTTCATGCGTGAGCAGGTCTGCATTTATATGTGCCCATGGCCGCGTATTCAGGCCGCGATGATGGATGAAGGCACGTTAACTGTTGGCTATCGCGATTGGCGTGGTGAACCGCGTGGCAAGCACCGCAAGGGCGCGCGTGCTGCGGCGGCCAGTCGAACAGCAACTGCGTATTCAGAAGACTCTGTACCTGATATTGCCCCACAAGGTGACTGTATCGACTGTATGGCCTGCGTCAACGTCTGCCCGATGGGCATCGACATTCGCGACGGGCAGCAGATGGAATGCATCACTTGCGCGCTGTGTATCGACGCCTGTGATGACGTGATGGATAAGATTGGCAAGCCACGCGGCTTGATCGATTATCTCGCGCTTGAAGACGTACCACCACCAGATTTGTCTCCCGTCGCCAAGGATGCATGGAAACCGCGCGCGATTTGGCAGCATGTTCTGAAACCGCGCACCATTCTGTATACAATTTTGTGGTCTGCCGTTGGGTTTGGCTTATTGTTTGCGCTGTTTATCCGCTCGGACATCGAATTGACGGTGTCACCGGTGCGTAACCCGACCTTCGTGATGCAAAGCGATGGATCAATCCGCAACATTTATGACGTCCGGTTGCGCAATAAATCAGGTGAAGATCGTGTGTTCACATTGTCTGTCACCTCAGATGCGACCTTTGACATGGGGTTGCAGGGCGAAGAGGGCCTACAGGTCACCGTCCCAGCAGATACCACATTTTTGCAGCGGGTCTATGTCACAGCCGCACGCAATGACCCTGCCGCGCTGGAGGATCGTACTGATCTGCGGATTTGGGTCGAAGACACAGAGGCAGATATCCGCGCCAGCGTTGCAACACTCTTTAATGGAAAGGGCACCCAATGACACGACCTCTTACTGGATGGCACGTATTTGCGATGTTCGTTGGTGCCTTTGCAGTCATCATTGGCGTCAACTTAACCCTAGCGTTTCAAGCGGTTGCGACGTTTCCGGGTTTGGTGACCAAGAATTCCTATATCGCAAGCCAACACTTTGACACAGACCGGGCCGCCCAAGATGCATTGGGGTGGGACGTACAAGCAACTGTCACAGATGGTCTGTTGCGTTTAACGATCGCTGACCAATCTGGCACCCCTGTGTTTCCTCCACAGGTCAGCGCCACATTGGGCCGCGCAACCCATGTGGCCGATGATATGACGCCTGCATTTTCATGGAATGGCACCGCACTCATGGCACCTGTTGATGTGGCACCGGGGTATTGGACATTGTGGCTGAATATCACAGCAGATGATGGTACGGCGTTCCGTCGGCGTATCCCGATGCGGATAAAAGCCTCCTCATGAGCGTTACAGAACACCCTTCCATTGTTGCCTGCCCCGGCTGTCTTGCTGCACCACAATTGCGCGCAGGTGCGCAAGGGGATGCTATTGGTGAAACAATCCATCTGTCGTTGCCTGCCATTCACTGTGCTGGATGTATTGCGACTGTTGAGCGTGGATTGCTGTCACGTGCCGATGTGCATCGCGCGCGGGTGAATCTGAATCGCAAACGCGCCACTGTGAACGTGACACCCGGCACCATGCCAGAAACCTTGATTGATCATCTTAGTGACCTCGGTATTCAGGCCAATCTGCTGGATACCAGCGCGCTTGGCGCATCTTCGGATACCCATGGGCGCGCCTTGTTGTTGCGTATTGCCATCGCTGGTTTTGCGATGATGAATGTCATGCTGATGTCGGTCGCTATATGGTCTGGGGCTGGCGACGCCACGCGCACCTTGTTTCATTGGTTATCCGCTGCAATCACCCTGCCCGCAATTGCTTATGCAGCACAGCCATTCTTTCGCAATGGATGGCAGGCGGTACGGGTGGCGCGACTAAATATGGATGTGCCAATTTCACTAGCGCTGATCCTTGCCACTGCGATGTCGCTGTATGAGACAGCCGCTGGCGGTGCGGATGCCTATTTTGACGCGGCCCTGTCACTGACGTTTTTCCTGTTGGTGGGGCGCTATCTGGATCACCGCTGTCGGAGTTCGGCCCGATCCGCTGCCAGTGAATTGGCCGCCCTTGAGGTGCCCCGCGTCACGCGGCTCACCGCAGATGGACGCGAAGTGATCAACCTGTCGCAAGCCGCAATAGGGGATCACATTGTTGTCTTACCCGGCGGACGTGTTCCGGTGGATGGCATTGTGTTGGACGGGTCAAGCGACATTGATCGCGCCATGTTAACAGGCGAAAGCCTGCCCATCGCAGCACGCATTGGTACACAACTCAGCGCAGGTGAGGTCAACCTAACCGGGCCTCTGACCCTGCGTGCCACGGCTGTGGGTGATGATACCACACTGCGCCGTATGGTCACGATGATTGATGCCGCAGAATCTGCGCGCAACACTTACACCGCATTGGCAGACCGCGCCGCAGCGATCTATGCGCCGGCTGTGCATTTACTGGCATTTACTGCTTTTGTCGGGTGGTTTGTCTTTTCTGGGGATGCGCGATTGGCGCTCAATATTGCCATCGCTGTGCTGATCATCACCTGCCCCTGCGCGCTTGGGCTGGCTGTTCCTGCCGTATCAACTGCCGCCGCTGGTCGCTTGTTTCGCCGTGGGTTGTTGGTCAAAGATGGCACCGCGTTGGAACGCATTGCCAAGACAGATACAGTGGTTTTTGACAAGACTGGGACTTTGACCGAGGGAAAGTTAGAAGTTGGTATCACGGCTGGTTTAACGGAAAATCAATGTGCCGTTGCTTTGGCATTGTCACAAAGTTCAAGCCATCCCGTATCGCGGGCGATTGCATTGGGCCTAGAGGGCGCATGTGCCGCCCCCATCACAGATATCTCAGAACAAGCCGCCAGCGGGATCAGTGGTTCCTGGCAAAATCAGCCCGTAAAATTAGGATCTGCCGCGTTTGTCGACGTATTGCCCAATGATCAGCATGGCGCATGGTTGCGTATTGCTGATGGTGCCCCAGTTTTCTTACCACTTGTCGCGCGCCTAAGGGATGGGGCGGCAGAAGCCGTTGATGCATTGCGCGCGAGCGGTCAAAATATCCACCTAATTTCGGGTGACAACCACGCCGCCACGCGATCGCTTGCGCAATCCCTGAACATTACCGAGTGGCACGCGGATCAACGCCCAGAGGACAAAGTCGCCTATCTAGATGCTTTGGCAGCTCAGGGACATTTTGTGTTGATGGTGGGGGATGGATTAAACGATACAGGTGCATTGGCGTCAGCGCATGCGTCACTTTCACCCGCCTCTGCCGTTGATGCGGCGCGCGCTGCGTCTGATGTGGTGATGTTGGGGCACAGCATGTCTGCCCTGCCTGAATTGATCAGCACAGCCAAAAAAGCAAAATCCCGCATCATTGAGAATTTCGCCATTGCGGCGGGCTATAATGCTTTGGTCATTCCCTTTGCCATGGCGGGTTTTGTGACACCCTTACTGGCGGCGATTTTCATGTCGACCTCATCGATCACTGTGTTGCTGAACGCGATGCGCCTGACATTGGGGGGCCGCACATGAACATTCTTGCGATCCTGATCCCAGTATCCCTGATCCTTGGTGGGCTGGGTTTGGTTGCATTTTTATGGAGCCTGCGCGCCGATCAATATGACGATATGGATGGGGCTGCGTGGCGAATATTGCTAGATGATGATGCGGCAGATGATCCAGAAGACCAAGACAAAAGCTAATCGCGCAATGCACCTTTGATGGCGTCTGGTGCCAGCGATGTCGCCCCAATCTGGGCCAGTGTTATGCTGGTCTCATCCCGCAGAACGTCCCATAGACGTTGCAAGCCTTCTTCGCCGCCCGCTGCGATGGCGAATTGCAAGATCCGGCCAAGGAACGTGAAATTTGCGCCCATCGCATAGGCTTTGATCACATCTTCACCTGACCGCAGCCCCGTATCAAAAAACAGCGGGTACTCTGGGCCCACAGCGGCGCGAATTTCCTTCAGCATAAGGATAGGCGCAGCTGCACTTTCGAGTTGCCGCGCACCGTGGCTTGAAACCTGAACCGCATCAACGCCTGCATCGCGCAGGGCAACAGCATCTTCGGCATCAAGCACGCCTTTGATTACCAGCTTACCTGGCCACATGTCGCGCAGGCGCTTAAGCGTGTCCCAATCTGCCTTGGCGCGGCTTTCTGTACGGTCGAATTCAAAACCCGGCATGTCAAAATTCGCCATCTGAGGCTTGCCTTTGAACAGCGCATTTAGGGACCATCGCGGATGCAGGGCAAAGTCGATGAATTGTTTGGGGCCAATCTTGAATGGCATGGTGAAGCCATGACGCAACTCGCGCGGGCGGCGGCCGACCTCAGGCACATCCACGGTTAGGATGATGGTCTTGTATCCGGCAGCTTTGGCGCGTTCGACCAGTTTGAAGGTCCCTGCCCCGTCGCCGCTGAAATACAATTGAAACCATGCGTTGCCTTCGGCCTCTTCGATCAAAGGTTCCATCGCAGTTGAGGCAACAGTAGATACACCCAATGGCACGTTTTCACGCGCGGCCAAGCGGGCCAACATCATATCTGCGCCCGGACCTGCGAGGTTACACATGCCCATCGGGCTGATCCCAAAAGGCGCACCCGCCACACCATCAAACAGCGGAACCGACAAATCCCGTTTACTCACATCGCGCAACACACGTGGGCGAAATTGCAAATTATCAAAGGCCGCACGGTTCCGCACGGCCCCTGTTTCAGCTCCGGCAGCACCGTCGATATAGTCAAACACCATCCAAGGCAGACGTAGGCGCGCGATGCGACGGGCGTCGGCACTTGAATGGATGTTTGAGGCCATTTAGCTGGCCACAGCTTTCATGAACCGATCACGGATCACAACCGGGTCCATGGTGATCACAGGCAGCTTGATGTTGCCGCTGTCACATTTGGACACGATGATCGTCATCTTTTTGCTGTCGATGGCCGCTTGCAGGGTTTTGCCTGTGTCAACGTCCTGACACACAACCACATTCTCACAACCACATGCAGTCGCGACATTTTCGAGCTTGGTTTTCTTGCCCGCATAAGTCGGTTGATCCCCGGTTGAGCCATAGGACCCGTTGTCGATGATCAACAAGATAAAGTTATCCGCGACGTTGTTGGCAATCGTTGGCAAAGTGCCAAGGTTGGTCAAAACAGAGCCGTCACCATCGATAGAGATGACTGTTTTGTCTTGGGCCATGGCCAAACCAAAGCCGATGGACGAGGACAGACCCATGGTGCCGAGCATGTAAAAGTTACGCTCATTGTCGTCGATCATGTGCAGCTCTTGGCTGGGCAGACCGATGTTACAAACAACAAGGTGCGGGTTCAGGATTGGCGCGATGTCGCGCAGGATTTCAGATCTAATCATTGGTCGCCGTAGCCTCCCCAGAAAGACGCGTCCGTCAGGATCGCAACAGGTTTGTTCGCCATGAATGTGTATTTCAGGATTGCATCCAATTCATCCGCATCAGATTCCTTGTGAAAATGATATGTCGGGATCAAAAACTGGTTCAGCAATGCCTTGGTGTGTACAGCCATTTCGACCTGACAGGCCACAGGCTCGCGCAATTCACCACGATAGCTGATCAACATCGGCAGCGGCATCCGGTAGAACTGTGTGAGCGTCGCCAACGTGTTGAGCGTGACACCAATCGCAGTATTTTGCATGATAATTGCTGGGCGTTTACCACCCATAAATGCACCAGCGCACAGGCCCATGCCTTCGTCTTCTTTGTTGGAGGGGACGTGATGGATTTCGGGGCGCGCGTCGACTTCTTCGATCACGCCGGCCAATTGCTTGCAGGGCACGGTTGTGATGAACGAGACGTCGTTGGCGACGAAATCATCAACAATCTTTTTACTGATGGACACTGTGTTGTCTCTCCTTTTGGCGCGCTTTTTCGGGGCGCGGATGGGTTAGCTATGTGGGTGTAGAATGATCTTAGGGGCCTCGGTTCGACCGGCACGGATGTCTGCAAACGCGGCGGCACCTTGTGACAATGGGCGGCTTTCGGTCCAGTTGAGTGGGCCAAGCCGTCCATCAAAAATCGCCGCAGCTGTATCGCGAAAATCTTGGGCGGTGTAGGCATAGGTGCCGATAAAAGTGATCTCTTGCAAGGTCATGCGCCGGACATCAAGGCCACCCTCGCCGTCCCCCAAACCAATGTGGCCGATCACGCCACCGGGACGGGCATGGGCGGACGCAGTTTTGCGGGTGGTGGCATAGCCAACGCCATCAATCACCAGATCAAACATCGCATCCGCTGGCAAATCATCCGGCGCGATGGCGTTCTGACCACATGTTTTGATCAGGGTTTCGCGGCGCAGCGGGTTTGGTTCGAGGAGTGTCACTTCGTCAACACCTTGGGCTTTCAGAGACAAACCTGACCCCAGACCAATGGCACCGCCACCAATGACCAGTGCAGTCTTGGCTGTCTCTTGCAATGTTTCGCGCGCCAATCGCACCGTGTGCCAACCACAGGCTAATGGTTCAGCCAATGACGCTTGATCTAGAGTCACGTGATCAGGAACGCGCACGAGGTTCTCGTCGCGCATCGCCACATATTGACCAAAAGCACCCTCGCGCGGTGGCATGGAAATGATCAGGCGTTCGGGACACAGATTGTCTTTTCCAACCTGACAGGCAGCACATGTTCCACAAGAAACCAACGGGTTGACGGTCACCCGTTCACCATCACGCGCCCCACCAACAATGATGCCCGCCGCTTCATGACCCAAGATCAACGGCGCGGGACGGCGGCTATCATGGCCGAGATAGGCATGCATATCAGAGCCACAAATGCCTACGGCCATCACCTTGATCAACTGCTGGCCGGGTGCCGCGACGGGATCAGGCGCATCGCGGAAATCTAGCTGTTCTGGGCCGTCGTAAATCAGTGCTTTCATTTCGCCGTGTACCCCCCGTCGACCATCAACACCTGACCTGTAACATAGGCGCTGGCGTCAGAGCATAAAAACAACAACGGGCCATCCATGTCGGACAATTCACCGTTGCGCCCAATACAGGTTTGTGCGGCATTGCGCGCAGCGCGTTCGGGGTCCGAAAACACCGGGCCTGTCAATTCAGTTGGAAAAAACCCCGGACCAATGGCATTGGCATTGATCCCGTATTTTGACCATGCCTCAGCCATAGCGCGGGTTAATTGCCCGATACCCGCCTTTGAAGCGCCATAGGCAATGCCACCGGGAAAGGCGCGACTGGTTTGCAGCGAGGCGAAATTGACCACCCTGCCCCAGCCCTTTGCCTTCATCGCAGGGATAAAGGCTTGGGTCAGGAAAAACGGCACCGCGAGATTCAGGTTCATCGTAATGTCCCAGCCCTCAGATGTAACATCGTCTGCCGTTTCGCGGGTGTTGATGCCCGCCGCGTGGACCACAATATCAGGTGCGCCAAAAGGATAGGCGATCTGTTCTGCAATGTCGTAGATTTGATCACGGCTCGCCAGATCAGCGGCAACAGGTGCTGCGCTTGGCCCAATGGCTTTTGCCCAATCACGCAGCGCATTTTGGCGACGTGCAACGCCGACAACCTTTGCACCCGCAGCGGCCAAAGCAATGGCCGCCCGTTGACCAAGGCCAGAACTGGCCCCAGTCACACAGGCAACTTTACCCGTCAGATCAAGCAGCGGATCATTCATCTGCGGTCAGATCAAAGGTTTCGTTGGGAAAGTATTTTGCCAGACGGACATCAGCCGCGCGGGCGTGTCCTTCCATGCCTTCAAGGCGCGAAATACGTGCTGTCGCTTCTGCAACACGTTTTGACCCTTCGCGGGTTGAGCGCTGCCATGTGACAATCTTCATGTATTTATGCACCGACAAGCCGCCTGTGTATCCGGCCGCGCCCGAGGTTGGAAGCACATGGTTTGTGCCACTGGCCTTGTCACCGTAAGAAACTGTGGTTTCTTCACCTAAGAACAACGACCCATAGCAGCTAAGGCGGTCGAGCCACCAATCCAAATCTTCGGCCTGTACGGTTAGGTGTTCAGGTGCATATTCGTCGGATGTTGCTGCCATTTCTTCACGGTCGGCACAGAGGATAACTTCGGCATAATCGCGCCACGCAGCAAAGGCATTATCGCGGTTTACCTGTGGCAAGTCTTCGATCAATTCTGGGACCAGACGCATGACTTCTTGCGCAACGGAACGGCTGTCCGTGACCAGCCAAACTGGAGAGTTATAACCATGTTCCGCTTGTGACACCAAATCAACCGCTGCAATCATTGGGTCAGCCGTTGCGTCCGCCAGCACAAGACTGTCGGTTGGCCCCGCAATCATGTCGATGCCGACTTTACCAAACAAGATGCGCTTGGCCTCGGCCACAAATTGGTTACCCGGACCAACAAGAATATTCGCCTTCGGCAGGCCAAACAGGCCATAGGTCATCGCCGCAACGCCCTGCACACCGCCAAGCGCCATGATCTTGTCTGCGCCACAAATATGCGCGGCATAGATGATCGCGGGTGCCACACCGACGCCGGGGCGTGGGGGGGATGTGGCGGTGATGTGCTGACAGCCTGCAACTTTGGCAGTGGTCACTGTCATGATTGCACTTGCAATGTGGCTGTAGCGACCACCGGGGACATAACAGCCTGCCGCATCAACTGGGATCGCTTTTTGACCAGCGATCAGACCGGGTTGAATTTCGACTTCTACGTTGCTGACCGTGGCTTTCTGCGCCTCAGCAAAACGGCGCACGTTGTCATGAGCAAACTGGATGTCGGCCTTGAGCTTTTCGGGAACCAAGGCGCTGGCGGCTTGGATTTCTTCCTCAGTGAGGATGATGTTACCATCATATTTGTCAAATTTCTTGGCGTAATCACGCGCCGCATCGTCGCCGCCTGCTTCAATATCTGAGAGGATTTTTACCACAATATCATGTACGTCGGACGCATCCGACGTAGAGGTCAACGTAGCCTTTTTGAGATATTCACGCGTCATTTGGGTCAATCCTATGGTTAGATGCCGGAAAGCAAAGATGCAGGCATTGCGTCGGACAGAACCTTATACTCATCACGCATTCCACAATCTGGACAAGAGGCCAATATTCGGAACGCCGTGCCACTTTCCAGAGGTTAAGCCGATTCTGCACTCATAATGTAAGCGCTTACATTACCTAAAGGCAAGCGTTACATTTCCCGTTTGCGAGTTTTCGGTTATGCAGTCGCAACAATTGAGGTAAAGCTGTGATGAACCAACGAGAACCGGTATGAAATCCAGCGACCCCACCCCTACCCTGTACGATGTGGCAGCAAAATCTGGTGTGTCGACAGCGACAGTATCGCGCTGTTTGAACTTTCCCGACCAAGTCACAGAACAGACGCGCAAAAAGGTGATGGCGGCGGTAAATACTTTAGGGTACTCGCCCAATTTTGGTGCCAAGGTCATGGCAGCGCGGCGCACGCAAACCATTGGCGCAATCATTCCCACAATGGAAAACGCGATCTTTGCCCGTGGATTACAGGCTTTTCAAGAAGAGTTGCGCGTGCATGGTTATACGATGTTGGTGGCCAGTTCGTCCTATCAAGCGGACCTTGAAGAAGAACAGATCAGAGCGCTGGTGGCACGCGGTGCAGATGCATTGCTATTGATTGGTCATGACCGCAGCCCCGAAATTTACGCATTTTTAGAGGCTCAAAAAGTGCCATCACTGGTCACTTGGGCGTTTGACCGCAGCCAATCACGCCCCTCGGTTGGTTTTGATAACCGCGCAGCAATGCGTGATCTAGCGTGCGAGGTGATCCGTCTTGGGCATCGCGATTTGGCACTGATTTCAGCAAATATCGCCCAAAATGACCGTGCGCGCGAGCGTGTGGAAGGCATCCGGGAAGCGATGACCAACAGCGGCACGAACCCCGACGATTTAGTGGTCATGCAAACCCAATATGGTATTGATCAAGGCGCAGCTGCATTTTGCGAACTTATGCAATCTCAGACACCACCAACAGCCGTCTTTTGCGGTAACGACGTTTTGGCCGTCGGTGCCTTGCGCGCTGCGCGCGAAATGGGGCTGACAGTGCCGGATGATGTATCAATTGTTGGGTTTGACGATATAGAATTGGCGCAGATCACCTATCCGACCCTCACGACCGTGCATGTCCCACACGGCGAGATGGGCAAACAAGCCGCGCGCGCGCTTGTTGATCTGCTGGCAGGTCATGGCCCGACCCAATCCATTGAACTCCCCTCAGAGATTAAGATGCGCGGATCACTTGGTCCTGCGCGTGGGGAATAACGTACAAGACCGCAATAACTAGAGACAGGCCATCAGCAGCTTTGTTGTATTCTCTCTTGTCATCGCAATCGGGTTGCCGCCCGTGCTGGGGTCTTTCAGTGCCCCGGCGACAACACGATCAACGTCTAGGTTTTTGATGCCAAGATCGGTCAGACCTTTGGGAATACCAAGCGAGGTATTCATCGCGTCCACGTATGCACAGAACCCATCAAAGCCACCTTCGATATTCAGGTAGCGCGCCGCCTGCCCCATCAAATCGGTTATCGCGGGCCTGTTGAATTGCAACACCGCAGGCATGCACACTGCATTCGTTGTACCATGATGTGTGTGGTACATCGCCCCAATCGGGTGGGACAGCGCATGGATCGCCCCCAACCCTTTTTGAAAGGCGGTTGCCCCCATTGCCGCAGCCGACATCATATGCGCGCGTGCCTCGATATCGCACCCATCCGCATAGGCGCGCGGCAGGTATTCTTTGACCAAGCGCATGCCCTCCAACGCCATACCCTGTGACATCGGGTGATAATACGGCGAACAAAACGCCTCAACGCAGTGCGCAAAGGCATCCAACCCCGTACCCGCGGTGATGAAATTTGGCATGCTGACGGTCAGTTCAGGATCACAAATCACGACGCTGGGCAGGATCTTTGGATGAAAGATGATCTTTTTCTCTGCTGTGATCGAATTGGTGATGACAGAGGCGCGACCAACCTCTGACCCCGTTCCAGCCGTGGTTGGCACCGCCACAATGGGCGCGATGGCGTCCGCATCCGCGCGGGTCCACCAATCCCCGATATCCTCAAAATCCCAAAGCGGGCGCGTTTGCCCAGCAAGAAATGCGACCAGTTTACCCAGATCAAGACCCGAGCCGCCGCCAAAGGCGATCACACCGTCGTGGCCCCCTTCGGTATAGGCCGTCACACCGGCCTCGGCATTCATTTCATTGGGATTTGGATCAACGTCACAAAACAACGCACGCCCCAATCCTGCATCGTCAAGCAGATCCAGTGTCTTGGTCGTGATGTCCATCGTGGCAAGACCACGATCCGTGACCAACAAAGGTTTCTTGATTCCTGCGACAGCACAGGCATCCGCGATTTCTTTGATCCGGCCTGCGCCGAAACGGATGGCCGTGGGATAGGACCAGTTTGCTGTGATACTCATGATGTTGTGCCTTATCGCGGATGGTCAGATTTTGCGGCGTTTTTAAGTCGGGTAGGCCATTCCTAGTGAGGGTCCGTCATCCAAGACCATAACAGGCCCACGCCCAGGTCATTGCGATATAGGTCAGCTGGTGCAGTGCTTGATCAAAACCTAACGCCCGCCAAAAACCCGCGTCAGCTGGCGTTTGTTGTTTGATCTGCGAATACCAGCCCTTGCCCCAATCGATATGGTAATGCGCCACCCCTTCGGCCACGACGATCAACATAACCACGGGTATGGCCACGCCCATCATCAATAACGCAATCACAGACCCCACAACATGAACACAAGCGTGCTGC
Source organism: uncultured Sulfitobacter sp. (assembly GCA_938003685.1). Taxonomy (GTDB): domain Bacteria; phylum Pseudomonadota; class Alphaproteobacteria; order Rhodobacterales; family Rhodobacteraceae; genus Sulfitobacter. Next base: position 18,917 of record CALKXT010000157.1, on the reverse strand, counting down.
GCGCGACCGAAATGCAAATACTGATCACGACCTGCCAACATACGCGGTGTCTGCAAATAGAAATCTGCAAACATATGTTTGACCTGCAACAGGATCAAAAGGATCAGGGCGTTTTGTAATACATCGGGCAACCGTGTTCTCCACTAGATTAAGCGCGAACTCAATGCGCCCTGCCAATATCAGAAACTATCCTATCTGATTTATCAAATGATTTGGTCTTTGGGTTCCAAGCTTGCTACGGTTGGACGTACATCAGATTTACCTCTTGGGCACGACTGAACTTTTCTTGGAACTGGATCACCGCCATAGAACGCTCAATTTTTGCATTCATCTGGAAATACTCCAAGCGCGACCAACTGATCTTGCTGCTTGTGACGGTGACGTTGTTTCCGCTGCTGTACCTCACACTTGAACTGCCAAAACGGATCATCAACGACGCGATCGGTGCAGGTGAAACAGTGGTACAATTCTTTGGCATCCAGATGCCACAGATCACGTTTCTGATGGTATTATGCTTGATGTTTCTCGTGGCGGTGTTTGTGCATGGCGTCATGAAGATGCGTATCAACACGATGAAAGGCGTTTTATCAGAACGCTTGTTGCGGCGTCTGCGCTATAGCTTGATCGCCCGGATATTGCGGTTTCCTGCACCCTATTTTGAACGCACCAGCCAAGGCGAATTGGTGTCCATGGTCACCTCTGAATCTGAGCCGATGGGCGGGCTAATGGGGGATGCGCTTGCCCAGCCTGTGCTGCAAGCCGGGCAGATGATCACGATCCTTGCGTTCCTATTCATCCAAAGCGTCACCTTTGGCATTGCGGCCTGTTTGCTGATCCCGCTACAGGCGTGGCTGATCCCCAAGCTGCAAAAGAAGATAAACATCCTGAACAAGCAGCGCGTCCAACAGGTGCGCGGGCTTGCGGCCGAGATTGGTGAAGGCGCTGTTGGGGCAGCGTCATTGCGTACCAATGGTGGTTGGCGCTATCATATGGCGTTGATCTCAGATCGGTTAAGCCAGCTCTATTTTGTGCGCTTTGAGATTTACCAAAAGAAATTCTTTATGAAGTTTATCAATAACTTCATCACCCAACTGACGCCGTTTTTCTTTTATGCAATTGGTGGGTATTTAACCATCAAAGGCGAAATTTCAGTTGGTGCCTTGGTGGCCGCGCTCGCCGCCTACAAAGACCTTTCCAGCCCGTGGAAAGAATTACTGACCTATTACAACCAGACCCAAGATATGGCGATCCGCTGGGAAACCATAATGGAGCGATTTTCCCCCGATGGTATGGTTGACGCCGATTTGTTTGACGGCGAACCCGACAGTATCGCAGCACTGGACGGCGACATCGAATTGGTTGGTGTTACCGTGCGCGACAAAGACGGCAATGCGGTACTTGAGGATCTGAACGCAACCTTGCCGGCGGGCAAGACCATCGGGATCACCGCCCCCAGCGACGAGGAACGCCGCGCCTTTGCTGAGGTATTAACCCGCGAAGTCCTGCCCACAAGCGGCAAAGTAGTGCTGAGCGGAAACACCCTGTCCACCCTGCATCAATCCGTTATTGCGACACGTATTGGACATGCCACATCACGGCCCGTGATGTTTGTGGGCAGCTTTGGCAACAACGTCCTAATGCCACTGCGCCGTCAGCCAAAGGATGGCACCGGTAATCCCGTAAAGGTGAAAGAAGCGCAGCGTACGGGAAATAGTGTCGATCCGTTACAAGCTGACTGGCTTGATCCGTCCCTCGCCGGAATCGAAAACACAGATGGCCTGCGTAATTGGTGGCTTGATCTGGTGGAGGGAATGGGCCGGGACAATGCATTGTTCCGTCGAGGTCTTGATCAAAAATTCAACCTCGACACTTACCCCGATCTCGCCAGCCAACTGGTGTCGCTGCGCTCTGACATTGCGAACAGCATAATGGCCGCAGGCCTGTCACAACATGTCTATCGCTTTGATAAAAGTGCCTATAACCCATCACTGCCCGTTGGCGACAACCTGATGTATGCCATGCCAAAGGTGCCAATCACCGCCAATCTTTTGGCAGAACAAACGGAATTCATGCGGTTGTTGGCTGAGTTCAAGCTTGACCATGATTTGTTGCACTTGGCGATTGATGTCACTGACATGCTACGACAAATCTTTGGCTTGGATGGCACGGACCATCCTTTATTTCGCAAACTGGGGCTTGATGTTGCCAGCTATGAAACCGCCATCAACTTAGTTGCCAAAATGCGCAATGGGGCTGAGCTTGATACCCTCCAAAAAGCGCAACTTATTGTTTTGCCCTTTGTTATTTCTGCGGAACGGATTGGAACTGCATTTCCTGACGCCATGAAAACCCGCGTGCTTGAAATGCGCAGTGATCACGCACGAGCGCTACAGACCCGGATGGCGGGTTTGTTTACGCCACTCTGTGCAGATCAATGCATGCCCGCGCTGACTGTTTTGGAAAATGCATTGTTTGGCAAAATATCTGAATCTGCAGGCTCAAAGGCGGATGAGGTGCGCAGCTTAGTTGCCGACAAACTGACCGAAGCGGGCATTGATCGTTTGGTCCCCGGCCTGATCTTTGACACGCCCATTTCACTTGGCGGCACCAACCTGCCCAATGACTACGCAGAGTTGTTGGCAGTCAGCCGTGCCACGATCAAGCAACCACATATCTTGGTTCTGGACTCAGTTCTGACAAGCTATGACAGCGCGGCAAAATCAGCGCTTTTTGACAAATTACGTGCGCTGCTGCCTGATGCCACCTTTATCTATTTGAATGCAGCGCATGAGGATATCGGTGCATTTGATGTTCATTTTGAACTGAAACATGGGATGATAGTCAGTGACAACGTACAAATTGCAGCAGGCGATGACAGTGCATTTTCTATCGATCTGGCCCGCAAACTGGACGCGTTGAAACAGACTGAACTCTTCTCAGGGCTTAACAGCAAGCAATTGCGCCTGCTGGCGTTTGGCGCGCGTTGGTATACCGCGACGGCCGGTGATTTTGTGTTTCATCAGAACGATGACCCAAGTGACGGCGCGTATATGGTTGTTGAGGGCCAAGCAGATTTGCTGCTGTCCGTAAGTGATGGCGCGGAAAAAGTAGTCGCAACGGTTGGGCCCGGCAAATTGGTTGGCGAACTGGGGTTGATCCGCAATGTCCCCCGCGCACTGGATATGAAAGCAACCAGTGACTTGCTGTGCTTGCGCATCGGTGCCGAAGAATTCTTGTCTGTTGTGGAACACGATGCATCCACAGCCTTTAAGTTGCTACAAACCGTTGCGGGATATGTGAAAAGTTAGGCCGCGTTGCCTTTGATCGCCTGTGCTGCCGCCGTATATCCACCCGCAGCACCGTCCACGAAATGGATGTGATCGTCTTGATGGATGGACGGCACAATGCAGGTCATCATCGCCTCAGATTGCGCATGCAGCCCATATCGAATGATCCCGTCTGCGGCAGCTTTTTCCAATAGAGTGCGCAGGCGGTTTTCGGTGCCCGGATCGCAATCTAACGTCATCTTCAATCCGTCATCAAATTTGCGAAAGTCAGCATTTTGGCGCACATGGTTGCGATATCTGCGGGCATCAAATCCTCCAACTTTCAGGCCGGTTTTGAACAACACCCACGCAATGAAGCTTTCCGTCAATGCCTTGCGCCGCGCGGGACCAAGGGGCCCCTCACCACGCTGTGCGTGTGCCTCAAGCATGGCCCCTGCAGGCGGCCATGTGATCCCCGGCCCTGCCTTGCCTGCCGGATGACCCGACAATTCAAGTTCCCGAGCCAAACCCACGACGTCACGCGCCAGCTTCGCAAAGTCTGTGACAGACGCTTCTTCGCTGGGTTCGATCACTACAGATAGGATCGATCCATGATGACTGGGCATATGGCTCCATCGGCAACTCAGTCCGGTGAGGTCAGGTTTTGTACCAGCAGGTGCGGCGGGCAATGTGTGATGCCCCAGCTTCATCTGATTTTCCGCCCAACTTAATCCACCACCTGAAAACATTGCATAATCGATGCCTTGCGCCGCCTGAAACCGCGCTACGCCAATATCCAACCCTGCCGCACGTATATCGCGCACTTGGATCATACCAACCCGCAGTTCCATTTCAAACTCTTCGAGTGCCCAGACCCGAACGGCGGACAAGGCCTGTTCCGCGCGGCCTCTCCAGGCCGCAGGTACGGCAAACCCAGCCCCATCCCCGCCAAAAATAAACGGAAACGCGGCCCCTTCATGGGCATTCATCTGCGCCGAAACCACCGCAGCACCGACCATGTTCACGGTCTTGTATCGCCCCTCAGCAACGGCTTGAGTCGATCCAACAATGTCTGAGGTGCCGACCCACCAATCGTCTGGAAGAGAGGTGTACACTTGCGCATCCGCAAAGATTGAAAAATCACCCTTTGGGATCACGGATGCATAAAAGTCTATGCTTGATACAGATGTAATCATTCTTCTTCTGTACCTCTGTGACCGCAGATCACCAACCCGAAAGAGACAATGCAAGCAAAACCGCCGCTTCTCAATCCTGTGGCCACCAAAACGATGGTATGACGTTGAAAATGCGATACGCTTTGCAAGCGGGTGGGCGAAAGTCACGACACTATAAAAGGCAGGATCACATGACACAGGCATTTGGATTGAAGTTGCAGCACCTCTTGGCAGCGCGTTACAGAGATCCGCCTATTCCAGTGGGTCAGGATCAATCTGTCTTGGAAGGCATGGCCAAGCGCGGCTCATGCCGGTCGTATCAAGACAAACCCGTTTCAACGGATATTCTTGAAACGCTCTGTGCTGTTGCACTGGCCTCACCCAGTAAAAGTGATTTGCAACAGCGCGATATTATTTTGATAACGTCATCAAAAACACGCACAGACCTCGCGCAACTTGTTAGCGGACAGGCATGGGTCGCAGATGCGCCAATGATTGCGGTATTTTGTGGCAACAACCGCCGACAGCGCCTGCTGCATGACTGGCATAACGTAGCGTTTGCCAATGATCACCTTGATGCGTTCTTTAATGCCAGTGTCGATGCCGCCATTGCGCTTGGTGCTTTTGTCACCGCTGCCGAAGCCATTGGCCTTGGCTGTTGTCCGATCAGCGCCATCCGCAACAAAGCGGAAGCGGTTTCAAAAATGTTGAATTTGCCTGATCACGTCTTTCCCGTTGCAGGCCTCGCCATTGGGTATCCCGCGCAGCCCACACAGATTTCAAAGCGCCTGCCTTTGGGTGTAACGGTGCATCACAATCACTATAGTGAAGACGGCCTCCAAGAGGCCGTGCAGGACTATGATCAGGACCGCACCGCCAGCCAGCCCTATCAAACGCAGCGATTTAGCGCAGAGTTTGGCGTGTCTGAAACCTACGGGTGGTCCACGGATAAGGTAAGACAATATAGCAAGCCCGAACGTCATACATTTGGTGACTTCGTTCGGGCCAAGGGGTTTCGCTTAGATTAGGGGGCAAACCCGCTTAAAGGTAACGGTTAACTAGATTTTCAAGGCGCTCCTGACGACCTGATTTTGGGTGTGGGTCGAGACCATCGGTAAGCACATGATCATGGATCGTGCTTAGATCGCTGGTCAGTAATCCCTTGCCCGTAGCGGTCTCCCATCCTGCGTATCGTTCATCGCGCGCGGCCTCTAGCTTACCATCTTGCAGCATAGCGGCAGCTGCTTTGAACCCAGCCGCACAGGCATCCATGCCCCCCACATGTGCAAGGATCAAATCCTCAGCATCAAGGGATTGGCGCCGTAGCTTGGCGTCAAAGTTGGTGCCCCCGGTTTTGAAGCCCCCTGCCCGCAGCACCTCGTAATAGGCCAGCGCCATCTCTGGCACATTATTGGGGAATTGATCGGTGTCCCAGCCAGATTGATAGTCATTGCGGTTCATATCAATGGAACCAAAAATGCCAAGCTCGCGCGCCAAGGCCAGTTCGTGTTCGAACGAATGGCCCGCCAAAATCGCATGACCCTGTTCGATATTAACCTGAACTTCACCTTCCAATCCAAAGTCTTTGAGGAAACCATAGACCGTCGCCACATCGTAATCATACTGGTGCTTGGTAGGCTCTTGGGGCTTGGGTTCGATCAGGATCGCGCCCTTGTATCCCATCTTGTGTTTGTAATCGACAACCATCTGCAACATTGCACCCGCCTGCTGGCGTTCGCGGCCCATGTCTGTGTTCAACAGCGTTTCATAACCTTCGCGCCCCCCCCAAAGCACATAGTTTTCGCCACCCAGTTTGATCGTCGCGTCCATGCAGGTTTTGATTGTCGCCGCTGAATAAGCAAAAATATCAGGGTCCGGGTTTGTCGCGGCCCCGGACATGAAACGACGGTGCGAAAACAGGTTGGCCGTACCCCACAGCAGTTTGATGCCTGTCTCGTCCATCTTTTGCGCAAAGTAATCGACAATGGCTTCAAGGTTCTTAGTGTTCTCAGCAAAGCTCGCGCCTTCAGGGCGCACATCGGCATCGTGAAAACAGAAATACGGCACGTTTAGCTTTTGAAACATCTCAAAAGCCACATCTGCCTTGAGGCGCGCATGATCCAACGTATCCCCAAACCACGGACGTTCGAACGTCTGCCCACCAAAGGGGTCGCCGCCGGGCCAAGCAAAGGAATGCCAATAGGCGGCAGCAAAGCGCAGGTGGTCCTTCATGGATTTACCCATGATCACCTCGTCTGGGTTGTAGTGGCGAAAGGCAAAGTCATTGTCGCTGTCAGGACCTTCATAGGAAATGGCAGGGATGCCTTTGAAAAAATCAGTCATGTCAGAGGTCCTTTAGAACGGAATATGCGGTGCGATACCGATTGTGTGCATCCGAAAATGCAGATGAAAGTTTGGTGTCTGGAGTGATGGCTCTAGCGATAGGTGGCAGCGTCGCAATTTCGATGCCCGCGTCTGTTGCCGCCATCATACCAAGGCGCGCTGCCCCAAGGGCCGCACCAAAGTCGCCCGCCTTTGGGACCATGAGTGAAATGTCGAGCGCAGTGGCGATAGCCCCAAGCCAATAGTCAGATTTGGCACCACCCCCAAGCGCGATGGCACGCTCGATCGTGGTGCCGGTTGAGCGCAGCGCGTGTTGGCAATCAGCAAAGGCAAAGGCGACGCCCTCAAGGACTGCGCGCGCGGCCTCTTTGGCGTCTGTGCTGTGATCAAGGTGCAGGAACTGCCCACGCATGGCCGCGTTATTATGCGGCGTGCGTTCGCCCCCCAGATAGGGCAGGAACAAGGTGCGCGATGGCGCGCAAAGCGCCCCAAGATCTTGAGTCAGTTCAGACGCGCTTTGACCAGTCAGGCGCGACAACCATTGCAGCGCATCGGTGGCCGCGAGGATAACGCCCATCTGGTGCCACATGTCTGGCACGGCATGGCAAAACGTATGCACAGCGCTGGCTGCATCAGGTTGGTAGGCATCTGAGGCTGCGAACAACACGCCGGATGTACCAAGTGAGACAAAAGCATCGCCCTTGGCCACAACCCCCGTCCCGATGGCAGAGGCCGCGTTGTCACCGCCCCCACCCGCAACTATCACCCCCTTGGGGAGGCCCCATTTCTGGGCTAGGCTATCGCGCAATGTCCCTGAACTTTCAGAGCCTTCAACAAGGCGTGGCATCTGAGACCGCTTCAAACCAGTGGCGGCCAGCAGGTCATCTGACCAATCACGCCTCGCGACATCGAGCCAGCTTGTCCCAGCCGCGTCAGACATCTCTGCGACGTGATCACCAATCAACAGAAGTCTGAGGTAATCCTTGGGCAGCAGAACTTTAGCAATTTTGGCAAAAATTGCGGATTCGTTATTCTTGACCCACGCGACCTTTGGCGCGGTGAACCCTGCAAAGACGATATTGCCCGATACTTCACGAAACTGTGGATCGCTATCTAGTCCAGCGGCTTCCTCAGCAGAACGCGTGTCATTCCACAAGATACAGGGACGCAAAACAATATCGGCATCATCCAGCAAGGTTGCGCCATGCATATGACCAGACAACCCGATCCCACGCACCCCTGATACATCGGCTTGTTTGGCAAGCTCGGATATCGCGATTTCAAGGGCGTCAGACCACTGATTTGGATCCTGTTCTGACCACCCATCATGTGGGCGCGAGACCGTCAGGGGCACGGCGTATTCGGCCAAGACCTTTTGATCCATGTCGATCAAGATCGCCTTTAACGATGACGTGCCCAGATCAAGACCGATAAAGGTCACGGCGCAGCCTTTGGATTTTTGCCTAAAATGATCATCGACAGAATATCATCTTCGGTCACATCTTCGACCCGTTCCGTGCCAACCATTTGGCCATTTTTCATCACAGACACACGGTCGCAAAGGTCCATCATTTCGCGGGTGTCGTGGCTAATCAAAAAGATACCAAGACCTTGCTTTTTCAACTCACCGATCAGTTCTGCAACCATTGCGGTTTCATGCACCCCCAACGCCGCTGTTGGTTCATCCATGATCAGGATTTTAGCGTTGAAATAGACGGCGCGTGCGATGGCGACTGATTGACGCTGACCACCAGAAAGCGCCGATACGGGTTCTTTCAGCTTTTTAAAGTTTGGATTGAGGCGCGCCATGATCTTGCGGGTCTCGGCCTCCATCCGTTGATCATCGACAAAGCCAAAAGGCGTGGTCAGTTCACGGCCCAAAAACAGGTTGGATGCCGCATCAAGGTTGTCAGCTAGAGCCAGCGTTTGATAGATCGTTTCGATGTTGTAGTCCCGGCTGTCGCGCGGCGAATTGATCGTGGCGCGTTTGCCTTCAATCCAGATTTCGCCAGAGTCCATTTTATAGGCCCCCGACAACATCTTGATCAGGGTGGATTTACCTGCACCGTTGTGACCCAACAGGCCCACAACCTCACCTGCATGCAATTCGATGCTCACATCATCGACCGCGCGCACACCACCAAAGGCGATGGATACATTCTTCATTTCAACCAAAGGGGCGCTCATGATTTTGCTCCTACCCGTTTGCGATATTGAATATCGATCCAGACGGCGATCACGAGGACCGCACCAACAACGATGTTCTGATAAGGTGCATCAACACCAACCATCGCCATGCCAGATTGCAAGGATTGCATGATCAGCGCGCCGATGATGGCACCGTAGATCGTGCCAATGCCGCCCGACAACGCAGTCCCGCCAATGACAGCCGCGGCAATGACGCGCAATTCATCCAAGGTGCCGATGTCATTGGTGTGATAGCCCAAGCGCGCTGAGGCAACGACACCTGCAAGAGCTGACAGCACACCAACCATGGCGAAAATCTTGACCGTCAGTAGCCGTGTGTTGATACCGGATAGTTCTGCCGCGTCCGGGTTGCCGCCGGTTGCAAAGATATAGCGACCAAGCCGTGTGCGCAACGCAATGATTGTCATCACAATTGCGACCGCAATCAGCACCAGCACAGAATAAGGCAACCCATAGGCCGCAACGCAGCCCTCAGCAACCTCACACCCAAATAGGCTGGGGTCACGTGCGATAACGCGTTCAGGCACTGTGTAGGAATTGAGGATCGCCACAAAGCCAAGGATGATCACAGCCACGACAGTCATGACGGACACCTCAGCCCAAAGGGGTTTCACTGGAACGCCGTATTCGCTTTTGGAGCGGCGACCAGACCAGATTGCAAAAAGCGATACGGCCGTGGCGACACCGCCCACAACCCAACTCCAGAAAGCACCAAGTGTGCCGCTGATACCCCCAAACAAAATGAATGTCTGATCAAGTGGGCCGATGGTGGCACCATCCGTCAGATACCACCCGACATTGCGCCAAATCAACAAACCACCAAGGGTCACGATAAAGGCAGGAATTGCTTGATAGCCAACCAGCCAGCCCTGCGCCGCGCCAATGGCAGCACCTGTGATCAGGCCCACAGCGATGGTGATCCAAGGGATCATCGGGTGGCCAAGTTCAAAGCCAAAAATCTGTGGCAACCACGCGGTTTGGGTCATCCCCATCACCGCGGTGCAGGTCGCGAGAAGCGCACCCACGGACAGATCAATGTGGCGGGTGACAATCACAAACACCATGCCCGTTGCCATGATGGCCACTGAAACTGTCTGAATTGTTAAGTTAAAGACGTTGCGCGGGGTCAAAAACCGTCCGTCCGTCAGCAGATTGAAAACGATACAAACGGTCAAAAACGCGCCGACCATCCCCAAAAGACGAAGGTCAACTTCTAGCGATTGTATAAAATTGCGCTTTAGCTGGGATTTATCTGTATTTTGATCGGACATGGCCGGTCTCCGTTCAGAGTTTATGCCGATACATCCCGCTAAAATAGCCAGAGGACAGGAGGCAATAAATTTTATGGGGTTTTGGGTGGCCCCGCCAAACGGCAGGGCCTGTGGATAATTGGGCAGAACCCAATAAACGCTTAGTTACAAGGTGCAGGTCCGTTTGTGACGCCCTGGCACAGCGCCTCAACCGTGATCCAGCCCGCGTCCGTCACAACAGTCAAATTGGCTGCGGTAACTGGGACAGGCGCAAGGAACATAGACGACATTTCAGTGCCCGCTGGGGATGTCCACTTGTTGGAACCCTCTACCATCACTGCGCTGTCACCTGCCAAAGCAACAGCGATCTCGCCTGCTGATTTGCCAAGCTCACGTGCGTCCTTCCAGACGGATACAGTCTGCGTACCCAATGCGACACGGTTCAAGGCTGCATGATCGCCGTCTTGACCAGACACTGGAATACCTTCCATGCCCTGTGCAGTCAGCGCGGCTACAGCACCACCAGCAGTACCATCGTTAGACGCGACAACAGCATCAACTTTGTTGTCATTGGCTGTCAGGATTTGCTCCATGTTGCGCTGTGCGTTCGCAGGCAACCAACCATCTGTATAAGCTTCATCAACGATGTTGATCGCACCACTATCAAGAGCGGCTTGCAGCACTTCCTGCTGACCGCCACGCAAGAAATCTGCGTTTGGATCGGTAGGTGAGCCTTTTATCATGACGTAGTTGCCGGTCGGCTGCGCTTCGAGAACGGCGCGGGCCTGCATGCGACCAACTTCGACGTTGTCAAATGTCAGATAAAACGCACGACCATCTTCGATCAGACGGTCATAGGCAACAACCGGGATACCTTCGGCATCTGCGGCATCAACGGCGGGACCAATCGCTGCGGCGTCTTGCGCCAGAATGATCAAGGCATCGACACCCTGTGCAATCAGGCTTTCAACATCTGAAAGCTGCTTGGCTGATGATGATTGCGCATCTGCTGATACATATTTTGCACCCGCCGCTTCCAATGCAGCCTTGATTGCTGCCTCGTCTGTTTTCCAGCGCTCTTCCTGAAAGTTTGACCAGCTCACGCCAACCGTTACGCCGTGGCCGTCCGCAAAGGCAGCGGATCCAAAGCCAGAAACCGCAACAGCAGCTGCGATGATATATTTATTCATGATATTCCTCCCAAAAGATCTCCCCGGCAGTTTCCGGGGACGAGTCACGTGACTCGCTTAGTAGGCTCACTGTAGCGATTAATTTCAGTTTTAAAAATAAAAAATGCAACATTGTGGTCAAAAATTACATTTTCACCCTTTTTCATACGTAAAATTCAGCATATCGTTTGGATATGGCTGACTTTCAGGGTAATTTTTTTATATGATAAAATATATTGAAGGTCTCAAGAAAACCGCAGGCTGCGGCCCCCTGTTAGAGGGCGAGAATGCAAAACTGCCGGCCCTTCGGCAACAGGTTTTTCAGCATGTGCGCGCAAGTGGACAGGCCGCACGCGCTGACATCACCCATGCGCTACAGATTAGTGCTGCCAGCGCAACGACGCTAACCGCTGATTTGATTGCATCGGGATTGCTGCGTGAAGTGGACACACCTGCGCGCGAGATGGGTCGTGGGCGCCCACGTGTTGCCCTAGAGGTCGTGCCAGAAGCGGCTTATGCCATTGGGATCAAGCTGTCGTCCAAACAACATTCTGCTGTGCTTTGCGATTTTGCAGGTACGGTGGTGAACACGGCCAACGTCCCGTCTTCAAACAAGAGGCGTACCTCCAGTGACCTATTAGATGAAATCATCATCTTGATTGATCTGGTGATCGCAAATGCGCAAATGTCACGCAAAGACATTGGTGCCGTCGGGATCGGTATCCCCGGCATTGTAGATCAGACAAGTGGCAGGATCAGTTGGTGTTCCCTGCTCAAAGACACAAACGTAGATTTGGGTGCTGCATTTTCAGAAAAATTCGATGCCCCGCTATTTTTGGACAATGATACCAACATGTTGACCCTCTCCGAACTTTGGTTTGGCGTTGGGCGGGATAAGACGGATTTCGCAGTTGTCACCATAGAAAATGGCGTCGGCATGGCCTTGGTTTTGAACAACCGACTATATCGCGGTAGCCACGGTGTTGGGCTGGAGCTGGGTCATACCAAAGTTCAACTTGATGGGGCTTTATGCAGATGTGGGCAACGCGGCTGCCTTGAGGCATATCTAGGCGATTATGCCCTGACCCGAGAGGCGGCAACAGCATTAGACAACGCAGAAAGTAACCCGAAAAACCACGAGGAACTGCTTGATCTGCTGTTTGAAAAAGCCAAAGCTGGTCACAGTGCCGCTGAAACAATTTTCCGCCGTGCAGGTCGATTTTTGTCAGTTGGCCTTTCGAATGTCGTACAATTGTTTGACCCGCCGTTGATCATTCTGTCAGGCGAACGCATGCGTTATGACTATCTACACGCCGACGAGGTTTTCACCGAGATGCAAAAGCTAACCTTGTCGAGCAGCCGGCAGCCCTGTCAGATCGAAATCCACATCTGGGACGATCTGGTCTGGGCGCGCGGCGGCACCGTCCCTGCCCTTGCAGCATTAACCGATTTGATGGTGGGTCACACGCCATGATACGCCTATGTTTAGGTGCGGTAATAGCGTTTGTCGCAGCGCAACACGCCCATGCTGACCCTCTGTTCAAGGATTATTCATCCAATCTACCCACGCATGTCTATGCTGGTGGCTGGGAACATTTCGTGGGCGGTGGTTTGGCGGTATTTGATTGCAATGGTGACGCATTGGCCGATGTCTTTGCCGCAGGCGGTCAAAACCCAGCCCAGTTGATCCGCAATAACGGTGGGTTCGAGTTTAGCGCCATCAAAATTCCTGTGCTGTTGGGTGTCACAGGTGCTTATCCGATCGATATGGATGCAGATGGTATCTTGGACCTATTCGTCCTGCGCGTGGGGCAAAATCGCATCCTCAAAGGCACAGGCAATTGCACCTTTCATGATGCCACACAAACCATGGGTATTCCACAGGACGACAAGTGGAGCACCGCCTTTACTGCATGGTGGGAAGACGGTGATCAGCGACCCACTCTGGCGGTTGGCAATTATGTAGATCGCAATGATCCAGACGGCCCGTTTCGTGCCTGTGATGACAATGTGATCTTACGCCCCACAGGCCAAGAGTATATGGCAGAATTGCTTCAGCCCGGCTATTGTCCGCTATCGATCCTCGCAGCCAAGGATTCACGTGAACGTCAAACCCTGCGGCTGTCCAATGACAGGCATTATTATGTCTCGGATGGACATGAACAGATGTGGGACATCACCGATCAACGGTTTTTAGACGCATCCGATGGCTGGAACAATGTTGCACTTTGGGGAATGGGCATTGCCAGTCGTGATTTAAACGGTGACGGACTGGATGAAGTGATGTTGACCTCCATGGGGGATCAACTGTTGCAATTTGCCTTGCCCGGTGGCGGATATGCCGCTGCGGATTATAGCGTCGGCAGCTATGCACAGCGGCCTCATATCGGGGATGATGGGCGCCCTTCAACAGGCTGGCATGCTGAGTTTGGCGATGTGGACAATGACGGCCGCACGGATTTGTTTATCGCCAAAGGCAATGTCGACCAGATGCCGGGTATGGCGATGCGTGACCCGAACACCTTGCTGAAACAGAACGCCGACGGCAGTTTCACAGAAGTCTCTGTGGCGGCAGGTGTCGCAACGATGGAACGATCACGAGGCGCGGCTTTTGCCGATTTTGATCTGGATGGCCGCTTGGACCTGATTGTATCAAACCGACGTGCTAAGCTGGAAATCTATCGCAATGTCACACCGCAAACTGGCAATTGGATCAGCGTGTCCGTTGCACAGAATGGCGGCAATCGCGATGCAATTGGGGCTGTAATAACAGTGACATCCGGCACGCTTACGCAGAGTGTACAACACGCAATCGGGGGCGGCCATGCGGGTGGGCAGATGCTGCCACATCACTTTGGGCTGGGCGATGAAACAGCGGCTTTGGTGCGGGTTTCATGGCCAGATGGCAGCATGACACAGGTCGAAGCCAACGCGGGCGACAGACGTGTGATCACCAAACCTTAATCGATTAGTGGTACAGCCAAGCCACTTGGCACCGCATCCGGCACACCCAAGCGGCCCGAGATACTGATCGGGTCGGTCAACGTGTCCAGAAACGCGGTAATTGCAGCGACATCATCCTCATTCAGCGTGACAGGTTGCGCAACGACTGCATTGGCAATCTGTTGAACTTGGTTTGCGTCATTCATCACGGCAAAATCATCATGGGCAAAGGCTGGCAATAGGGCCTTTGATTGATCCCAGCCTTGCAAACCGCGCACTGGATCGCTGTGGTCTGCAATAAAATCGGACAGGTCAGAATGGGCACCTGCATGTCCATAAGGGCCGCTTAACGCAATATTGCGCAGCGAGGGCGTGCGAAACGCATATCGGTCTTGCTCGCGTCCAGTCACGCGAAAGCGCCCATCATCGCGATTGTGATCCTGAAAGGTTGCCGATTTTCCGGGACCGATTTGCGGGGCACCCATGGCGTGAAACTGATGATCTGTCAGGAACGGACCAGCGTGGCAGATGCTGCACCCCGCAGAGCCATAAAACAATTCCAAGCCATTGAGCGCCGGACCATCCAAGGTCACCTCACCTCGTAAAACCCCATCAAACGGTGCCGTATCAGAGCGCCATTCATAAGCCACAAACGCCGCAATTGCGTTGGAAATGTCCGTGAAGGCGATGTCATCCGGGGCAGTCACATCTGGATAGATCGCTTTAAATTGAACGGCATACTCTGGAATTGCAGCAACACGGCGTGACAAGACATCCCATGCACCGCCCTCGCCCGTAATAATGCCCTGACGCACGAGGCGGCCAACATCGTTCTCATCAAAGGAGCCCGCCATTTCATCCCGGCTGAGCACCGGAAACATGGTTTGCGCCGACAGGATTGACGTGAACCCCGCCAACATATCACCGCCCATTGGAGTGCGAATACCTGCGGGCTGGGTTGGATCGGCCTCAAGACGACCATCATGAAACAACACCTTGAATTCATCTGCGCCGAGATTGAACAGCGTCGGGGAATTGCGCGGTATCCGCTCTTCGGGGATGTTTTTGGGGTCCGCGACACGCTTTGGCCCCATGCCAATGCCGCCATCACCAAATGACAGCGACACGGCGTCAGATGTGCCAAGCGCAGGATGATGGCAGGTCGCACAGGCGGTTTGTAGATTACCAGACAGGATGGGGTCGTAGAACAACAACTGGCCCAGTTTCGCCTCTGACAGGTCCGTCACGCTATAGGCGGCGTCCTGAACAGGTGCGGGCAATTGCTGCGCGTAAAGGGGCATTGCGGCACATGCGCATACTGCGAGAGGGACAAGGTGTTTCATTGGGGCAAACTATGCAAGACGCCCAACAGCAGCAAGGTCACATGCGCGATTACCCAACGCGCAACTGGTTTATTGTGTGGCGTTAAACGTGAACAAGCCCTCTCCGTCGATCTGGTAGGTATTGATCAATTCCTTGGCAGTGGGTGAGGTCAACCACGCCTCTAACTGGCGCGCGGCTGTTGCGTTTACATGTGGGTGGCGTTCTGGATCAACCGGCAGATAGGCATATTGATTGAACAACACCGGATCACCAGAAAACAATACTGCCAAGCCGCCTTTGTTGCCAAAGTTTAACCAACTTGCGCGATCCGACAGGATATAGGCGTCAATGCCGGCAGCAGTGTTCAAACTGGCCCCCATGCCTGATCCAACGGCTTTGTACCACGCACCAAAACTGGCCGCATCAAACCCGGCTGACGACCACAGCGAAGTTTCTTTTTTGTGCGTGCCGCTGTCATCACCGCGACTGACAAAGGTGCTTTGGATGGCTTCGATTTTTTGCAGCGCACCGCTTGCAGTGGCGGCCTCTGCGATCTGTGCTGGGTCCGTTTCAGGGCCGATCAACACAAAATCATTGTACATAATTTCGCGGCGGTGCGTGCCATAGCCATCTTCCACAAACGTCTCTTCTGCCGCCTTGGAATGTACTAAAATTGCGTCCACATCTCCTGCACGTCCTAAACGCAATGCCTGACCTGTGCCGACAACAATCAGTTGTACTTCTATTCCGATCTCGTCCTGAATAACGGGCAGTAAAACATCTGACAGGCCTGAGTTATGAAAGCTGGTTGTTACAGCCAGTTTCATGGTTTCGGCGTGCAGCTGCGTTGAAAACAGGATCAAAAATGCAGCAATTATACGTTTCATTCGACGATGTCTCCATTTAGGAATGCTTTGGCTTCGGGGGTTTTAGGTTCATCAAAAAATTCGGTGGCGCGGCCTTGTTCGTGCAATTCACCATTCAACAGAAACACAACATCACTGGCAAGGCGGCGTGCTTGGCCGATGTCGTGGGTGGTCATAATGATGCGCGTGCCAGTGTGAAGCGTATTGAGCAGTAATGCCTCAATCTCGCGGGTGGAACGGCCATCAAGGTTGGCGCAGGGTTCATCCAAAAACAACACTTGAGGATCGCGGATCAACGCGCGACCCAGTGCCAGTTTTTGACGCTCCCCCCCGGACAATCGTGTGGCGGGCCGTTCGGCCATGTTACTAAGGCCGATACGGTCCAGCCATGTTTCAACGCGCCCCGTAATCTCAGCCTTGCTTATGCCGCTGATCTGTAGCGGGTAAGCCAAATTTTGACTTACAGAACGGCGCAGCATGATCGGACTTTGAAACACATAGGCTTGTTCTTGTTGGGCCTGCGCGCCCGATACCGACCATTGCACCGAACCGCTTGAAACACGTTCGATCCCATGCAGCACCTTAAGCAGCGTGGTTTTGCCTGCCCCATTTGGTCCCAACACCATCGTGAAACCCGTTGGTGCCAATTCTAAATCTATCGGGCCAAGAATACTCTTGCCGCGCCGTTTGACATGCATTTTGTGTAGGCTGACAGACATGGAATGGGTCACCACCTGCCCTCCCGTTCGGTCTTTGACAGGCTATGGATGCCAAAATTCACCAGTAAAGCCAGCGCAATCAAGACAAAGCCAAGGCCAAGCGCCAGTTCAAAATCGCCCTTGCCGGTTTCAAGGGCAATCGCCGTCGTCAAAACCCGCGTGGCATGATCAATGTTACCACCAACAATCATGATCGCGCCAACTTCGCCAATGGCACGGCCAAATCCAGCCAACCCCGCCGTTAGCAATGCGCGCCGACCATCCCAAATTAACGTCATTATGCGTTGTCGTTTGGTTGTGTTCAAAGAGATCAGTAAATCGTGGTATTCGGCCCAAAGTTCACGCATCGCCTGATGGGCAATGGATGCGATCAGCGGCGTGATGATGATCACCTGCGCGATGATCATCGCAGTGGGTGTAAATAAGAGGCCCAAAACCCCAAAGGGGCCGGAGCGGGACAACAGCAGATAGACAATCAACCCAACAACAACAGGTGGCAATCCCATCAAGGCATTTAGCGTGGCAATTGTCGCCCGGCGATAGCGAAACCTACGTACCGCCAGCCATGTGCCAAAGGGCAAGGCCAACACAGATGCAATGACCAACGCCGATAGGCTGACCTGCAAGGACCGCAACGTGATTTCGATCAAATCGGCATCAAGCGTCACGATTAGCCAAAAGGCGGCTTGGATACCGGACAGAATGTCATTCATGGTGCGGTTTGTCCGTCAGTTATCAAGGCGCAAATGTGCTTAATCCGCAATATCAGGGATGACTGAAAAGGCAATAAGCTTGGCTTTCACTTTCTGATCGGCCAGAGCCACACATTATACGACTGAAAGTAAATTATCATCGTTACGACCTCTAAAACGTCATGAAAAGCCTTCCAACACTGTGAAATTTGAGTAACCTTGAGCGTCAGGGAATTCAGTCGATTGGAAGATCACCAAATGGGTACAATTTTGAAAAGTAAGATCACTGGACCTGCCGCTTGGGTGGCCCAAGATTTTGACCAAGACAGCTCTTGGATTTGCAAGCTAACGTCAGAAAATATTGCCGACATCGACACCGCATTGGCGATGCTTGAAAACAACGGCATCACATTTCCAAAGCTGTCCAAGGATGACTTCCCACTGCCAAGCCTGACACGACGTTTTGATGAATTCAGCCAAGAGTTAGAGAATGGGCGCGGGTTTCTATTGCTGCGCGGCCTGCCAATCGAACGCTATTCAGAAGCCCAAATAAACCTTATCTATTATGCGCTTGGCCTGCACATGGGCGAACCTGTTGGGCAAAATCCGGCTGGTGATTTGCTAGGTACAGTGATGAACGTCGCGGACCCTACGGACAAGAATTCGCGCGTGTATCAGACCAACTTGTACCTGCCGTATCATACAGATCCATCAGATGTTGTGGGTCTGCTGTGTCTGCGAAAAGCCAAAACCGGCGGATTGAGCAGCCTTGTGAGCGTTGCAAGCATTTACAATGAGATACTGGAAAACCACCCTGAATATTTAGGTATCTTTTACAAACAGTTTTTCTATGCCCATTTGGGTGCGGACAAACCCGGCATGTCGTCATTGTTTAACTACCACCAAGGCAAGTTGAGCTGTCGCTATCTGCGCCAGTACATCGAACTTGGCCATGAGATCATG
>CALKXT010000156.1 GCA_938003685.1 uncultured Sulfitobacter sp. | reverse complement strand
TTCGATCAGTCCCGCGCGCTGCTGGGTCGGGTTGACCACGCTGCGATTTATTTCAAGATCGCTGGGACTTACACGCCTTTGGTGGTGATCATTGGCAGCACTTTTGCTTACAGTATTCTTGCCCTCGTTTGGGCGCTCGCCATCATCGGTGCCTTTGCGAAACTGTTCTTTTGGCGCACTGATGCACGCGGGTCGCTTGCGCTGTATCTGGGTATGGGGTGGTTGTCGGTTTTGCTAATCAAGCCGATGTTGACCACGCTGCCGGGCATAGCTGTGGCGCTTATTGGCATTGGCGGGCTGATCTATTCCGTTGGCACGATCATCTATAAACGTGATGGTATGCCCTATCAAAACGCGGTGTGGCATGTGTTTGTCCTCATCGCGTCTATCTGTTTTTTCTACGCGATCAGCCTTAGCATTCAGGCCATTTGATCCAGATACATCCGCACGCAGGTTTGCACGTGCCGAAACCGATCCCCACCCAGATGTTTGCCGCCAAACCAGCGCGTCACGATGATCAAATGGTCGGTTAAGGCTTCACGTTCCAGCATCCGCACGATCACCATACCTGCGCCCGCCTCACCATCATCACCTTTCAACGCGCCACCCTCAGACAGCAGAACAGCCCACGTGTTATGCGTCGCCTTTGCATAAGATTTGCCGCGCTTGAGTTCTTTTAACGCGCGGTCCACATCCGCGCGATCCGCAACAGGGCATCCCGACACCGCATATTTTGACCCTCGGTCGCTTAGGACATTGCCCAGTTTGATCAGTCCGCTCATGGGGTGCCCCTTTTTGGGTTGATGAACAGGGTAAGGAATACCGCCATAGGCATACGTGTCGCAGTCACCTAGCCTGATCTCATATTCAAGTAGACTATTTCTGAGATCAACATTGGAATTTAAAAATGACGCTGCAACTCGTGCCACCGTATTTAATTGAATCTATCGGCGTTTTTGGTTTTGGTCTGTACGTGCTGAATTACACGCTGCTCACAACGCGGATCATTGGGGGGAGTTCGGTACAGTTTTTTGCTCTTAATTTAACCGCTGCCCTGTGTGTGCTGATCGGTCTTACGATCAACTTTAACCTTGCCTCTGCTTTGATCCAAGTGTTCTGGGTCTGCATGTCGCTGATTGGCATCGCCCTCAACACCTTCCGCCCCCCTGCTGAGCCTGCTTAAAGGCCCGCAGCAGTCCGGCGCACAGTTTCCAGACGTGATGCGTTTGGCGGGTGTGTGCCCAGAAACTTGTCACCCGGATCAGGGATACGAGCAAAGAACTGCGCGCCGCGCAAAGGATCGTATCCCGCGCGTTTTGTAATCACGGTTCCCAACGCATCCGCCTCAAGTTCAAAATCTTTGGAATAGCTGCGCGCGCCCACCTGTGCCCCAGTGCGTTGCGCGGCCTCAACCGCATTGTTGTCGCCCCCCAAGAGAATTGCCAAACCACCCGCCACAACGGCACCTGCAACGGCGTTTTGCTGTTGACGACCGATGTGTCCAGCAATGTGGTGCGCCGTTTCATGACCCAGAACAAAGGCAAGTTCATCCTCATTGCGCGCATCTGCAATCAGAGCGAGGGTAAAGGCAACAATCGGTCGGCCCTGTTTATCGAGGGTTTGAAATGCGTTGGCGGGCTGGCCCGGGCGGTCATCAACAACAATGTTGAAATCACAGTTCACACCAGAGGTGCGCGCACGACATTCGCGCTCCGCAACAGGTTCTACGGTTTGGACAACACGGACAAAGCTGCGGGCTGCTTGTTGCGCAGAAAGGGTGCGCGGGGATGGTTTGGAGGCTACCGTCGCGCTTGATTGATCTGTGCCGGGGGAAACGGTGGTGACGTCGCACGCTGCGAGGAAAACGATTCCAGCAAGTGCGCCAAAGGCTTTGGTTATCTTCACGTCTCTTCCTTTCGCCGCCGCATAATTTCATCACGTTCTAGCACGCCAGTGCGCAGGGACCACCCCGATCACGTCACTTTGAAAGCCAGCCTTGCAATGATCCGCCGAAACCATCAGGTTTAATCCATGTTTACCATCGAACACGAATTTGACGCGACTGTGATCACATTGATTGATGAAGGTGCCGTGCCGCTGCGCGAAGATGTCATTGTACAGGCCTTTGCCGGTGAGATCACTTTTGAACAATGGGATCCGCGCACGGACCGGATCAGCAAAATCACCTTATCACCAGACCAATTGCGCGACCTTACGGCAGCACTTAACCTGCCCGAAGGCATCTATCGCAGCGCGCCGTAAAGGAAATAAAAATGGCCACTGGCACCAACATCAAAACATATTTCGACGGCACATGGCACAATGGTGACCTGTCGATCATCAAAGCTGCGGATCATGGTGCATGGTTAGGTACCACTGTATTTGATGGTGCCCGCCTGTTTGACGGTTTATCCCCTGATCTTGAGGCGCATTGCGCACGGATCAATCGATCTGCACGTGCGCTGATGATTACACCCACAGTGGAAACGGCTGATATGGTCGCAATGGTGCGCGAAGGATTGGCGAGCTATCCGCGCGATGCGGCGGTTTATATCAGGCCAATGTATTGGGCGCTAGCGGGTGATGAATTGGGTATTGTTCCACTAGAGGGAGCAACAGGTTTTGCCATATCTCTTGAAGAAATTCCAATGGCCCCAGCTGAGGCGGCGACGACATTGACTCGCACGCGATTCCGCCGCCCTGTTCTAGAAGATAACGTAGTCAACGCAAAAGCCGGCTGTCTCTATCCCAATAACGCGCGGATGATGGTTGAGGCTCGATCAAAGGGTTTTAACAACGCGCTTGTGGCTGACGCGATGGGCAATGTTGCAGAATCAGCCTCAGCAAATGTGTTTATGGTAAAGGATGGCGAGGTTTTCACCCCAATTCCAAATGGCACATTTCTGGCTGGTATCACCCGCGCCCGACATATGAAAAACATGGCCTCTGACGGGCTAAAGGTTCACGAAATGGTACTGTCCTTTGATGATTTCCATGCCGCGGACGAGGTGTTTCTATCTGGGAACATGATGAAAGTGACACCTGTCAAAGCCTTTGATGATACACAATATGAAATGGGCCCCAACGCAAACCCGGTGACACGACGGGTGCGCGAGATGTATTGGGATTGGGCCGCATCTGAGCGGTGACAGAAGGTTTCGCCAGTCCAATAATTTGACCATGACCGATCCAGGCGTAGTTAGCGATTGCGCGGGCCTGCATCAAACGCCATGATCTGGCACAAAGGGAGACCTCACATGCGTAAGTTCCTCGTTGTGCTGGATGAAAGCACCGAATGCCTGAATGCGATGCGATTTGCCGCCCTACGTGCGGCCCATACTGGGGGGGGCGTGACGGTTTTGTCCGTTATTCCGCCAGATGAATTCAATCACTGGATTGGTGTCAGTGACATCATGCGAGCAGAAGCCCGTGAGCGGATTGAAGTGCATTTTGAAGTCTTCGCCAAATGGATGCGTGACAAACAAAATGTCGATCCAGAGTTGGTAATCCGTGAAGGTGTGCCAGCGGATGAGATCATTCAGCATGTGGCCGATGATCCAGAAATTGGCGTTCTGGTTCTGGGTGCAAGTTCAGACAAGAAGAAGGGGCCCGGCCCCTTGGTCACTCAATTGTCGCGCAGTGCAGGCACCTTGCCGGTGCCGATCACGATTGTGCCTGGCAATCTCAGCAAAGAGCGGCTTGAGGCGATCACCTAAAGTTTGTGATCATCGTTGGGCTGCACTGCGTGAGGCAATCCCAACATCGTCGAAGTCAACTTAGAATCGTTCCAAACCTTGACTTGAAGGCCCCTAGAGCGCATATCAAATAGGCGTCAAATCAAGGAACCCGCCATGTTTATCCAGACCGAATCTACGCCAAACCCTGCGACCTTGAAATTCCTCCCCGGACAATCGGTTCTTGAGGTTGGTACAGCGGATTTCCCCACGCCCGATGCTGCGGGCGGATCGCCCCTAGCCTCACGCTTGTTTGGCGTTGACGGCGTGGCAGGTGTGTTTTTCGGTACCGATTTTGTGACAGTGACAAAAGCGGACACTGTGGAATGGGACCATATCAAACCTGCATTGCTGGGTGCGATCATGGAGCATTATCAGTCCGGTCAATCGGTGATGGCCGATGATCACAAAGCAACATCAGGTCACGCGGATCATGATGGCGAAGATGGTGAAATTGTTGGCCAGATCAAGGAATTGCTCGACAGCCGTGTGCGTCCCGCCGTGGCCCAAGATGGCGGCGACATCACGTTTCACGGCTTTGATCGCGGCATCGTTTATCTACACATGCAGGGGGCATGTGCTGGCTGTCCATCGTCCACTTTGACGTTGAAAATGGGCATCGAAAACTTGCTGCGCCACTACATCCCTGAAGTAACCGAGGTACGCCCGGTTGCCTGATACCGCCCCACTGATATTGGCGTTTGATACATCGGCCGCACATTGTGCGGCCGCTTTGCTGCGTGGTGATGAGGTGTTACTAAGCGCGCTAGAGCCAATGGCAAAGGGACAAGCAGAGCGGCTGTTGGTATTGTGCAATGAATTGATGGACCAAGCGGGCGTTAGCGTCAGCGACTTAGATGCAATTGGCGTTGGCATCGGTCCCGGTAATTTCACAGGCATCCGCATTTCCGTTTCTGCCGCACGTGGATTGGCACTGGGGCTTGGCGTGCCTGCGGTTGGCGTGTCAAACTTTGATGCTTTACGTCTTGGCACAAATGGTCCTTGTGCCTGCGCTGTCGATGCGCGCCGCGAGATGGTTTATTTGCAAGGGTTTGATAACTCCGATCTTGCCACCCCCCAGCAATATTCCATCACAGACCTTCCACCTTTTGAAGGTCCGCTGATTGGCGCAGGTGGCCAAGCCCCCGCACATCCAATCGCCGAAGCGATCGCGCGCCTGACAGCAACACGGTATCAGAACGAGACAGTACGCCCTGCCCCGCTTTACCTACGCCCAGCTGATGCAGCCCCAGCGCGTGACGCAGCGCCCGTGATTTTGCCGTGACACCCGATGACATGGCCGCCCTACATGCTGCGGCCTTCAATGATGAACGTCATTGGTCAGCGGTGGAATTTGCCGATCTATTAAAAAACAACCATGTGGATGCCTACACCCAAGCACACGGCATGGCGCTGACCAGCACGGCGGGTGGGGATACTGAACTGCTGATACTTGCGGTGCATCCTGATCAGCGCCGTCGTGGCATTGCGCGCGCATTAACCTTGCAATGGCTCGATTCCGTGGGTGATCGTGCTGATATTGCATTTCTGGAGGTGGCCGCGGATAACCTTGCAGCTTTGACCCTCTACACAGACCTTGGCTTTGGAATCATCGGACGCCGCCTTGCCTATTATACACGCGAAAGTGGGCCTGCGGTTGACGCTTTGATCATGCAACAGGCCCTTCCGCATGGTCAGGGACCAGATTCAGCACCTTTCCCCCCAGAAAGCAGTTGACCCTTCCCCCCAGCTACGCCCTAAATTGCACCAGATCATATGATCGCGGGCGATGGGCCACTGCTGGCCCCGCCCCAATGAAAAACTTGGGAGATATCTATGACCCTTATGACCAAATTTATGGGCGCTGCCGCCGCTGTTGCACTCAGTGCAGGCGCTGCACTGGCAGAACCTGCGTTGATCTTTGACCTTGGTGGCAAGTTCGACAAATCTTTTAACGAAGCGGCCTTTGGTGGTGCGCAGCGTTGGGCAGAAGAAACCGGCGGCACATTCCGCGAAATCGAATTGCAATCAGAAGCACAGCGTGAGCAAGCGTTGCGTCGTTTTGCCGAAGCCGGTGCAAACCCGATCGTCATGACCGGTTTCGCATTTGGTGACATCCTGAACCAAGTCGCGCCTGATTATCCAGAAACAGACTTTGCGATCATCGACATGGTTGTTGATCAACCTAACGTGCGCTCTGTTGTGTTCAACGAACATGAAGGATCCTATTTGGTTGGCATGATGGCCGCGATGGCATCCGAATCAAACACAGTTGGCTTCATCGGCGGCATGGACATCCCATTGATCCGTAAATTTGCGTGTGGCTATGCACAGGGTGTTAAAGCCGTGAATGCGGATGCAACCGTGATTGCCAACATGACAGGCACAACGCCGTCTGCGTGGAATGACCCGGTAAAAGGGTCTGAGTTGACCAAAGCACAGATCAGCCAAGGCGCTGATGTGGTCTATGCCGCTGCTGGTGGTACAGGCGTTGGCGTTCTGCAAACAGCGGCTGACGAGGGTATCTTGTCTGTTGGTGTGGACAGCAACCAAAACCACCTGCACCCGGGCAAGGTTTTGACCTCAATGATGAAGCGCGTTGATAACGCGGTGTATCAGGCGATGACAGACGGACCCGGCATGGAAAAAGGCTTTAACGTCATGGGCATCGCCAATGGCGGCGTCGGCTATGCGATGGATGAAAACAACGCGGAACTAGTTAGCACTGATATGTTGACAGCCGTTGATGCGGCCGCTGCAAAAATCGCGGACGGTTCATTGGCTGTGCATGACTATATGTCTGACGACAGCTGCCCTGCGTTGAGCTTCTAAGCGTGAGTGCAGACAAAATATTGGGGCAGCCGGAAGCGGCTGTCCCCTTTGCTGAACCGGCGATAGAACTGAAAGGTATTTCCAAAGCCTTTGGCCCGGTGCAAGCGAACAAAGACATTTCAATCCGCGTCATGCCCGGCACGATCCATGGGATTATCGGTGAGAACGGCGCAGGGAAATCGACGCTGATGTCGATCCTCTATGGTTTTTACAAAGCCGATAAGGGCGAGATATTTATCAGTGGCAAAAAAACCGACATCCCCGACAGTCAGGCCGCCATTGCGGCAGGCATCGGCATGGTGTTCCAGCATTTCAAGCTGGTCGAAAATTTCACGGTGCTTGAGAATATCATTCTAGGTGCCGAAGATGGTTGGAAACTGAAACCCTCACTCGCCAAGGCGCGCCGATCACTGGTGGAACTGGCCGAAGATTATGGGTTGAACGTGGACCCCGATGCGCTGATCCAAGACATCGGTGTCGGCATGCAGCAGCGTGTAGAAATTCTAAAGGCGCTATATCGACAGGCCGATATTTTGATTTTGGATGAACCGACGGGCGTGTTGACCCCCGCAGAGGCGGATCAATTGTTCCTCATTCTTGGGCGACTGCGCTCTGAAGGTAAAACCATTATTTTAATCACGCATAAGCTGCGTGAAATTATGGAAACAACCGACACCGTGTCCGTGATGCGACGTGGTGAAATGACCGCGACCGTCAAAACATCCGAGACCTCGCCCGCCGAATTGGCCGAGCTGATGGTCGGGCGCAAGGTGTTATTGCGCGTAGACAAAGAACCCAGCGCGCCGGGCGATGTCATTTTGGATGTCAAAGGCTTGCGGGTCATTGATGACAAAGGCGTTGAACGTCTGCGCGGGATTGATTTGCAAGTGCGGGCTGGTGAAATCTTGGGCATTGCAGGGGTCGCTGGCAATGGTCAATCGGAACTGCTTGAAGTGTTGGGCGGTTACGAGGACGGCACTGGTGAAGTCACTGTGAACGGTCAAAACCTCGACCTGACGGGCAAATATTCAGACGGTAAATCCCGCCGCGCACGCGGCATCGCGCATGTCCCAGAGGACCGCCAACGCGAAGGTCTGATCATGGACTTTCACGCATGGGAAAACACGGCCTTTGGCTATCACGATGATCCTGGCTATCGCAGCGGCGTGTTGATGAACAACAATGCGATCCGCGAAGATACCACCGAAAAGATGGCGCGTTTTGACGTACGTCCTCCTGATCCAAAGCTTGAAGCCAAGAATTTTTCAGGCGGCAACCAACAAAAAATCGTGCTAGCCCGCGAGATTGAGCGCAATCCAGACCTGTTACTAATCGGTCAACCAACGCGCGGTGTCGACATTGGCGCGATTGAATTCATCCACCAACAGATTGTTGCCTTACGAGATCAAGGCAAAGCGATTTTACTGGTGTCGGTCGAACTGGAAGAAATCCTTGCTCTGTCGGACCGCATCGCCGTCATGTTTGATGGCCGCGTCATGGGCGAACGCACCCCCGCAGACACGAATGAAAAAGAACTGGGGCTGTTGATGGCCGGGATTACTGACACCGATGTGCCCCATTCTGTGGCCGAGATTGAGGCAAACCTTGCCCATGTCACTGGTGACGCGAGCAAGGAGGTCTGATATGGACGTTATGCCAAAATGGGCCGAAGTGATCCTTGTCCCGCTGATCTCGCTTTTGCTAGCGGCGATCTTGTCTGCCTTGGTCATTCTTGGCATTGGCGAAGATCCAGTCGCAGCCGTCAAGCTTATGGTAACTGGCGCGCTGGGGTCCACCTATGGGTGGGGTTATACGTTGTATTACGCGACCAACTTTATCTTTACTGGATTGGCAGTTTCCATCGCCTTTCATGCGCGCCTGTTCAACATCGGTGGTGAAGGTCAGGCAATGCTGGGCGGCTTGGGCGTCGCGATTGCCTGCCTCTACATCCCATGGCCGCATTGGTCGATGGCGTTGGTTGGTGCCGCAGTAATGGCCGGATTGTTTGGCGCGGTTTGGGCTGCGATCCCTGCTTGGTTGCAGGCTAAACGCGGCAGCCACATCGTCATCACCACGATCATGTTCAATTTTATCGCCGCTGCCCTGCTGAACTACGTTTTGGTCAACCTGATGCGCCCCAAAGGCAGCATGGACCCGGCCACGGCGCGCTTTCCAGAAGCGGTCAACCTACCAACATTGCATGATATTTTAGCACCCTTTGGCATCGCTTTTTCCAAATCTGCCCCTGCGAACGTATCCTTTCTTGTCGCGATTGCGGCTTGTTTTGTGTTGTGGGTTTTGATTTGGCGCACCCGCTTGGGCTATGAAATTCGTGCTTATGGCCATTCAGAATCTGCGGCTAAATACGCAGGCATATCGCCTTTCAAAATCATCATGATAACGATGATCATCTCTGGCGCACTGGCAGGGATGATGGCCATCAACAACGTGATGGGCGAGGCCGAGAGGCTGGTGTTGAACTCTACCGAAGGTGCCGGGTTCATTGGCATCGCTGTCGCCTTGATGGGCCGTTCACACCCATTGGGCGTTTTTATATCCGCGATCCTGTTTGGCTTCCTCTATCAGGGGGGGGCAGAATTGGCGCTCTGGACGACAATCCCACGCGAATTGATTGTGGTTATTCAGGCTTTGGTGATCCTGTTCACTGGCGCGCTGGATAATATGGTGCGGATGCCGCTGGAACGTATTTTCCTAGCCCTGCGCAAGCGCAACGCCAAAGCAGCAGAGGGGTCAAAGTAATGGATTATATGACCCTTATCCAACTGCTCGACAGCACCGTACGTCTCGCCACCCCGTTGTTGCTGGCCTGTCTTGCTGGATTGTTCAGTGAACGCGCGGGCATCTTTGATATCGGCCTTGAAGGCAAAATGCTGGCGGCGGCGTTCTTTTCTGCTGCTGTGGCATCGCTGTCTGGTTCGGTTTGGATTGGCCTTGCGGCGGGCATTGGCGCGTCTATGGCGCTCAGCATCGTACACGGCGTTGCGTCGATCACGTTCCGTGGCAATCAACTGATTTCCGGTGTTGCTATCAACTTCCTTGCCGCCGGGATCACAGTTTTGATCGCACAAAGCTGGTTTCGCCAAGGGGGACGCACCCCATCGTTGATGGGTGGGGGGCGTTTTGAGGCGATCACCCTGCCTGGCGCAGAGGCCATCGCGGATGTGCCCATCATCGGGCCGCTGTATTCTGAATTGATCTCTGGCCACTCCATTTTGGTCTATATGGCTTTTGCAGCTGTGCCGTTGACGTGGTGGTTGCTGTATCGCACCCGCTTTGGTTTGCGCCTGCGTGCTGTTGGTGAAAACCCTGCAGCGGTGGATACTGCAGGTGTCTCTGTTGTCGGCCTACGCTATGCGGCTGTGGCGATCTGTGGCGTCCTGTGTGGCATCGCGGGTGCCTACCTGAGTACTGCATTGCAGGCTGGTTTTGTGAAAGACATGTCAGCCGGTCGTGGATTTATCGCACTTGCCGCCCTGATTTTCGCCAAATGGCGTCCGTGGTATGCGCTTTATTCTACATTGTTGTTTGGCCTATTTGGCGCACTCGAAACCCGTCCCGATGTGATTGAATCCTTGATTGGGATCAAAATGCAGGGACAGCTTTTGGGGGCATTGCCCTACATCATGACTGTCATCATTTTGGCGGGCTTTGGCGGCAAAGCGATCCCGCCACGTGCAGGCGGAGAACCTTATGTCAAAGAACGCTAAGACGAAGACTATGAAAACTGAAAACAGAACAGAGTAAGGCCAGTTCACCCTCTAATATCGGTCCTGATTGCTGCAAGGCGGCGCAGGTAGTTGATTTAGCGGACAGACCTGCGCTAATGGTGACCATGCAAATTTACCTGCCCATTGCCGAAGTATCGGTTAACGCGTTCCTCCTGTTGGGATTGGGCGGTCTTGTCGGCATTCTATCTGGTATGTTTGGTGTTGGTGGCGGGTTCTTAATGACGCCACTCTTGTTCTTTATCGGCATCCCCCCCGCGGTCGCCGTTGCCACCGAAGCTAACCAGATCGTCGCCTCGTCCTTTTCCGGCGTATTAGCGCATTTTAAACGAAAAACCGTAGATTTGAGGATGGGGACCGTCCTGTTGATTGGCGGTCTTGTCGGTGCGGCGCTGGGTGTGATGGTCTTTAACTACCTTAAAGCCCAAGGTCAGGTCGATCTACTGGTCAAGCTGTGTTATGTGGTATTCCTTGGCGTGATCGGTGGCTTGATGTTCATCGAATCCCTGAATGCAATCCGCAAGACCAAGTCGGGCAAAAAAATCGCCCGCAAGAAACATAACTGGATTCACGGCCTGCCATTCAAAATGCGGTTCCGGGTTTCGGGTTTGTACATCTCAGTTATTCCACCGCTGATCGTTGGTGTTGCCGTTGGTATTTTGGCCGCGATCATGGGTGTTGGTGGTGGTTTTATCATGGTGCCAGCGATGATCTATTTGCTGGGGATGCCAACCAAAGTGGTTGTTGGGACATCCCTTTTCCAGATCATTTTTGTAACCGCCTTCACCACAATGTTGCACGCCACCACGAACTTTACAGTTGATATCGTGCTGGCTGTTTTGCTGCTAGTTGGCGGTGTCATCGGGGCACAAATTGGAACGCGCATTGGGGTCAAAATGAAGGCCGAACAGCTGCGCATCCTGCTTGCAATGATGGTGCTTTTGGTCTGCGGCAAACTGGCGCTCGAATTGCTGCTTGAACCGGTTGAACTGTATTCGCTTGGCGCGGCGGGCGGTCACTGATGCGCGCCCTTGGTTTTATCTTTGCTCTGTTCCTTGCCTTACCCGCTGTTGCAGAAGAAGTCGTGTTGGGTCTGAGCAGTGATCAGGTCTCTATCAACACCAACTTTGATGGTTCCGAGATTTTAATCTTTGGCGCGGTGAAGCGTGAAGAAGCAATCCAAGATGATCCGCGTTTGCAGGTCATCGTGACCGTTGCAGGCCCCTCAAAACCAATTACCGTGCGGCGCAAGGAAAAGCGGCTTGGCATCTGGGTGAACATTGATGCCGTCGAAGTCGACCGCGCACCTAGCTTTTATGCTGTTGCATCCAGCACGGTTCTTGGCCTTGCGCTGAGCGATACAGAAGACTTACGCTATAGAGTCTCCATTCCCCGCGCCATCCGATCTGTTGGGGCACCGCAAAATATCTCTGATTCTGAGAACTTTACGGATGCGTTGATCCGCATCAAGTCAAAGGCAAACCAATATCAGTTAAACGAGGGTACGGTCAGTGTCGACGAACAAACATTGTTCCGTACGGCCATAAAATTGCCTGCGGCACTGACTGAGGGAACCTATAAGGCGCGAATTTTCCTGACCCGTGGCGGCGCGGTCGTGTCCAAACACGAGACAAGCATTTATGTGCGCAAGGTCGGCATGGAACGCTGGCTTTTCAAACTGTCGCGCGAAAATGCGCTGCTTTATGGCATTATGTCGTTGGCCATCGCCATTGCGGCAGGTTGGGGTGCATCTGCGATCTTTACTGTGTTTCGTCGCTGATCAAGCTTGATGGGCGCGTTGGCCCCATCCTTTGAATTACTCGAATTCTTCGACCGTATTGTCCAAGGTCAGTGGTGCCACTGGTGCCGCACGCAGATCGTCCACTTGCAAAGGTCCGTTTGGTTTTGACAAGCGGTTGCGCACAACCCAAATCAAGCGTTCCTGCGCGCGTGTGATCGCGACATAGGCCAGCCGTTTCCACAAGGGTTGCCCGGCCTCAATCCGCCCCATACGTGCCGCTACAAATAGATCAGGCGCAAACACTTGGACTGTTTCCCATTGGCTGCCTTGCGCCTTGTGGATCGTGACCGCAGACCCATGTAGGAACGTCGCCCCCATACGTGCGGCAAAGGGGATGAATGGCTCTTCTTCATCAGGTTTTTCAATTTTCACGATTGATGCGGCTGACACCTGTGGGTCTTCTGCGCCCATGACATGCAGGCGGCTGAACCCCGGTTTGCGTCCTTCTCCCAGAAAGATAACTTGCGCGCCTTTAATCAGGCCGCGTGCCTCTAGGTCCAAGCGTTTCTTGCGGTGTTTTAACGGTAATTCAATACCGTCACAGATCAACGGTTCACCCGCCACCAATGCGTCTTCTGGCGCACCGTGGACAGAACGAAAGGCATTAATCAAACGGATGCGCGTGGCATTACGCCAGACCAACACGGGACTGCGGGCCATCAGATCGACTTCTACCCGTTGTCCCCACACCACGCGGTCGTCTTTCTTTGATGCGTCCTCAACCATCTGTTCGAACTGTTGAAACGTCAGTTCGGGATCGGCCAGCGCATGCGCAAGGTCAAGGATTGGGTTTCCCGCATCTTGCCTGAAAATACGGTTCAGGTTCATCACCCGTTTTTCTGGCAGTTTCTCAAACACCATGGTGCCCGATTGTTTGACCGGGGCAAGCTGTGCGGGATCACCAAATAATAGCAGCGTCGGGAAAATCTCTTTTAAATCCTCAAACTGTTTATCATCAAGCATTGAGGATTCATCGACAAAGCCGATATCAAGTGGCTCTTCACGACGCTTCCAACCTGTGATGAAATCGGACCCGCGCAGACCCGCTGCTGCCAAAGCGCCGGGAATAGACTTGTTGTTGGCATAAAACGCAGCGGCACGATCCAGCGATATTTCGGTCAACCCTTCGATCTCGGGCCGCGGGCCAGAACCCGCCAACCATTCCGCAATCCGTTCATATTCTGGATCATACATCGGCGTATAGAGAATGCGGTGAATGGTTGTTGCAGGCACCCCGCGCAGGCGCAGCACTGATGCGGCTTTGTTAGTAGGTGCGAGGATCGCCAGTGTGCGTTTGTCTTTGCGTTTACGGGATTCGTAATCACCTGAAATTACATCGACGCCTGCCGCTTCTAAGGCTTTATAAAGCTCGGCCAACAACAGGGTTTTGCCGGACCCTGCCTTACCTGTCACCGCCATCACTTGATCCGCGCCGCCCGGGCTTGGCATCAAAAGGCTGTCTTCTAAATCGATCCCGGCAGAGCGCAGCATTTCTGCGACGGCATCATATGCAGCGGCTTGATCGTCGGAATAGGTAAGTGCGGGAATGTTCATGGCGCGACCCTACGTGAGGGGCGCGCCGGGGGCCAGATAGGTTTGTTAAAGTTACCCAGTTCTGGCCCATCCTCCCGGCCGTGTGCCGGAAAAGCTATGGTCAAACCAAAACCGCGATTGCGCCGGGGT